>CAJQRT010000026.1 GCA_905612335.1 uncultured Candidatus Pelagibacter sp.
TTTCTGTTGAAAATTCAAAGTTAGGGCCTTGAACAATTGCATCTACTGGACAAGATTCTTCACAAAGACCACAGTAAATACATTTCATCATATCAATATCATATCGAGTAGTTTTTCGACTTCCATCTTCTCTTTCTGAAGATTCAATTGTGATTGCTTGAGCAGGGCATACTGCTTCGCACAACTTGCAAGCAATACATCTTTCTTCACCGTCAGGATATCTTCTTAAAGCGTGCTCTCCTCTGAAACGTGGACTGATTTTACCCTTTTCAAATGGATAGTTAATTGTCTTTTTTGGTTTAAAAAACTCTCTTAAGGCAATCGTAAGACCACCTAAAAAATCTAACATAAAAATTGTTTTTAATATTCTTGAAATTTTCATAATTAATTCGTTGGTAGTAGATTAAAATAAAATAAATAACTAGCTGTAAAAACTACCCAAGTTAACGATAAAGGTAAAAAAATTTTCCAACCAAGTCTCATTAACTGATCATATCTGTATCTTGGTACAATTGCTTTTACTAAAGCAAAAAGTATAAAAAGAAGTAGTATCTTCAGGATTAGCCATATGGCTCCAGGAATTACATTAAAAGGAAATAAATCTATAGGCGAAAGCCATCCACCTAAAAATAGAACTGATCCCATTGCACACATAAGAAGAATGTTTGCATACTCGCCTAACCAAAACATTGCATACATCATTCCAGAATATTCAGTTTGATATCCTGCGACAAGTTCAGCTTCAGCTTCAGGTAAGTCAAATGGTGGTCGATTTGTTTCAGCTAAAGCAGAGATAAAAAAAATTATAAACATTGGAAATAATGGAATTACGAACCATAAGTTTTCTTGTGCCATCACTATATCATTTAAGTTTAACGAGCCCACACAAAGCAAAACATTAATTATAATAACACCAATTGAAACTTCGTAAGATACCATTTGAGCTGCTGATCTAATTGCACCTAAAAAAGGATATTTTGAGTTTGAGGCCCACCCTCCCATAATAATTCCATAAACACCTAATGATGAAACTGCGAATAAATAGAGAATACCAACGTTAATGTCCGCCAATACTTGAGTTGCACTAAATGGAATAACTGCCCAAGAGATTAAAGCCAAAGTCATGGTGACAATTGGAGCCAATATAAAGATTACTTTATTGGAGCTTGAAGGAATAATAACTTCTTTAAACATGTATTTTAATGCATCAGCCAAAGATTGAAGTAAACCAAAAGGTCCTACAACATTTGGTCCCTGTCTTTTTTGAACAAATGCCCAAATACGACGATCAAGCCAAACAATCATCGCGACAGAAACAAGAACTGGTACTAATAAAAATAAGATTTTATATGTCTCTGAAAAAATTATGCTTAAATATTCCATTTTATTAACCTTCTGTACCTGTTAATTTTAAATTAACTTTAGCTGTTTTGCATTCAAGCATTGTCTTTGAGGCTCTTGCTATTGCATTTGAGTAATAATAATCTTCATTCTCAAATTTTAAAATCTCTTGCTTAAATTCTATATTTTCAACTGTAGAAGATTTAATAGATTTATCTTTTTCAATAAATAAATTAATTTGATTAAGTAAACTACTATCCAACTCATCTTTATCATTAAATAATTTTCTATGATTCATTGTTTCCGCTAATTCATTAATTATCAACCAGTCTTCTTTAGCTTCTTCTGGTGGAAAGGAGGCTTTATAAGCTTTTTGTATTTTACCTTCTAAGTTTGTAAAGTAACCATTTTGCTCTGTGTATGCAGCTCCTGGAAGTATAATATCTGCAATCTCAGCTCCTTTATCTCCATGACTTCCTTGATAAATTACAAATTCATTCTTTTTTTCAAATTTAAGATTATCTACTCCCAATAAGTAAACAATTTCAAACTTGTGATTTTCTAAATCTTTTAGTACTTCATTTGAACCATCTACTGTTTTATATAATCCTAAATCAAGGCTACCAACTGTAGCTGCATTTTCTGAAATTGTATTTAAAGAATTCCATTCACCTGATATTTTATCATTTTTTTCTAAAAAGGATTTAATAGATTCAAAAATATATTTTGCAGATTTAGTTTTAAGAGATGACTGTCCAAAGATAATTAGAGGTTTTTTAGCCTCTTTAATTAAGCTTGATACTTTATGATTATTTTCTGTAATTTTTTTAATATTTTCAATATCGCCATCTAAAGACTCATATGGATAAGTTAGATCACCAACATCATTTAAAGAAATTATTTGTGTTTTATTTTGTAAGTATGCTTTTCTAATACGTGCATTTAAAATCGTTGCTTCATATCTAGGGTTACTTCCTATGAGTAGTATAAAATCTGCTTCTTCTATTCCGTTAATTGTTGAATTGAATAAATAATTTTCTCTTTTTTTAGGGTTTAAATATGTGTGATCAGTTCTTGACTCTATGTTATGTGAACCCAGTGTTTTGTTAAAAAACTCTTTAAATATATAGAGTGTTTCCATATTGACTAAATCACCTGATATTCCACATATTTTATCTTTTTCAGCATTTTTAAATTTAGACTTAATTATATTAAAAACCTCATTCCATGATGCTTTCTCAAATTTACCATTATATTTAATATAAGGAGTGTCTAGACGTTGATTTAACAAACCATCACAAGCATACCTTGTTTTATCTGAAATCCATTCTTCGTTAATATCTTCGTTAATTCTTGGTAAAATCCTTTTTACTTCCCAGCCATAGGTATCAACTCTTATATTTGAACCAATTGCATCCATTACATCAATAGATTGAGTCTTCTTTAATTCCCAGGGTCTAGCCTCAAATACATATGGCTTAGATGTTAAAGCACCAACAGGACATAAATCTACAACATTAGCTGATAATTCTGATTGCATTGATTGTTCAAGATATGTTGTGATTTCCATATCCTCACCTCTACCTAAGGCTCCAATCTCTGTCACACCAGCTATCTCCGTGGCAAACCTAACACATCTTGTGCAGTGTATACATCTAGTCATTTGTGTTTTTATTAGAGGTCCCATATTTTTTTCTGAAACTTCTCTTTTGTTTTCCTTGTATCTGGATTTATCAACACCATAAAACATAGACTGATCTTGCAAATCACATTCACCACCCTGGTCACAAACAGGACAATCCAATGGATGGTTAGCCAACAAAAATTCCATGACACCTTTTCTAGCTTTTTCAACAAACTCAGTATTTGTTTTAATGTTCATTCCTTCTGCTACAGGCATGGCACATGAAGCTATAGGTTTAGGAGATTTTTCTAATTCAACTAAACACATTCTGCAATTTCCTGCTATTGATAATTTTTCATGATAACAAAATCTCGGGATTTCAACTCCAGCCTTTTCACAAGCTTGAAGTACAGTTAGCCCCTCTTCAACTTCTATGTCAATTTCATTTACTTTTAATTTAAGCATTTTTTTTATCCAATAAGTGTTGATCTATTAAATAGGGAATATTTTTTTCTTTTTTTATAATTGGGTTAAGATTATTTCTATCCTCAATCTCTTTTTTAAAATGTCTTAACAATCCTTGTACAGGCCACGAAGAACCTTCACCAAAAGCACAAATAGTGTGTCCCGCAATTTGATTTGTTACATCTCCCAACATATCAACTTCGTCTCTTGATGCCTCACCTTTAGCCATTCTTTCAAGCATTCTCCACATCCACCCTGTACCTTCTCTACAAGGTGTACATTGACCACAACTTTCATGTTTATAAAATCTAGCAATTCTTGCCATGCATTTAATTATGTCTTGATCTTTATTAATAACAACTATACCTGCAGTTCCTAATCCACTTTTTTCTGCCATTAATGAATCAAAATCCATTGTTAAAGTTTCACAGGTTTTTTGTGGTATTAAAGGCATTGATGAACCACCAGGTATTACAGCTTGCAAATTTTCCCATCCTCCAATTACACCTCCAGCATGAACTTCTATCAGCTCTTTAAGGGATACACTCATTTCCTCTTCAACATTACATGGATTGTTAACATTTCCAGAAATACAGAAAATTTTAGTACCTGTATTTTTTGCTTTTCCTAAAGATGCAAACCATTTTCCACCTCTTCTTAATATTGTTGGAACAACTGCTATAGTTTCAACATTATTAATTATAGTTGGGCAACCGTATAAACCAATTAAAGCGGGGAAAGGTGGTTTTAGTCTAGGTTGACCTTTTTTACCTTCAATACTCTCAAGTAAAGCAGTTTCTTCTCCACATATATATGCTCCTGCTCCATAGTGAATATGAATATCTAAATCCCAACCTGTTCCAGATGCATTTTTTCCTATTAAATTTTTTTCATAAGCTTCATCAATTGCTGCTTGAAGTTTTTCTCCATCTATAAAGTACTCTCCTCTTATATAAATATAACAAACATGAGCTTGAACAGCGTATGCAGCAATCAAGCATCCTTCTATTAATTTATGAGGTTCAAATCTTAAAATATCTCTATCCTTACAGGTACCTGGTTCTGACTCATCTCCATTTATAACTAGATAATGAGGTCTTGAACCTAGTTCTTTTGGTGCAAAAGACCATTTTAAACCAGTTGGAAATCCAGCACCTCCTCTTCCTCTAAGTTCTGAGGCTTTAACTTCAGTTATTATCCAATCTCTACCTTTGTCAATTATATCTTTAGTGTTTGTCCAGTCACCTCTTTTTCTTGAAGACTCAACATCTGAACCCTTATCATTATATAAATTCTGAAATATTCTATCTTCGTCTTTAAGCATTTTTTAAATCCATAAGTGTTTTTCTATTATTTTCAGGTTCATTGTTTAAACGACCTCTATAAGATCCTGGCTTAGGTGTTTCACCAGTTAAGATCTTATCTAAAATTTTTAATGTCTTTTCTTTATCTAGGTCTTCATAATAATCATCATTGATCTGTAACATGGGTGCATTAACACAAGCTCCTAAACACTCAACTTCCATCCAAGAACAACTTTGATCTTTTGATAATTCATTTTCATTTTCAGAAATTTTTTCTTTGCATGCTTCAACAAGTTTATAAGCACCTCTAATCATGCATGGTGTAGTTGTGCAAATTTGTATGAAATGTTTACCGACTGGAGCTAGATTATACATTGTATAAAATGTTGCCACTTCATAAACTTTTATATATGGCATATCTAAAAGCTTACCAATATACTTTATGGCAGCTAAAGGAATCCAATTACTATTTTGTTTCTGTGCTATATAAAGTAAAGCCATTACAGCACTTTGTTGTTTATCCTTTGGATATTTTGCAATAATTGATTTGGCAGCTTCTAATGAGGCTGGATTAAAATCAAAATTCTCAGGCTGTTCTTTTGAAGGTCTTCTTAAACTCATTATCTATCTACCTCTCCAAAAACTATATCCAGTGAGCCTAACACAGCAGGCACATCTGCAAGCATATGACCTTTAATCAGGTAATCCATTGCAGCCAAATGAGAAAATCCTGGGGCTCTTATTTTACACTTATATGGTTTGCTAGAACCATCAGATATTAAGTAAACACCAAACTCACCTTTAGGAGCTTCAACAGCTGTATAAATTTCATCTTTATCAACACGATAACCTTCTGTAAATAGTTTGAAATGATGAATTAAAGCTTCCATAGATTGTTTGATATCTTTTTTTGGTGGTGGGCTAATCTTTCCATCGGACGATTTAACTGGTCCTTTTGTCATTTTAGCAAGACATTGTTTGATTATGGAAACGCTCTCCCTCATTTCATCTATTCTACATAGATATCTGTCATAACAATCACCATTTTTTCCAACAGGTATTTTAAATTCTAACTGCTCATAACACTCATATGGTTGTGATTTTCTTAAATCCCAAGGAACACCAGAGCCTCTGATCATGACGCCGCTAAAAGAATAGTCTAATGCATCTTCCTTAGATACAATTCCTATATCAACATTTCGTTGTTTAAATATTCTGTTATCAGTCAATAATGTTTCAAGATCATCGATTATTTTAGGAAACGAAACACAAAATTTACCAATATCTTCTTCTAACCCCATTGGTAAATCTTGATGAACTCCACCTGCTCTAAAATAATTAGCATGTAATCTTGAGCCTGAGGCTCTTTCATAAAAAGTCATTAAAGTTTCACGCTCTTCAAAACCCCATAATGAAGGTGTTAACGCACCAACATCTAATGCTTGAGTTGTTACATTTAATATGTGACTTAAAATTCTTCCAATCTCACAAAACATAACTCTTATAAATTGTGCTCTAATTGGTACATCAATCTTTAAAATTCTCTCTATAGCTAATGCAAAAGCATGCTCTTGGTTCATAGGAGCAACATAATCAAGTCTGTCAAAATAAGGTACAGCTTGCATGTATGTTTTGTTTTCTATTAATTTTTCAGTACCACGATGTAATAATCCAATATGCGGATCTGCTTTTTCAACAACTTCACCATCTAATTCTAAAATTAATCTTAAAACACCATGAGCAGCTGGGTGTTGAGGTCCAAAATTAAGATTTAGAGTTTTAGTTTTTTTTGTCATTATCAAGATCTGTCTGTTTTTTTATGTATTTTGTTCCCTCCCAGGGACTTTCATAATCAAAATTTCTATAATTTTGTTCTAATTTAACTGGTTCTTTGATTACTTTTTTTTGATCCTCACTATACCTAACCTCGGTATGACCAGTTAAAGGGAAATCCTTTCTCAAAGGATGCCCTTCAAAATCGTAATCAGTAAGTATTCTTCTTAAATCAGGATGATCTTTAAATTTAACTCCGTACATATCAAAAACTTCACGCTCCATCCAGTTTGCTGCAGGATAAATGGGTGTTAAAGATGATATAACTTCATTTTCACTTATTAAATAACTTAATATAATTCGCTGATTAAATTCATGACTTAAAAATAAATATACAACTTTAAAACGTTGAGTGTTTTCTGGATAATCAACAACAGTAATATCAATTAACTGTCTAAATTTTGTATTTTCGTTATTCTTTATATATAAAGTAACATCTGTTAAATCTTCATTATCAATAGTGATATATAGTTGCTTATGTCTAATCTCAGTTTTTTTAATCTTAGTAGTAAGTTCTGAGTTAATTTTTTTTTCAAGATTTATTAAATTTTGCATATAAATTATCTTTCAAAAGATCCTTTGTTTCTAATTTTTTTTTGTAACTGCATAATACCATAAAGCAATGCTTCGGCAGACGGCGGACAACCAGGTACATATATATCTACTGGAACTATTTTATCACATCCACGAACTACTGAATATGAATAGTGATAATAACCACCACCATTTGCACAGCTTCCCATGGAAATAACATATCTCGGTTCTGGCATTTGATCATAAACTTTTCTTAAGGCTGGAGCCATTTTATTGGTTAAAGTTCCAGCTACTATCATCACATCAGATTGTCTTGGTGAACCTCTTGGTGCAGCACCAAATCTTTCTAAATCATACCTAGGCATTGCCGTTTGCATCATCTCAACAGCACAACATGCTAAACCAAATGTCATCCAATGTAATGAGCCAGCTCTTGACCAATTTATTAAATTATCAAGAGAAGTTGTTATAAAACCATTTTTACTAAAATCCTCAGAAAGTATCTTAAACTCTTCTGGAATTTCTTTATTTTTATTTTCTAAATTCATATTTTAAAATTTTATTCCCAATCTAGGGCGCCTTTTCTCCACTCGTAAATGAAACCAATTGTAAGTATAAATAAAAAAATCATCATTGAGGAAAAACCTAGTAGACCTATATTTCCTAAAGAGATTGCCCAAGGAAAAAGGAAGGCTATCTCAAGATCAAAAATTATAAAAAGGATTGCTACTAAATAAAATCTAACATCAAACTCTATCCTAGAATCTTCAAAAGGTTCAAATCCACATTCATATGCTGATAATTTTTCTGGATCAGGATGTTTTGGTGAAAGAATTAAATTAATTACTACAAAAGCACAACTCAGGCCAAGGGCTATTATTAAAAATAATATAATAGGCAAATAATCTTTTAAAAATTCTGAAAGCATGAAGTCTATATAGCAGTTTTTATATCATGTTGAAGTGCTCTTACGTCACAATTTATGTGATATTCACATTAAAAAGACTAAAAAAGTGGCGGGAGTGAAGGGACTCGAACCCTCGACCTATCGCGTGACAGGCGATCGCTCTAACCAACTGAGCTACACCCCCACTTTTACTAGTTTTGGTGGGTAGTAAAGGACTCGAACCTTTGACCCCCTCGGTGTAAACGAGATGCTCTACCAGCTGAGCTAACCACCCTAAACCAAAATTATTGTTTAATTATAGCAATTATTTACAAAAGTCAAAACAGATATTAAATAAGAAAAGGATATAAATTAGTAATTATTGAATGCTAGCTTGAGTTTTATCCTCTGATTTAGAAATTTTTTCAACCTCTACCCACTCAACTCTTTTTAACTCTTTAGTTAAAGCTATTTTTAACACTTCATCTGCATGCTCTACAGGAGTTATTTTAATATCATCAATTATTTTTTTGGGCATATCTACTAGATCTTTTTCATTTTCTTTTGGAATAATGACTTGTTTAATTCCAGCTCTATGTGCTGCTAATAATTTTTCTTTTAATCCACCAATTGGCAATACTTGGCCCGTTAATGTCACTTCACCTGTCATAGCAACATCTCTTCTAACTGGGTTATTTGTGATTGCAGATACTATTGAAGTAACCATTCCAATACCTGCTGATGGTCCATCTTTAGGTGTTGCACCTTCTGGAACATGAATATGAAAATCTTTTTTTTCAAATAATGGTGGAATGATTCCATAATCTAAACTTTTAGATCTAATAAATGATTTTGCAGCCTTGATAGACTCTTGCATCACGTCTCCAAGTTTTCCAGTAATTTGCATTCTGCCCTTTCCAGGCATAATAACAGTTTCAATTTTAAGAATTTCGCCACCATATTCAGTCCATGCTAAACCTGTAACGACACCAATTTTATCTTCATTTTCAAGTTCACCAAATTTAAATTTTTGAATTCCTAAATAATCTGGTAAATTTTTTAAATCAATCTTCACTTCTTTTTCTTCACCAGTTACAACTTTTTTTACAACTTTTCTTGCAACTTTAGAAATTTCTCTTTCTAAATTTCTAACACCAGACTCTTTTGTGTAACTTTGAATAATTTCTTTAATAATATCCTCAGAGAGTGTCATTTCTTTTTCTTTAACGCCGTTATCTTTGATTTGTTTTGGTAGAAGATATTTATTAGCAATATTAATTTTTTCATCCTCTGTGTAACCAGCCAATCGAATCACTTCCATTCTGTCTAATAATGGTGGCAGGATATTCAAAGTATTAGCTGTAGTTACAAACATCACATCTGATAAATCATAATCAACTTCTAGATAATGATCGTTAAATGTTGAATTTTGTTCTGGGTCTAGTGCTTCTAATAATGCTGAAGACGGATCGCCTCTATAATCATTTCCAATTTTATCAATTTCATCAAGAAGAATTAAAGGGTTTTTAGTTCCTGCTTTCTTCATCATTTGAATAATTTTACCAGGTAAAGATCCTATATAAGTTCTTCTATGACCTCTTATTTCAGCTTCATCTCTCATGCCACCAACTGATACTCTTACAAATTCTCTATTAGTGGCTTTTGCAATTGATTTACCTAAAGATGTTTTGCCCACTCCTGGAGGGCCAACTAAACATAGGATTGGGCCTTTAATTTTTTCCATTCTTTTTTGAACTGCTAAAAATTCAATAATTCTTTCTTTAACCTTTTCCAAACCAAAATGATCTCCATCAAGTACTGCTAGTGCTTTCTTGAGATCAATAGCAACTTCACTTTTTTTAAACCAGGGAAGATCCGTCATCCAATCAAGGTAATTTCTGATAACAGTAGCCTCAGCAGACATTGGGCTCATATTTTTTAATTTTTTAAGTTCAGCCATGCATTTTTTTTCAACATCTTTTGGCATTTTTGACTTGATAATTAATTTATTTAAACTTGATGTCTCATCTTTTCCATCTTCAATTTCACCTAATTCTTTTTGAATAGCTTTAAGCTGTTCATTTAAATAATATTCTCTTTGAGTTTTCTCCATTTGAGTTTTAACTCTGCCTCTAATTCTTTTTTCAACTCCAATAATACTAGTTTCGTTTTCCATTATTTTAATTATAGAATTTAGTCTTTTCTTAACATCAATAGTTTCAAAAATTTGTTGCTTCTCAGAAATAGTAGCAGTTAAATGAGACGCAATATTGTCAGCGATATGAGATGCATCAGTTAGTTTTTTAATATTATTGATTGTTTCACTTGATATTTTTTTATTAATTGAAGTTAGTTTTTCTAGTCTTCTTACCGCAGTCATTGCTAATGGTATCAGGTCTTCATCTTTGGTTACGACATCATGATAATGGGCATATTCACAAATAATAAATTTCTCATTATCTTTAAAATCTAAGATTTTTACTCTTTTACTTCCTTCAACCAAAACTTTTACTGTGCCATCTGGTAATTTTAATAATTGTAAAATATTACCTTCACAACCATACATAAAAACGTCAGTTTTTTTGGGATCATCTATTTCTGAATTTTTCTGAGTAACTAGAACAATTTTTTTGTCCTTTTTCATAACTTCATTTAAAGCAGCAATAGATTTATCTCTACCTACAAATAAAGGAATAACCATATTTGGAAATACAACAATATCTCTTAATGGCAATAAAGGTTTTTCAATTTTAACATCCATTATCTAAATATGGATATTAAATATAATATTGCAATAGCTATTTATTGCTTATTAACGTGAAATTAAGCGGCTGAAGTTTTATCAATCTTAGTTTTGATGCTATTCTTTGAATGAACTATGATTGGTTGAGATAGGCCTTTGGCCGCACTAGCATCTACAATAACTTCCTCAACATTGTCTTGACTTGGAAGATCGTACATCGTTTTTAACAAAATATTTTCCAAGATTGACCTAAGGCCTCTAGCCCCAGTTTTCTTATTAATTGCTTTTTGTGCAATCTCTTTAATTGCATTTTCTTTAAAGTTTAATTTAGCACCATCTAGTTTAAATAATTCTTGATATTGTTTAATTAATGAATTTTTTGGTTCTTGTAATATCTTAATTAAAGTTTTTTCATCAAGATCTTCTAAGGTTGCTATCATTGGAAGTCTGCCAATAAATTCTGGAATTAGGCCATACTTTAACAAATCTTCAGGTTCTAAAGTTTTCATCCACTCACCTGTTTTTTTATCGTCTGTTTTTTTAACATTTGCACCAAATCCAATTGATGTACCTTTATCTCTTTGAGATATTATTTTATCTAAACCAGCAAATGCTCCACCACAGATAAACAAAATGTTGGTAGTATCTACTTGTAAAAACTCTTGTTGTGGATGTTTTCTTCCTCCTTGAGGTGGAACGCTTGCTACAGTGCCTTCCATAATTTTTAATAGTGCTTGCTGAACACCCTCTCCAGAAACATCTCTGGTAATAGAAGGGTTTTCTGACTTTCTGCTAATCTTATCAACTTCATCTATATATACAATTCCACGTTGTGCTTTTTCAACATTGTAATCAGCAGCTTGTAATAATTTTAAAATTATATTTTCAACATCTTCACCAACATAACCTGCTTCGGTCAATGTGGTTGCATCTGCCATAGTAAAAGGAACGTCAAGAATTCTTGCTAATGTTTGAGCTAATAAAGTTTTTCCACACCCAGTTGGACCAACTAAAAGAATATTTGATTTTGAAAGTTCAACTGTCTTACTTGTTTTACTCTCATAATTAAGTCTCTTGTAATGATTATGAACAGCAACCGATAAAACTTTTTTTGCGTGAGGTTGTCCAATAACATAATCATCTAATACAGCACAAATTTCTTTTGGTGGTGGTAATCCATCTTGATGTTTGACAAATGTGTCTTTACTTTCTTCTTTGATGATATCCATACATAGCTCAACACATTCATCACATATAAAAACAGTTGGACCTGCAATAAGTTTTCTAACTTCATGTTGGCTCTTTCCACAAAAAGAACAGTAAAGAATATTTTTATTATTTGTTGTCATAAGATTTATAAACGAATCAATCAGTTTACTTTAATATAGATGACTCATACTAATCAAGTATCAGTTTAGTGGGGTGTCAATATGTTGTGTGTTAAGTTCGGTTTTCAACTACATCATCAATCAAACCAAACTCTTTTGCAGTATCTGGAGTCATAAAGTTATCACGTTCTAGAGCTTTCTTCACATCATCAACAGATTTTTCAGTATGTTTTGAATAAATTTCATTAAGCCTTTTCTTTAAGTCCATAACTTCATTGGCATGAATTTCAATATCAGTAGCTTGTCCTTGAAAACCAGCAGAAGGTTGGTGAACCATAATTCTAGAATTTGGTAAAGAAAATCTTTTACCTTTTTTACCTGCAGCTAATAAAAATGAACCCATTGACGCCGCTTGACCAATACATAATGTTGAAACATCTGGCTTAATGTATTGCATAGTATCATAAATTCCAAGACCTGCAGTCACAAGCCCTCCAGGACTGTTAATATATAGATTAATTTCTTTTTTTGGATCTTCAGACTCTAAAAATAAAAGCTGTGCTGTAACTAGAGATGCTAAGTTATCATTTATTGGTCCTACTAAAAAAATAATTCTCTCTTTAAGAAGTCTTGAATAAATATCATACGCTCTCTCACCTTTATTTGATTGCTCAACAACCATTGGTACTAGGGTATTCATTTGATCTAATAAGTTTGTTGTCATAAGTTGATTCTTTTACTTATACAACTTGTGATTACTTTTTACTAACTTTTTTTGCTGAGGGTTTTTTAGATGCTGAAGGTTTTGGCTTTTTTTCAATTTTAGCAGATTTTGAAGCTTTTTTTTCTGCAGGATGATCATGTTCATGATTGTGATCTTGTTTTTGATGTTCTTTTAAAATTTTTTCTGCTTCTTCTTTGCTAATTTCTTTTTTAGATGGTTTCGCTTTAGTTTTGATTAGAGCAATAATTTTTTCCTCATACACAGTTCCTCTTAAACTAGCTAATGCGGAAGGATTTTTTTGATAAAATTCCATAACCATCTTTTCTTGGCCAGGCATCATTCTAAGCTGTTTTTGAACTTCAGCTTGAACTTCTTGCTCAGTTACTTTGATTTTATTTTGTTCACCAAATTCATTTAAGATTAACCCAACCTTAATTCTTTTTTTAGCAATTTCTTCAAAATTTTTTCTACTTTTTTTAAAATCTTCTTCAGTCATATCTTGGGACAAAATCTTAACTTCTTCTTCAATTAAGTTTTCTGGAATTTCATCCACTTTAAAGTTTTCAATTTCTTTCAAGATTTGAGTTTTGGCCAATTTATCTAAGGAATTTTTATACTCATCATTGATTTGTTTGCTAACTAACCCCTTTAAATCAGCAAGATCTTTTGCACCTAAATTTTTTGCAAAGTCATCATCAATTTTTACCTCTTCTGATTTTTTAACCTCTACAATCTTACAAATAAAATTAGCTTTTTTATTTGCATATTCTTTTTGTGGATAATTTTCAGGAAGTGTAACATCAACAGACTTTTCATCATTTTTCTTAACACCAGTCAGTTGTTTGTCAAAACCCTTAATAAATAAATCTTTACCTAAAATTAATTGAGTATTTTTTCCTTCACCTCCAGTAAAGTTTTTTCCATCAATTGTTGCTTTGTAATCAAAAATAACCAAATTTTCTTCTACAGCTTTAACGTCAGCTGCCACTTCTTTAAAGTTATTTTGACTTTTGGCTATTTCTTTAATTCTTTTATCAGTTTCATTTGCATCAATTTTAACTGAATATTCATCATATTTAATATTTTCAACAGACTTAAGCTCAACTTTTGGAAGTTCCGTTACTGACATTACATATTCCAGATCTTTATCCTCACCATAAGTTTTAAGATCAAGCTTAGGTTGTCCGGCTGGTATAATTTTATTATCTTCTAAAGCTTTAACTGAAGTGTCTTTAAGAACTTTATCAAGCACTTCACTAAAAATTGCTTGACCAAATTGTCTTTTTAAAATTTCTTTAGGGACTTTTCCTGGTCTAAAACCTTTTAAGTTAACAGTCTTTTTAATTTCTTCATATTTTTCATCCATGTAAGAATTCATAGTTTTTTTATCTATGAAGACCTTAATGTCTTTATTTAAACCTTTTTTATTTTCTACTGTAACTTTCATAATTTTTTCAACTTGTTGGTAGGCGAAAAAGGACTCGAACCTTCACATCTTTCAATACTGGTTCCTAAGACCAGCGCGTCTACCAATTCCGCCATTCGCCCACAATTCTTGTGGCTTTATATAGGATAGATTCTATTTGTCCAATGAGAATAATTATGAAATATAATAATATTCAATTATATTAACTAATAATTTAAAAAATGATTGTTTCTCCATGTATAAGCATATGTAAAACAGATCCTCAAACTAGATACTGTTATGGTTATGGTAGAAATAATGAAGAAAAAAAGATGTTGAAATTAGAAGAAACATCAGATGAATGGAAAAAATCTAATCTAACTGATATCCAGGCAAGACTGAGTGGCTGGCAATTAGAAAGTTTTAAAGGTTCTTATAATCATAAAGTTGAAAATGGAATTTCACTTTATAAAAAAAGTTAATTAAATGAATAAAACAACAATAATTAGTATAATTTATATCCTTGGAATCATAATTGGTGCTTTTTTTTTAGATGCTTGGGGTGCGGAAACATCATTTATAAAAACTATTTCAGTATTTGTATGGACAATTATTTTTTTAATCACATTATTTTATTTTGATAAAAATGAGAAAAAATAGTTTTAGTATCAAGTTTTTGATAATTTTAACATTTTTACTTAATTTTCAAACAATAGTTTTTTCAGAAATAATGCTTTTGACAGGATGCAAAAATTTAAATGATAGTTTTGTTAAAAATGAATATATCTTAGATTTAGAAAAATCTTTGATGATTAGAAACTATGTTTATGACAACAAAACATATAAAAAACATAAAAGAACAGACTTAAGTATAAAGAAAGACAACACTTTAGAAAGATTTGTTTATGAGGATAAAAACCTAATCTTTACGGATAGAGTTGGTTACCCACAATTTTACACTCAATTAGTTTTTGAAAAAAATAACCTCATAATTAACATTAAAACTGTAATTAATGGCGAAGAAGCTATTTCAAAAGTATCAACTTGCAGCAATATAGAAATTTTTGAAAAAGAAAGTTAAGACTTTTTATTTATAACGCTAGTCTTGTTTGTCTTGATAACAAAATTTAATTTTTTTGTTCCAAATTTAGTATTTGTGATATTGCTTCGATGTTTTGCAAAAGCTTGTTTTTGAGCTAGCTTCATTGCTTTTTTTGATGACATTAATATATTCTATATTTTATTATAAAAAAATATACCTTTAATTGTTAGAAGTTTTTTGTCTAGCAAGAATATTAAAATCTTTATCTGCTATGACAATTTCACCTGATGAAACAGATAAATTTAAAATCTCAGAAATTACAACATAATGTGTGACAAAAATTAAGTTACCTTTACCATCCCACTTTTTTATAAATTCTTTTAATTCTTTGATCTGTTTAACTTTGTTATGAGCAAATTTTTGACTAAAAAATGAATTTAAAAAACTTTTAGTTTTATATTTTTTAAAGGCATATTTAGCCGTTTGTTTACATCTGCACCATTCACTAGATAGAACTGAGTTGCTATACATGAGATTTTTTAGAAAAAATTTATTAATATTCTTTGCTTGATTAATACCTTCCTGACTCAAATTTCTTTGTGAAGCGCAGTTAGATAAATCAAAATTATCTGGATCACCACTGCCTGGGGCGTATGCGTGTCTTATAAATATTAATTTTCCACCCTCACTTAGTAAATTCTGCAAATCTTCATTTGAATTAGCTACTAACGTTGTATTAAAGGATATAAATATGAATATAATAATTTGAATTAACTTCATTCATGAGCATTAAATTTAAAAATCTAAATAATTCAATAATTAAATGTAAAAAATGTCCTAGATTAATAAAATTTAGTAAAAAAATTTCAAATATTAAAAGAAAACAACACATGTCAGAAGCTTATTGGGGAAAGCCAGTTACGGGGTTTGGCGATATTAAAGCAAAGCTAATGATTATTGGTCTCGCACCAGCAGCACATGGTGGAACAAGAACTGGTAGGGCTTTTACAGGTGATAAATCAGGAGATTTCTTATTTCATTGTTTAAGTAAAGTTGGTATTTCAAATTTACCTACATCTAAACATATAAAAGATGGCTTGAAACTTAATAATACATATATCACCAATATCTTAAAATGTGTTCCACCAGATGACAAACCTTTAGGAATAGAACTAAATAACTGTTCAAATCATTTTGATAATGAAATTCAAGGTTTAAAAAATTTAAAAGTTATAATTACATTGGGTAAAGTTGCATTTGATAATTGTATAAAGTTTTATAAAAAAAATTTTATAATTGATAAAAAATTAATTTTTAAACATGGTGTCAAATATTATCTGCCTGATGGTAAAATTCTAATCCCCAGTTACCATCCAAGTCCAAGAAATGTTAACACAAAAGTTATTAACACAAAAAAAATGATGAGCTTACTTATAATGGCTAAAAAATATTCTAGGCTTTAATACTGTCACAAAAATAAGGCTTAAAATCCTGAAATAGAGACCCAGGTATTCTCATAGGTTTACCTTTGTTGTTAACAAAGACTAAATGTACTTTCGCTTCAACTATTATATCCTCTCCTCTTGAAATAAATTGGTTCATAAAAAATGATGTTTTTGTAATTGATTTAACAAAAGATCTAATATTTAATTCATCCTCAAGATGGGCAGGTTTTTTATATTCAATACTACAAGATTTAACTATAATTAACGCTCCAAATTCATCTGTAATTTTTTTATTACTAAAACCTAAGCTAAATAAAGCTTCTGTCCGAGCTCTTTCAAGAAAATTTAAATAATTTGCATAATAAACAACTCCACCTGCATCAGTGTCTTCATAATAAACTTTAAGTTTATGAAAAAAATTTTCATGCATGTTTATATGATAGCAAAAAACTACTAAAAAAACTCTTTATTCTGCTGAAAAATAAATGTTTTGATAATATGATATTGCTTTTAATTTTGAGTTATCTGTATCTGTCATTATCGCAACACCAGATATATCTAAAACTTCTATACCATGAAGCTTCATAAAATCCTCTTTAACATTAGCTTTAACAGTCACCCAGACATCTGGGTTGTTTTTTGTTGAAGATAATACGTAATCAATTGACTTTTTTGTATAGGGGCTAGGCCAATTTTTTCCAACTTCATTATTGCTAGAAAATACATAGTTTACTGCCCTATTCGATAGAGCTGTAGAACCAGTTTTTTTTATAACAAATACTCTAGCAGCATAATCGTGTCCCTTTTTACTAGTTTCTATAATGCCAGATAAATCTTTCTCAACTTTCCATGTAATATTAATAAAAGGAGTTTTATTTAGATCAATTTTAATTTCCTTTCCTAATCCTGACCCAACACCTTTGGCTTCTGCTCTGATAAAATTACCATTTTCATTAGATCCAAGTGTCCAATTGGTCTCCCCTTTAACTTTTTTAACTTTTAAAGTGCTAAGCTCATCATTAGTAAAATCAAAAACCTTAACATTTTCAGCTAATAAAGGTTTTATTATTAAAAATAACCATCCAAATAATATTAAAAAAGATTTCATCAAATTAGGGTATATCTAAATTAAATCTAAAAACAATATTTCAACACACTTTAAGCATTAAATGATCAATATCTGATACTAGAAAGATGTTATGAAATCAATTTCTATATTTATTTTGCTAATATATTGGTCTGTAATTCTATTGGCACCAGTTATTTCTAAAGAAAGTAAGTCTCTTAATGTGGAAACTAGAATGTTAGTTAATAGGTAGATCGGCCACCACTAATATCAAAAACAGCTGCTGTTGAAAATGAGTTTTCCTCTGATGCTAACCAACAAATTAATGAAGTAAATTCTTCAATCTCTAAAAATCTACCTCTAGGTACCTTAGAAAGCATCCTAGTAACATGCTCTTTTGACATTTGATCAAGAATTCTTGTTTTTGCACCAGCTGGAGTAACTGCGTTAACGGCTATGTTTTTATCAGCCAGTTCTTTACCTAAAGATTTAGTTAAGCCAATAGCTCCTGCTTTAGCTGAGCTGTAGGCACTAGCATTAGCATTTCCATCTTTACCAGCTACAGATGCGACATTGATAATTCTACCATAATTTTTTTTAATCATATTGGGCACAACACACTTGCAGCAATTAAAAGTACCCATTAAATTTATCTGTATTATTTTATTCCACTCTTCAACATCATAGTCCCATAGAGAGGATGTCGAACCTGTAATACCAGCATTATTAATTAAAATATCAATGTTTGTAGATTTTGTTATTTCATCAACAGTTTCTTTAACATTTTTATAATTAGAAACATCGACAACGTTATAAAATAGATTTGGATTGTTTAACTCTTGAGTTGCTTTTTTAAGTTCATTTTCATCAATATCCCAAATAATAGTTTTAACTCCTGACTTTAAAAATCTTTTTGCTATATCAAGACCAAAACCCTGTGCCCCTCCTGTAATAATTGCAGTTCTATTATTCAAATCAAACTGATGCACAGGTTTATTTACTAGTTAAAAGATAATAAGTTAAAGATGAAATTAAGGCACCAATGATCCAGGAAAAAGAGTGGAAGCTCATTAAACTTTCGTTCCAGATAGTTGAAGCTGCAAAAACAAATCCTAAAACTAATGAGTAGATTGCTTTTAAATGCCAGCCATTAGAATAAAAATATATACCCTTCACATCTAAAGAGAAGATATCATTATTATTTAAGTTTGTTTTTTTTAATAAATAATAATCAACAATCATAATACCAAACAATGGACCAAAAAAAGAACCAAGAGTATCTACAAATGCTAATATTCCAATCTGACTTAATAATGGCAACCAAAATATACCAACAATAAAACCAATAATAGTAATAACAATAGCAGATTTTTTTAAATTAAGTGTTTGAGGAAAAAAATTCAACAGTGAGTTTTGAGCTGGGATATAATTTGCTATTAAATTTGTTGATGCAGATGCAAAAACTATAAAAAATAATACAATCACAGTTAACTCAGAATTATCAATTTTCCCAATAATATCTGTAGGGCTTGTTAAAATTCTTTCCATGAGTTCTAAATTTTTGTTAAGGAAAATATCCGACCCAATTACTATAAAAACTGCAAAAAAAGAAAAGATTATCAAATTTAGTATTAAGCTTAGGTTTCCTTTTTTTAATTCACTCTCATTTTTTACATATCTACTAAAGTCACCATAATTAACTATAACTACTGAAAAATAAGCAAATAAAGTTCCTACTACTGTAATCAATGGTGCAATATTGTTACTATTTAAAACATTTTGTATTGAAAAAATATCAACAAATGCAGCGGAAGTAACTTTAACATCGTAAAGCAAGACTGTTAAAAAAAATATAAGCATTCCCGAATAAACAGTAATTGCAGAAACTTTAATTATAGATCTATTAAACTGATGACTTTTACTAAATAAAAAAACCTGTAATAAAATTGCAAAAATAAATGCTATCCAGTCAATTAAATTTAAACCAAAAACAAATACTAAAAATATATCCTGATCCAAGAATGAATTTTCAATAGAGTATAATATTATTCTAATTAAGTAGCTAAAAAGTTTTGATAAAAAATATGTTTGAATTCCAAACATGAAAACTCCCACCATTCCTCTTAAAAGGGCAAAATATTTAGCTCCTTTTATACCAATTGAACTTCTTAGAATTACCGGAAAAGGAAGTCCATATTTTTGAGACGGTTTACCAATTAAATTTGCAAAGAAATAAACAAATATTGAAGCAATTAAACTTCCAGCCAAAACTACAAAAACATTTAATTCATAAACTAGATAAAGTGAGGCAATTAAAGAAAAGGCAATCAAACTTTGGATATTGTTTGCCCAAAAGTAAAATAAATCTTTCCAATTCCAATTTTTATCATTTGGATTAACAGCAACTAGCTCCCAATTAATTAGAGTATTTTTTGATTTGATCTGATTCACTAAAACTATAATAAACTAATAAGTTCTACTGTCCATATAGATAGGCTGGAAGCCACAAAGCAATCTGTGGAAATACTATGATTAAAATTAAACCAATAACTTGAATAACCATAAACTGCATCATTCCGTGATAAATATCTTTAAGATCCCATTCTGGAACTACACCTTTTAAAAAATAAGCTGATAGAGCAACAGGTGGTGAGAGCCAAGCAGTCTGGAGGTTTACGGCTACAAGGATTGCAAACCAAGTTAAATTAAAGCCAAGTGCTTCAACTAATGGCAATATAATTGGCACTATAATCATAACAATAGGCACCCACTCTAAAGGCCACCCTAAAAGAAAAATCATAACCATAATCATTCCAAGAATTAAATATCTATTCATCTCTAAACCAAGCAAGAAATCAGTTAGTAACATTGGTGTTCCTAGTCTTGAAAATACAGCTCCAAAAAAGTTTGATGCTGCAACTAAAACCATAATTAATGCAGAAATTTCTAGAGTTTTAACTAGGGCTTCTTGTAATCTTCCAAATGTTAATTTTCTATAAGCTATAGCTAATAACAAAGAGCCCATTGCACCACAACCAGCTGCCTCTGTTGGAGTAGCAAAACCAAACAAGATACTTCCAAGTGAAGCAAACACTAAGGCTGCTGGTGGAACTAAACCAATAAAAAATTCTTTCCAAACAGCTAACATACTAGTGGCTCTTAACTCGACTGGCAGTACTGGTCCTAAACTTGGATCAATCCAACATCTAATAGTTGTATAGGCCGCATAAAGTGTTGCTAGTAATATTCCTGGAATAATCGCTGCAGCAAATAAATCTGTAACTGGTATTTCCATTATTGGTCCCATTACAACAAGCATAATACTCGGTGGAATTAAAATACCCAAGGTTCCACCTGCAGTAATTGTTCCAGCTGCTAAACGAACATTGTAGCCTGATTTGTTCATAGATTTTGCCGCCATAATTCCTAAAATTGTTACTGATGCCCCAACAATTCCTGTTGCTGCTGCAAAAATAACTGAAACAAATAATACAGCGTAATATAAAGAGCCTCTTACTTTTGCTAGCATTAATTGAAATGCTGAAAATAATCTTTCCATTAACCCTGCTTGTTCCATCATAATTCCCATAAAGACAAAGAGTGGAACGGCTGCAAGAGTTTGTTCGGTCATGACCATTGAAAACTGTAAGGTCATTAAATAAAATACCAATTTACCAAATCCTAAATACCCAAAGGAAAAACCTAGAAATATTAACGTAAATGATATTGGAAAACCTACAAATATAGAAAATAACATTACTCCTATAAGGATGAAACCTAGAATGGCTGGATCCATGAATTCAGCTAACATTACTCTCCTCCTCCTGGCCACACACCTTTAGTGGCTGCCCAATAACTTTTAAATATTTCTGATACTCCTTGGACAAGTAAAAATACTATTCCTAACCATAAAGATGATTTTATTGGCCACATGTATGGCATCCAAGCTGTATCCATGCCTCTTTCACCTCTCATAATTGACTCCTGAACAAAGCCAGTAGTCATATATAAAAAGACAATTAATCCTGGGAAATAAAATAATAGATACAACCAAAAATCTACTTTGCCTTGTGTGGTGGTTTTAAAATTTCTATATAAAAAATCTGCCCTTATATGAACTCCCTTTGATAAAGCGTAACCCGCACCAAGCATAAATAGTGCACCATAAAAAAACCTACTCATATCGTACACCCACATCGTTGGAGCATTAAAAAGTTTTCTAGCTAAAACCTCATAAACCATTGCAAATATCAAGGGTATAATAATCCAACAAACCACGTTGCCGATACACTTGTTGGCAAAATCAATTTTTGTAATAGTTAATGCCATCCATTTAGGCATATCTTTAGGCATTGGACCTGAACCACCTCTTCTTTCAGCAATCATTTCATCTGAAATATCGAGCTTCATAGACTTGATTTCTTTTTTTGGTTTTTGGGAGTCGTGGTTTCTTGGCATAAATAAATTCTGTAAAAAAAAACTAAAGCGAACAATTAAGTCCGCTTCAGTTATGATTATTTTTTATCTAAATACTACTTTAATGTTGCTGCGTGAGCCATTCCTAGCTTAGCATTTGACATTTGAGATCCAGACCAAAAAGGTACAGCGATATCGGCAAAGTCTTTTTGAGACTGCCAAACTTCAGCAAAGAATGGGTTTTTAGCCGCATTTTTTTCTAAAGCTGCTTTTGCTGCAGCCATATACGCTGGGAAGTAGTCAGCTGGTGTATCATGTAAAATAACACCATGCTTCGTAGTCAACGTATGTAGAGCTTTTCCATTTTCGTATATTCTGTAACTCATTGATTTTGATAAAGATGCATTTGCAGCAACTTCTAAAGCTTTTTTCTCTAAAGCAGACATCTTTTTATATTTAGATCCTGTAATGTAGAAATCAGCATTTACTACTACTTGGTGAAGACCTTGTAGGTAGTAATGTTTTAGAACTTTCTGGAAACCAAATGTCATATCCGGCTTAGGACAACACCATTCAGCAGCATCAATTGTTCCTGCTTCAAGAGCTGGTAAAATATCTCCACCACCCATTGCAACAGAAGCTACACCAATATCTTTATAAGTTTGGCCAGGAATTCCCGGAGGAGTTCTGAACTTGTACTTTCTAAAGTCAGCCATGCTATTAATTGGTTCTTTGAACCAACCTAAAGCTTCAGGGCCTACTGGTTGTAACATAAATCCTTTGATGTCTCTTCCCATCTCAGACCATAGTTGGTCGTAAAGTTCTTTACCACCACCGTATTGAAACCAAGATAAAAATGCGATGTTATCGATACCAACACCTGCACCTGCTACTGGCGAACCAAATAACATAGCAGCTGGATGATCGCCTGACCAATAGTGAGTCCAAGCAAAACCACAATCGATTAATCCTTTATCAACTGCATCTAAAGTTTCTTTTACACCTACCACAGATCCAGCTGGCATAATTTCGAATTTAAGTGATCCACTAGTTAGTTCAGTTACTGTATCAGTGAAATCTTTTAACATTACCACTTCATCAGCTTTTGCACTAATTACTGTTTGACACTTAAGAGTTTGCGCAGATGCACCTGTTACTGTCATTACAGTAAGTAGAAGCGATCCAACAAACAATGATATGATTTTTTTCATATTTATTTTCCCTCTCATTGTGTTTTTTTATAAAAAAGAACTCTCTCAAAAAAATAAATCTAAAACAAGAGCTAATATCATTATTAACAACCTAAAATTACCGTGAACACTAGTATTTATAATTTTACAGATTATAAACTCTCTATTCTTATGGATAATTTTGATTATATAATTATTGGTGCTGGTTCAGCTGGTTGTGTTTTGGCTAATAGACTTTCAGAAAACCCAAATAACAAAGTACTTTTAATTGAAGCTGGTGGAAACGATTCTTACCCATGGATTCATATTCCAGTTGGATATTATAAAACAATGCATAATCCAAAAACTGATTGGTGTTATAGAACAGAGCCTGATGAAACAATGGAAAATAGATCTATACCCTACCCTAGAGGAAAAACTCTTGGTGGAAGCTCATCAATAAACGGTCTACTTTATATAAGAGGACAAGAACAAGATTATAATATTTGGAGGCAATTAGGAAATAAGGGTTGGAGCTGGAATGATGTTTTGCCTTACTTTTTAAAAGCTGAAAATCAAGAGCGAGGTCAAAGTCAATTTCATGGTGTTGGTGGACCATTATCTGTTTCAGATCAAAGAATAAAATTACCTATATTAGATGCTTTCATGAATGCAGCTGAAGAAATTGGTATTCCTAAAGTGAATGATTTTAACAAAGGTGATAACTTTGGATGTGGTTATTTTCAAGTAACAGAACAGAATGGCTTAAGATGTAGCACAGCTGTAGGGTATTTAAATCCAATTAAGAATAGAAAAAATTTAAAAATTGAAACAAAGTGTCATGTTGAAAAGGTAAACTTTAAAAACAAAAAAGCTGTAAGTGTTTCTTACTGGAAAGATAATCAATCTTTTATAACTAAAGCAAATAAGGAAATAATTTTAAGTGCTGGTTCAATTGGTTCTGCACAAATTCTTCAAACTTCTGGTATTGGTGATAGTGAAAAATTATCTAAACTTGGAATTGATGTTGTAAAAAATTCTATTGGCGTAGGTAAGAACTTACAAGACCATTTAATGTTTAGACCTGTTTATAAAGTTAAAAATATTAAAACTTTAAATAAAAAAATTAACAGTCTGATTGGTAAATTAATGATTGGAATGGAATATGTTTTTTTAAGAAGTGGTCCAATGACTATGGGTGCTAGTCAACTTTGTGGATTTGCAAAAAGTGACTCCTCTAAAGAAACTCCTAATTTACAATTTCATGTTCAGCCAATTAGTACAGATAAGTTAGGTGGTTCAAATTTACATGGTTTTGCTGCATTCACCCCTACTGTTGCAAACATCAGACCGACGAGTAAAGGTGAAATTAATATTATAAGTAAAGACAGTAGAGAAAATCCAAAGATTAAGATGAATTATCTTTCAAGTGATGAGGATCGGATAGTTGCTGCTAAAGGTTTAAGATTAATTAGAAAAATTGTTTTAGAAAGCAATGAATTCAAACAATATGAACCTGAAGAATTTAGACCTGGTGCAAACATTCAAGATGACGAAGAGCTAGTGAAAGCCGCAAGTAATTACGCACAAACAATATTTCATCCAGTTGGGACTTGTAAAATGGGTAATGATGAAAATTCTGTAGTGTCAGATGAATTAAAGGTTCATGGAATTGAAAACTTAAGAGTAATTGATGCTTCTGTTATGCCTAATATCACTTCTGGAAATACTAATGCACCAACAATAATGATTGCTGAAAAAGGTGCAGATATGATACTAAACAGCTAATGTTTACTGAATTATTTGCTGCTGAACAACTTGTAATCCTAAGTCAAATTATTTTTATAGATTTAATTTTAGCAGGAGATAACGCCATTGTAATTGGAATGGTTGCTTCAAAATTTCCGGTGGAGCAAAGAAAAAAAGTAATCTTTTGGGGAATAGGTGGTGCAGTAATTTTAAGAATTATTCTTACCATGTTAACTGCATACTTACTGCAAATAACAGGCTTAAGACTAATAGGTGGATTACTTCTTCTTTATATAGTCTACAAACTTTACACTGATGTAATCAAAGGACAATCAGGTGATGAAGATATTAAAATAGACAATTCAAGTTTCATAAAAGCTATTTGGACAGTGTTACTTGCTGATTTCACAATGAGCTTAGATAATGTTTTGGGCGTTGCTGGTGCAGCTGGAGATCATTATGTTTTGCTAATTTTTGGATTAGCTTTATCGATAATCCTTATGGCAACAGCCGCTACTGTAATATCAAGATGGATTACAGAATATAAATGGATAGCCTGGGTTGGCTTAATTGCTATACTGGTAGTAGCTTTAGAATTAATCTATACTGATTTAAAATTGTTTATTTAATGTACTTACAAAAAATTAATCTCAAGAAAAAATATGCCCTAGTAACAGGTGCTGGTAAAGGCTTGGGCAGAGCCTGCTCTATAGCGTTGGCAGAAGCTGGAGCAACAATTATTGCATTAAGTAGAACTCAATCAGATCTTGATAAACTTGAAAAAGAAATAAAAAAGATAAAAGGTAAAGTTATCAAAGTTAATTGCGATGTAATGAATTACAAAGATTTAAAAGAAAATTTAGATAAGATTAAAATTATAGATATTTTAGTTAATAATGCTGGCACAAATATCCCAGAACCCTTTGAAAAAATTAAACAAGAAAACATGAACTACTTGGTGGATTTAAACCTCAAAGCAGCTTTTAATGTTGCTCAGTTAGTTGTAAAAAAAATGTTAAAAAATAAAAAAAGAAGTGGCTCTATAATCAATATGTCTTCTCAACTTGGTCATGTTGGAATGGCAGGTAGAAATGTTTATAATATGACTAAATTTGGAATAGAAGGTTTAACAAAAGGAATGGGTGTAGAGCTTGCTAAATATAATATAAGAGTAAATACAGTGGCCCCTACTTTTGTTGCAACACCAATGGTTAAAAGATTTTTTAAAAATAAAGAATTCAAAAAACTAGCATTAAGCAACATTCCTATGGGAAAATTAGCAACTGAAAGTGATGTTGCAACAAGTGTTTGTTTTTTAGCCTCATCGGCATCATCAATGATTACAGCAACATCAATCCTAGTAGACGGTGGATGGACTGCAAAGTAATACATAGATTACTTTTATTAGTAGCATTATTTTTTTCAACTCAATCTTTTGCAGTAGAATTTCAGGGAAAATTTATTCAAGGACATTTCATTATTGGTAAAACTGATCCAGGTACTTCAATATTGGTAGATAAAAAAAAAGTTAAAGTCTCAAAGGATGGTTATTTTGCATTTGGGATTGAAAAAGATAGAAAATTCGACATTACAATCACTGAAAACAATAACAAAATTGTAAAAAGAATTAAAAAGAGAAAATATAATATTCAAAAAATTGAAGGGCTGCCTAAAAAAAAAGTTACACCACCTGAAGAATTTTATGCAAGGATTAAAAAAGAAAACAAATTAATAGCTGATGCAAGAGAGATTGAAAGTGACTTACAGTTTTTTAAAGAAAAGTTTATTATCCCAGTAGATGATGCGGTAATTACAGGTGTTTATGGAAGTCAAAGAATTTTAAATGGTATACCCAAATGGCCACACTACGGTTTAGATTTTGCTCAAAAAAAAGGCACACCTGTTAAAGCAATGAATAATGGTATTGTCACTCTAGCTGAAAAAGATTTGTTTTATACGGGTGCTACTTTAATATTTGATCACGGTCATGGAATTTCAACTCTCTATATGCATATGGATAAAATTTTTGTAAATGTAGGTGATCACGTTAAAAAAGGAGATATTATTGCAACTGTTGGTTCATCAGGTAGGTCAACAGGACCTCATCTTGATGTAAGGCTTAATTGGTTTGGTACTAGACTGGATCCTGCAACTATACTAAACATTCAATAATGAAAAAAACCTTATTAGAAAAAACAGCAGATAAATTAGTTAATGCATTTATTAATAATAAAACAATTGCTCCACTTCCATTAAAATTTACAAAAAAACTAAGTGAAGCAGAAAAATTAAGAAAACTTTGTGAAAGTAAAATTTCTGATCCCATAATTGGATTTAAAGCTGCAGGAACAGGTATACCTGTCATGAAAAAGCTTAAAGAAAAAAAGCCTTTTTATGCATCAATTTTTAAAAATAATTTTATCAAAAGTGGTCAAAAAGTAAAAATTAATAAATCTACTTTAGGGATTGAATTAGAGGTTTGTTACCTTGTTAAAAAATCTTTTTTTTCCTCAAAAGGCTTAATTACCATGAGTAATGTTACTAAATACATCTCTCATATGGCTCCTTGCATAGAGGTTATTGGTTATAGACAAAGAAAAAAAGGGATAACAAGTTTTGGAGATTTGTGTAGTGATTTTGGAGCTAATGTTAAGTTTCTTATCGGAAAAAAACAGAAATATAAAAAAATTAATATTGGAAATTTAAAAACAAATATATCTAACAAAAAAATTAAGCAAAGTGTAGATGGGAATACGAACACTGTTTATATAAATCCTTTAAATGCACTCCGTTTTGTTCTTAATGAGCTGAAGAAAGATAAGATCAATCTTAATGAAGATTTTTATATTTTCACTGGTTCAACTGTGGGTGTTGTTCCTATTTTAGGAAAAGGACTATATACAGGTAAAATAGAAAGTTTGGGATCAGCTAAAGCTATTATTAACTAATGGCGCTTCACTTTAGCAAAGAAGAGTTTGAAAAAAGAAAGTTAAAAACTTTACAATCTATGAAAGAGCAAAATCTTGATGCTCTATTAATGTTTAGACAGGAGTCAATGTTCTGGCTTACAGGCTACGATACTTTTGGTTATGTTTTTTTTCAAACTTTAATATTAGATCAAAAAGGAAAAGTTATTCTTTTAACAAGGGCTCCAGATTTAAGACAAGCACAAAACACTTCAAATATTGAAGATATAAGAATTTGGGTTGATAAAGATCAGTCAAACCCAACTGAAGATCTTAAGGGTATTTTAAATGAACTTAATTTAAAGGATAAGAAAGTTGGTATTGAATATGAAGCTTACGGCATGACAGGTCGTAATGCTTTAAGACTTAATAAATCACTAGAAGGTTATTGTAAAGTGGAAGATCAATCAGAATTAATAACCAAACATAGAGTTATTAAATCTGCTGAAGAAATTATTTATGTAAAAAAAGCTGCAGAACTTGCAGATAAAGCTCTAGATGAGGCTTGGAAATATACAAAAGCTGGAGCCTCTGAAGCAAAAATTCTAGCTGAAATGCAAAGAGTAGTTCTTGAAAATGGTGGTGATTATCCTGCTAATGAATATATAATTGGTTCAGGACCTAATGCATTACTTTGCAGATACCAAGCAGAAAAAAGAAATTTATCAAATACAGATCAATTAAGTTTGGAATGGGCAGGAACTTTTAAACATTATCATTCTGCAATGTTTAGAACTATTCCTATTGGAAAGACTGACCCAAAACATATTAAAATGCATGAAGCATGTGTTGAAGCTTTAAATAATTGTGCAAAAACTTTAATACCCGGAAAAACAGCAGGAGATGTCTTTGATATTCACGCTAAGACTTTTGATGATCTTGGCTATAATAAAGCAAGAATGAATGCATGTGGTTATTCTTTAGGCTCAACTTTTTCACCTAATTGGATGGACTGGCCAATGCTATACACAGGTAATCCGTATGTCATAACACCGGGTAATGTCTTCTTCATGCACATGATATTGATGGATTCAGACAGTGGTTTAGCCATGAATTTGGGTGAGACGTACCTTGTAACAGAGAATGGTAACGAAAGATTAGGTAAGCAAAAACTGGATTTAGTAGTCTTATAGGCCTCCAGTCTCTAGTCTGTCTCTAGTCATCCTATAAAATCCTATAACCCAGAACCAATATCGATAGAAGTTTTTTCATTAATCTTTAATATAATAATTGCAAATTTTTAAATCAGATTTTAAATGTGAGCTAGTGTCAGGAAGTGTGAGGTAGTGTGATCCTCACATGCCTAATTTAAGCGCCTTTTTTCCCTTATTGAATTCAGGAATACCAACGCTTATTCAATGACACTCTCACTCAAAACTTGTTTTATCTCTCTAGGTTCGAGTTGTCCCACATAATCCTTTACTTATTTCACTACTTGAGTCAAAAAAATTAAAAATCAAGAAAATACAAACCACCAATTATAAACTTGTTATTATCCTTTCGAAGATTGGTTGTTTCAAAATGAGATAATTTGTAACCAAATTTATTACATAAACTCTCTATATATTTTTTAGAATGAGAATAACGTCCAGATTTTTCAAGAAAAAATCCATCCCTATCAGTATGCTCTGTTGAAAATACAAATTTTCCCTTTGATTTATTGCGTGACTTTATTAGTTTAAATATTTCAGATAATTCCCCAACATAAGTAAAAACATCGGTTGAGATGAAATAATTAAAGTCTAGATCTTGTGTTGATAAATATTCTACAATATCTTTATGTTCTAATTTATCATAAATATTCTTTGCACCTGCCTTTTCAAGCATTGATTTAGATAAATCAATACCTTCAAGATTCGAACAATATTTTTTAATCTCATCACCTATTAAACCTGTACCACAACCCAAATCTAAAACTGATCCTAATTGAATATTAGGATTTTTTGCAACAATCAATTCAGTAATTAAATTGGGAGTTTTATATTTAAGTGTATTGAGCAAGGAATTTTCAAAATTTATAGCATATTTATTAAATAAAGTTTCAACGTATTTTCTTGGTGCAGAATTAGTTGTTTTTCCAATTAATGCTGAGAGCAAATGTTTAGCCTCAGCATAATCAGGTTTAATTTCTATTGCTTTTTTATAACATATTTTAGCTTCTTCTATTTTGTTAAGTTTAATTAACAATCCACCCAGATTGTTATGGGCTTCAGCTAAGTTAGGTTTTAATGTTATCGCTTTCCTGCAGCTTGCTTCAGCGTCATCTAATTTGCCACGTTCTTTGAGTGTGTTACCCAAGTTATTGTAGGCTTCGGCATAATCAGGTTTTAATGTTATCGCTTTTCTGTAGCTTGCTTCAGACTCATCTAATTTGCCAAGTTCTTTGAGTATAACACCCAAGTTACTGTGGGCTTCGGCATAATCTGGCTTTAATGTTATCGCTTTTCTGTAACTTACTTCAGCTTCATCTAATTTTCCAAGCTCTTGCAGCGTGACACCCAAGTTACTGTGGGCTTTGACATAATCTGGTTTTAATTCTATAACTTTTCTGTAACTAGTTTCAGCTTCATCTAATTTTCCAAGCTCTTTAAATATAACACCCAAGTTACTGTGAGCTTCGATAAAGTCAGGTTTTAATGTTATTGCTTGTGTATAGCTTGCTTCAGCTTCATCTAATCTTTCTAATGTTTTGAGTGTGATACCCAAGTTGTTGTGGGCTTCGGCATAGTCAGGTTTTAATGTTATCGCTTGTCTATAGCTTGCTTCAGCCTCATCTAATCTTCCGAGTTCTTTTAGCGTGTTACCCAAGTTATTGTGAGCTATTGCATCCTGTGGTCCAAATTCTATAGATTTTTGACTAGCAATTAGCGATCTATTTATCCTACCGTTTTTTTTTAATATAACGGCAAGTACTTTCCATGAAAATGGATGTTCAGGAAATTCTTGAGTGATGGATAGCGATAGTTTTTCAGCATTAACATATCGTCCTGCTTGATAGTACTCTAGGAGATTATTTAATTGCTGCTTAGATGGTTCTAAAGAATTAACATAGATTTTTTTCATTAACTCAACCTACCAAACCTTAAATCATGTGTCTAGGTGATGGAAAAAGAGCACCTTCAGTCTCTAGTCTGATACCTAGTTTGCTCAAGGTCTTAGTAGTTATATGGGCCTTTATTTCTAAACAAATTTATTTTGAAAATCAAAAATTACTACTGTTGCAACAATTATAGAGACACAGTGAGTCTTGATGGGATTTAAAAAATGAATACAGAATGCATGGACTGGCCAATGCTATACACTGATAATCCGTATGTCATAACACCAGGCAACGTGTTCTTCATGCACATGATATTAATGGATTCAGACAATGAATTAGCCATGAATTTGGGTGAGACCTATCTTGTAACCGATAATGGTAACGAAAGATTAGGTAAGCAAAAACTGGATTTAGTGGTCTTATAGGGCTGTGGTTTCTAGTTAGTTTCTAGTCATCCTATAAAACCCTACAACAAACCCAGAACCACGATCCCTAAAAAATTTTTCATACTTCATGATACCTGATATCGGATACAGAGTCCTAGGGATATTAGGGTTGGTTTTTATAGGTCAACTGTCTGTAATTCCAGTTGCCTGTTGCTTGTGGTGGTGGCCAAGTTCAGTGAACACGACTGACGGAACGACACTAGAAAATTTATTTCTAAAATAAACTTTCTATATATTTGATTATATCATTATTTTTGAGATCAAGCGCTGCATAACACTTATGCAGAACTATCGCGTGATAACCACCCTCTTTGTGATTTGGTTTACAGTCTGATTTAGTTAAGTTTACAAATTTAACATTACTTGAGTTTGAAAATAATAAATAATCTTTTGGCGCATTAAATTCATCTTTATCATGTGTAATAATAATTGCATTTAATTTAGAGGTATTTCCAAAGCCATAATATCTTATATCTTCCCACCAAGGCCATTCTTTTCTATTTTTAACTGTGCCACCAGCTCCTGGCTGAAGGCCTATAACTCCATCTATTAATTCAGGAAAATTTGTTTTTATTTTAAATGATTGCCAGCCTCCAGATGAATGTCCTGCAAGAACAATATTTCCAAATCCTTGTTCTACAAAACTATCAATTTTTTCTTTAATAATTTTTAATTTTTGATTTTGTTTTTGTTTTTTAATTAAAAAATTACCCTTTTTGTCAGATAAACTTAAATCTAATGTTCCAGATTTCTCGTAAGCCTTCCACATTTTGTTTTGCTCTTTTTCAGACCATCCCCTTACACCTGAACAAAGACGATAAATTTTTATACTAAATTCTTTAATTTTTTGGTCATGCAGATTACGTATAACTGGAGGAACCTTATTCTCACCAGCTAAACATTTATCAATTTTTTGATCGTAATCAGAGCCATGGGTATAAATAATTAAGATAGTATTTTTTTTTTCAGTTATTTTTTCAACAGCATAAGCTTTACCTTTGCGATCAATGAAGCTGCTATTTTTTGAAACCTTCTTTAAATCTTTATCAAATTGAGAAGCTGCATAAACTTCACTGCTGAATAACAAACCCAGAACCACGATCCCTAAAATCTTTTTCATAATCAAACCCTAGCAAACCTTTAATCAGATGTCTATGTAATGGAAAAAGAGCAATTGAGTTTTTATTCAATTAAATAATTTAATTAATGTCTAATTGAGAAATAACGTCTACTTTTTTAAAATTTCTACTATTAAAATATTCCACCCAAAGTTCTTGCACCAAATGCCTAGATAAATTAAACTTACAATATGGGCATCGCTGACAAGAAATATTCAAACGTAGACAAAAAGACAGCAGAAATACTTGAAGAAGCTAAATTATTATTAGAGGAAGAGGTATACGAAGCTTCTAAGCCAAGAGAAAAATCTATAGCCCGAGAGTTAATGAATGCTGCGTATGGTAACGCATTTAAAACAATGTCCAAAGATCCTGATTTAACGGTTAGAAAAATATGTTTGAAAGCTATTGAAAATAAATTTTTTGATACCTGCTTAGATACTTTGATTAAGGGACCTAAAAAAAGAGCTGCATTCGATAACGAAAGTCCAAAAACATGGACTGAGAAAACAGTTACACAAGATATTAAAACAAAAGGTCATTTTAAAAGATTCAAACTTATAGAACAATATATCAAGACAGATATGAATGCGACTAGGACTTTATTAGATCCTGATTACAGACCTTACGGTGATAAAGTTGCCATAAAAAAAATTAAATAATCCCAAATTAAATCCTAACTCAGAACCACAATCACTAAAAGTTTTTTCATTAATCTATAATCCCTGCTAAATTTTTAGCAGCTTTTTTTTTGGAGCCTGCAGTTAAACCTTTGACATAGGCTGTTGCTATTCTTTCTGGATTTTTAATATTTCTTTTTTTAAATTTTTTTAATAAATCTTTGTAATTAGGTTTTCTAGGCATTACTTAGGATCTTTTTTTATAATAGGTTTTTCGAAATCCTCTGTCATCTCAGCAATCAGTGGTCGCAAGAAACTTGTAGCAATAATTATGAGTGCAGAAATTATTAGTAAGGCATCAAACTTGACTACATCTACAATAACTCTTGTAGTGCCTAAAATAACATGAACTAGCATTGTTAAAAACATTGCACCTAGCCACAAATATATTACTGAAAATTTATATGGTTTAGCTGCTAATCCAGCACCTAACAAAGCACCTAGAATAAGAATAATAGGATCAGTTCCGATAGCCATTAAACCACCCAAGTATGAACCAATGAAAGCTATGTTAGCTACATAACCAACAGACAAAATTAAAAAATTTGCAACCATGATTAAGTAGGAGAAATATAATAAGACCATTGAATTTAAAAATTGATTAATAAAATTATTATAGCAATAATTATTAACACAGCACTCACAATAATATAATTCAGCCTAATATTAAATTTTTTGAATACTATTTCGGTAATTTTTTCCCAGCATACTACAATGAAGAGGGCAATTATAGCTGGCAGAATAAATTTAATCATTAACCAAGACCATAACAAAACTTTCTAGTGGATAAAACAGTTAAAATTAATCTTTACTGTGAAAAATATTATAAAAATCCATTACAAAAATTATGTCTTGGTCCAGAGGTCACTCATCACTTACAGAAAATTCTACAACACCTGTTGTTGATCGCTGCATTAATTGTGGAGATCATGAGGAGGTTCAAGCTACAATTACAATGGAGTTTGGAGAGGGCAATTACAACACAGGACCTATTTGTAGGAGGTGTTATTCAAGCTGCAAAGGCCCAAGGATCGCTGAATTCTAACTAGCGACTATCCTGCCTATAGCCACTCAATTTAAGATTTAGTATAATTTATTATGGCTACATTAGATGGAATTATTGAACCAATATATTTTTTTATTACCTCAATATTATTTATATTATTAAGTGTAATCCAATATAAAAAATTTGGGAAAACTAGGGAAACAAAATATCTTGCAGGTTTGTCAATTTTTTTCTTATGTAGTTACATTGCTATAATTTTAAAAAATTAGATTCGGCAAAAAAACGGAAATAAATAATTCACTTATAGATTTAATCTTATTTTTAAGAGCAGTTGATTTTATTCAAAAACATTTGTTTACGGTTTACTATTTTTTTATAAAACTAATGATACTTTTTGTAAGTGCGTCACTTACAATTAAAGTTCCTTTTTCATTTGGGTGTATGCCATCATCCTGATTAAGCTCAGGTTTTAAAGCTACTCCTTCTAATAAAAAAGGTATCAAATTTAAATCATACTTTTTAGCAAGTTTTGGATAAATATTATCAAATTTTTTTTTATAACTAAATCCATGAGTTGTTGGTGCAATCATCCCTGCTAAAATTATTTCTATATTTTTTAGCTTTGCTACTTGAATAATTTTTTCTAAATTTTTTTTAGTCTCAATGGGGGTTATTCCTCTCAACATATCATTAGCACCCAGTCCTAAGATCATCAGATCAATATCAGGTTGAGATAAAGACCACTCAGCTCGGTTTAATCCACCAGCAGATGTGCTTCCAGATACACTTCCATCAATAACCTCAACGTTATAACCACTGTCATTAAGATTATTTTGAAGAACAATGGCTAAATGTTTTTCCTGTGGAAGGCCATAACCAGCCATTAAGCTATCACCGAATAAGATAATATTCTCTATAGCATTGACATTTAAAGTCACTAGACAGAAGGCAATAATTTTAATAATAAATCTTTGAATCATGGATAGTCTTCTTAAGCTAAAAAACGTTAATCTTAAATACCAAACTGGTAATGATACTATAAAGGTTTTAAAGAATATTAATTTAGAGACTAAAAAAAATGAGTCTATTTCAATAGTTGGTGAAAGTGGATCTGGTAAAACAAGCTTAATCATGCTTGCTGGAGGGCTGGAGAAAGTAACCTCTGGTAAGATATTTTTTGAAGATCAAGAAATATCTAAAATGAGTGAAGATGAAGTTTCTAAAATTAGAAGGAAAAATATTGGTATTGTTTTTCAATCTTTCTATCTTATTCCAAATTACACAGCTGTTGAGAATGTTGCTCTAACTTTAGAGTTAAATAATTTAAAAAACCCTAACGAACGAGCTAAAGAGTTGTTGGATCGATTTGGGTTAAAAAATAGGTTTAATAATTTACCAAGTCAACTTTCAGGTGGTGAACAGCAGCGTGTAGCAATTGCAAGGGCTATAGCCATGAAGCCTAAGCTAATATTGGCAGATGAGCCTACTGGAAATTTAGATAGTGAAAATTCACAAATGATTGCAGACATTTTGTTTAAATATATTAAGGAAGAAAAATCATCTTTAATTATGGTCACCCACGATCCAAAACTTGCAAATAAAGCAAAAAGAAAAATCAAAATTAAAGATGGAAAAATTGTCTAAGCTTTCAGAATACAAGTTAACTTTGATATATGCCTTAAGAGACTTGAGTAGAAATTATAAAAAAATTTCTAGTATTATTTTAACACTTTTTATAAGTTTATTTATCTTAAGTTCAATTTTCACAATTGAGGATAGTTTGAACAAAGAACTAAATAATAACTCGAGAGCACTTTTGGGTGGTGATATAGAAATTGATTACAATCGTAATGTTGTGAATTTAGATTTAATTAACCAAGTTAAAGAATTTGCTACTGTTTCTCAAATGGTGGAGTTTAGCACCATGATCTCAACTACTGATAAGACTAAAAATAAATCAATATTTTCTAGAATTAAAACAGTAGATGAAAATTATCCATTATTTGGCAAAGTGGGTTATGAACCAAGTGGTGCATTTGAAAAGTTACAAACTACAGAAAATACAATACTTGTTAATGAAAATATTTTTAAAAACCTTAATTTAAAAATAAATGATAAAATTAAAGTTCAAGATAAACTCTTTACTGTAATTGGTATTGTAAAATCTGTACCTGATATCGGGGGTGCTTTTGTATTTGGTGATTTTGCTTTAGCTGGAAAACAAACATTAGAACTACTAAAACTTAACAACCTAGGCAGCTTTTTAAATTATGAATATAAGGTAAGATTTAATGAGGGAGATAATCCAAAGGCTTTATCTAAAAAAATTGAGCAATTATTCAAAGATGAAAAAAAAGTAAGACTTAGATATCACGAAAAATCTGACGGTCCTTTAAAGAGAATAATTGATAATTTCTCTCAGTTTTTGTCGCTTGTATCAATTAGTGCAATGTTAATTGCTGGAATTGGAATTGCTAACACCCTACTTTCATTCATTAATCAAAACAATATGTCTATAGCAGTTAAGAAGTCTTTAGGCTTTTTTTCAAAGGACATTAAAATAGTCTACTATCTACAATTACTCATTCTATTATTCATAATATCTACTGCTGCCTATTCTTTTAGTTTCTTTTTAGTCCCAATTGTTGATGTTTATTTGTCAGCTGGTCTTGGGTTAAATATTCAAGGTAGTTTTTCTATTCTTAATTATTTCAAAGTTTTTTCAGTAGGTTTATTAGTGTTAATCATATTTTCTATACCAACTATTAATGCAATTGATCAAGTTAAAGCTTCAAACTTATTTAGAAATGTATTTCAAAACCTTCAATTTTATTATTCAAAGAAATCAATTGTTTTAAGTCTATTTTTATTATCAGTTTTAATTTCTTTATTTACTATTGGTTCAGCTCGACCCATTTATAGCTTGGGTTATTTTGGAGCATTCTTTATTTGTCTATTAGTTTTTTATTTATTATCAAACTTGATTATTAAATTATTTAAAGGTCTTAAAGAGCACCCAAATATTTCAATTAAAGTATCTGTTAAAAATATTACTCAAACTAAAAGTATTACTCCTATAACTATTATGTCCTTGGGTTTAGGGGTCACCCTATTATTAACTTTAGCTTTTGTTGGCTCAAACTTTAAAAGAGAAATTGCAAAATCAATACCAGAACTTGCTCCTGATTATTTTTTTATTGGCATTCAAAGTGATGAAAGGCAAATATTTGAAGATTTAATATTTGATATGGATAAAGAAGCTAACCTTGAAATTGTGCCGATGGTCTCAACAGGTATTGTAAAAATTAATGGAATAGATCCGAAAACTTATACCGCTTCAAGTAATGATAGCAACTGGGCGATTAGAAATGACAGAAGGTCTTCTTGGACTGATAAAGTTTTAAAAGATAATCCGATTGTAGAAGGTAAGTGGTGGGATTTAAGCAGGCCTGATAAACTTCAAATTTCGCTTGATAGTAAAGTTGCTAAAGATCTTAATATTAAAATTGGTGATATTTTTACTTTAAATATCTATGGTCGTGAAATTGAAGGTGAGATTGTAAACTTTAGATTGGTAGACTACAGGGATTTTACCATTAATTTTGCAATGTTATTAAATCCTCAATTTGCAAAAAATATACCCCATGAATATTTGGCCACTGCAAAATTTAAAAGTTTAGAAAATTTTAATGAAATTACTTTGTTGGATAAAATGCCCAGTCTTTCTATTATAAAAATTACTGATTACTTGGAAAAAGTAACCGATCTATTAAATAAAGTGTTTATTGCTGTAACTGTTATATCGGCTATAACTATAGTCATTGGTTTAATTGTCATATCAAGCGCAATTATAGTTCAGGGAAAAATTAAAGAATTTCAAAACTTAATATTTAAAATTCTAGGCTTTTCTAAGGTTGAGGTTGTGCTCTCTTCAATCATTGAGTTTTTTATTATATTCACATCCATAATTCTAATAGCTCTATTTTTTGCAGTTATAGGTTCGCAATTTATCATCGAAAATATTTTCCAAATTACTTGGATGTTTGATTTGGTGATATTTTTAAAGGTAACTATTGGTATTGGACTTGCTACTTTAGTCTTAATTATGATTACTAATTTTAAGTATTTAAGCCCTAAAGTTTACCCACTTATAAGAAATCAATAGTTTTTTGATTTGGATGAAGTTCTGATAATTTTCTAGCAGCAGATACACCTGCGTAACCAGCACCTACTATTAGCCAGTCACAGAATTCATCTTTATCTAAAGTTTTTATATTAGATCAAGCATCAGGGTCATTAATCCAACCACAACTATTATCATTAACTACATTCATGTAGTTAGATTATGACAGATAAAATATTTTAAAAATATCTTAAGATACCAAAGAAGGTTGCTTAATCATGTCTTCTTTATTGATCCCAGCAACTTTAACAGGAGCTTTCATTGCATCTCTTCTGAAAGGCTCACCGAGTTCTTGGTTTAGAATTACTTCAATAAATGTTGTAATTCCTTTCTTTTGATCTTCACATGATTGTTTAATAGCAGCTGTAGTCTCTTCCATTGTACGAACAGTAACTCCTTTTAATCCACAAGCATCAGCAACTTTTGCATAACTTAAATTAGGATCAAGCTCTGTTCCAATAAAATTATCATCATACCATAAAGTAGTATTTCTTTTTTCTGCTCCCCACTGATAATTTCTGAAAATTACCATTGAAATTGCTGGCCATTCAGGTCTCGCTACAGAACTCATTTCGTTCATACTTATTCCAAATGCACCATCACCTGCAAAACCTATTACTGGTGTATCAGGACATCCAATTTTTGCCCCAAGAATTGATGGAAAACCATAACCACATGGACCAAATAGTCCTGGTGCTAAATATTTTCTACCTTTTTCAAATGTAGGATAAGCATTTCCAATTGCACAGTTGTTACCAATATCACTTGATATAATTACATCATCAGGCATTCCTGCTTGAATACCTCTCCAAGCTTCTCTAGGAGACATTCTGTCTGCATCTCTTTTTCTAGCTTCAGCATTCCAAACTGTACCTTCATCATCATCTTCGTGATCTAAACTTGATAATTCTTGTAACCATGCTGATTTAGTTTGATGAATAGTATTTTTTCTCTCTTCTCTATTCGTATCTCCTGCTGTTGGAGAGAGTTGAGCTAAAATTTGCTGAGCTACTAATTTTGCATCCCCACAAATACCAACTGATACTTTTTTGGTTAAACCAATTCTATCTGAATTCATATCAACTTGAATAATGCTTGCATCTTTTGGCCAATAGTCCATTCCATAACCTGGTAAAGTTGAGAAAGGATTTAGTCTTGTACCAAGTGCAAGAACAACATCTGCTTTACTAATTAATTCCATTCCAGCTTTTGATCCATTATATCCTAATGGTCCTGCAGCTAGCGGGTGACTTCCTGGAAAACTATCATTATGTTGATACCCAGAACAAACTGGCGCATCTAGTTTTTCAGCTAATTTTTTACAATCTTCAATCGCTCCACCAATTACAACACCAGCACCAGATAATATCACTGGAAATTTAGCATTTGATAATAAGTCTGCTGCTTTTTTAATTGCTTCAACACCACCTGCTTGTTTTTCTAATCTTACAATTGGAGGAAGATCAATATCAATAACTTGTGTCCAATAATCTCTTGGAACATTTATTTGTGCAGGAGCCGATCCTCTGATTGCTTTTTCAATTACTCTGTTCAATACTTCTGCCATTCTTGAAGGATCTCTAACTTCTTCTTGATAACAAACCATATCTTTAAATAAATTCATTTGCTCTACTTCTTGAAAGCCACCCTGACCCATAGTTTTATTTGCAGCTTGTGGTGATACTAAAAGTAACGGTGTATGATTCCAGTATGCAGTTTTAATTGGTGTAACAAGACCGGTAATTCCAGGACCATTCTGCGCAATAACCATTGACATTTTACCAGTAGATCTTGTGTAACCATCCGCAATTAATCCACCATTAGTTTCGTGTGCTACATCCCAAAAAGTTATTCCTGCATCAGGAAAAATGTCTGAGATGGGCATAAAGGCTGAACCAATTATTCCGAATGCGTGTTCAATTCCATGCATTTGTAAAACTTTTACAAAAGCTTCTTCAGTTGTCATTTTAGTCATAATAATTGGGCCTTTCTGTCAGTGTTGTTTATAAATTTTATTAATTAAATTGTTAATTTAAAGGATTAATATATAAGAATTAGAAAATTTCAAACAAACAAATCGACACAATTATGGCTACAGAAATCATTATACATGACGAAAAAGACAACGTAGGAGTGGTTGTTATTGATAAAATTACTCCAAAACAAGATTGTGCTTGTTGGATTATGGAAAATGATAAAACAATCCAGATTCAGTCAGTAGATGAAATTCAATTAGGACATAAAATTGCAATGATTGACCTTAATGAGGGAGACACTATTTTAAAATATGGTCATGACATTGGAAAAGTAGTTAAATCAATCAAAAAAGGCGAACATGTTCATGTTCATAATGTAAAAACTAAGAAGTGGTAAAAAATATGGAAATTCCAAAAAATTTTTTAGGTTATAAAAGAGAAAATGGCAGAGTTGGTACTAGAAACCATGTAATTATCTTACCTGTAGATGATATTTCAAATGCATGTGCTGAAGCTGTAGCAAACAATATTAAAGGTACAATGGCTCTTCCTCATTCATATGGAAGACTGCAATTTGGTGCTGACTTAGATTTGCATTTTAGAACAATGATTGGGACTGGGAAAAACCCTAATGTTGCTGCTGTAATTGTTATTGGAATTGAACCCAAGTGGACAAAAAGAATTGTTGATGAGATAGCTAAAACTGGAAAACCAGTTGAAGGTTTTCACATTGAAAGAACTGGTGACATTGGAACTATAATGAAGGCTTCTAAAAAAGCTCAAGAATTTGCAATGTGGGCTTCTGAAAAACAAAGAGAAGAGTGTCCTTTAAGCGATTTATGGATTTCAGTTAAATGTGGTGAATCTGATACAACATCAGGTCTTGCTGCTAACCCTACAGTTGGAAACTTAATGGATAAATTAGAGCCATTAGGAGTTCATTTATGTTTTGGTGAAACGTCTGAGTTAACTGGTGCTGAAAAAGTTTGTGCCACAAGAGGCGCAACACCTGAAGCTTCAGAAAAATTCATGAAAACTTGGAGTGATTATAACGATTTTATTTTAAAAGAAGCAACTGATGATCTTTCTGATAGTCAACCAACTGCAGGAAATATTGCAGGTGGACTAACAACTATTGAGGAAAAAGCATTTGGAAACTTTCAAAAGATTGGAAATTGTAAATTTATTGATGTTTTAGAACCAGCTGAAGAACCTACTAAAGGAAAAGGTTTATACTTTATGGATACTTCATCTGCAGCAGCTGAGTGTATTACACTTCAAGCAGCAGCTGGATTTAATATTCACTTATTTCCAACAGGCCAAGGTAATATTGTAGGTAACCCTATTGAACCTGTTGTAAAATTAACTGCTAACCCACTAACTGTAAAAGGTATGGGTGAACATATTGATTGCGATGTATCAAAAATACTATCACGTGAGATGACTATGTCTGAAGCAGGTGATGAGTTAATTAAATCTATGATTAGGGTAGCAAATGGTAGATTAACATGTGCAGAAAGTTTAGGACATAAAGAGTTTGTTATGACTAAGCTCTATAGAAGCGCTTAGTTTTTAAAGTTCCTTACTCTGTAAATATGGCTTATCAAAAAATTATTAACATACTTCCTGGTGTAGTACTTGCTTTAGTCTTCTGTTTATTTTCACAAGGGATAAACAATGTCATTGGTATAGAGATGTTTGGAACCACTAAAAGTCCTATTTCAACTGTGATGATTGCAATATTACTTGGAATTATTATGGGAAATGCATTTACACCAAGACCAGGCATGATGATTGGTTTGGATTTTACTCAAAAATATATTCTTAAATTAGGAATAATTTTTTTAGGAATAAGATTAAGCTTTGAGGAGTTTCTTAAATTTGGAACAGTTGCTATTCCCTTAATCATTGTATGTATATTAAGTGTTCTTATTCTTATTAAATTATTAATTAAAAAAGTTCCAATCTCATCTAAAATGTCTTACTTGATAGCAATTGGTACAAGTGTTTGTGGTGCAACAGCAATAGTGGCAGTAGCCCCCGTTATAGAAGCAAAAAAAACTGAGGTTGCTTATGCAATAGCAAATATTACGTTGTTCGGTGTTATAGCTATGCTTGTTTATCCTTATTTTGCAGAATGGTATTTTTATGGAGAGCCTATAATGGCAGGCTTGTTTTTAGGAACAGCTATTCATGAAACTTCACAAGTGGCAGCAGCTGGGTTAATTTATGACCAACAATTTAATAGCCCTGAAACTCTGAATGTAGCTACAGTTACAAAACTTATAAGAAATACATTTTTAGTAATCATGGTCCCACTATTTGGTTTTTTATATAATAGGGGTAAAGTTAAAGATAAAAACTATTCAATATTCAGTATTTTCCCATATTTTGTACTTGGTTTCATTGGGATGATTGTTGTGAGGAATATTGGAGATCAAATATTTACTTTAGAAAATGGTAATTATGAACTTTGGAAAACTTTAATTAACTATATTAAAAGCTTGGCTACTGTCTTTCTTACCATGGCTATGGCTGCAGTCGGTATATCTATTAACTTGAATGAATTAAAATCTATGGGATACAAACCATTTGTTGTCGGATTAATTGCTGCTGTGACAGTGGGGATAGTTAGCATTGTAAGTCTTGAGACTTTTCTTAAAGTTTTTTTATAAATTATTTTGCCTTTAAAGCGTATTTCTTTCTTAAGGTTGAAAAAAACTTTCTAATAAGAGCAGCACCCACTCCTAAAGAAATTGCAAACATAATTGAAAACAATCCATAAAAAAATGGCATATCTTCAGAAAATTCTAAGATAAATAATGAGAAAAAATTTAAATCTGAAGTTAATACTTGTATTATTTCTTGTTCGGTCTGATCAGTAAAAAAAGTTTCATAAGCAATAGCTATTCCAACTATTAATAGTAAAATTGCTAATAATGCTTTTAAACCAGAACTATCAATTTTTTCACCAAGTTTTTGTCCTACTTGAACACCTATAATTGATCCAATAACTAACATGACTACTAACATTAAATCTATGGAACCAAAATTAAATGAATGCAAAAAAGTAACTATGACACTTACAAAAATAGTTACAAACAAAGAAGTTCCTGGAACTAATTTTGTTGGCATTTTAATTATATAAATCATCGCTGGTACTAATATAAAGGCGCCACCTATTCCCATTATAGCAGCAATAAATCCTACAATTAAACCAATTATAATTGGAGTAAATGCACTTTCATATAACTTTGATTTTGGAAACCTCATTCTTAATGGAAGACCGTGTATCCAATAATGAACGTGTAACTTTTTTTTAACTAAAAGGTTTCTTTTTGCTCTGTCTATTTCACTAAGACTTTCGACTAACATTAGCGTACCAATTATTGCAAGTATATACATGTAAGCTAAAGAAATAACTGTATCAATTTTTCCAATACCTTTAAAATATGTAAAAGTATAAATACCTAATGCGGTACCAACTGTTCCACCAATAACAATCATAAGACCCATTTTATAATCTAAAGTATTTTTTAAATAATGAGTTGTTGATCCTGATACTGATGTTGCAAGAATATTGTTAGCTTCATTTGCAACAGCATATGCAGGTGGTACACCTAAAAAAATTAAGAAAGGTGTCATTAAAAAACCACCACCTACTCCAAATAAACCTGAAAGTACTCCAACGATTGCACTCAATAAAAGTATTTCAATAGGGTTAACAAAGACTTGAGCTATTGGTAAAAATACATCCATAAAAATTAACAGTTGTTAAAAAACAACTTAACCAAATGTGATAAAAGTTCCAACTAGTATAACACCCCAATAAGCAGCTAGACTAACAAAGATCCCAGTTTTTATGAAAGTTACTTTAAAATTTGAAAGATTTTTTACTATTTTTACGTTGGAAAATGACATTGCAACCGTCAATACACCCAGTTAATTATTTGTCAAATAAATAGTTAATATAAAATGATTTTTTTTATTAGTAGATGGTTGCTCCAAAAACTTTGACATCCTCGCCCTCAACTCCGAGAACTAATCTCCCAAGAAACTCTCCCTCAATTTCTTTACTCTTTTGTTTGAATAATACAGTGATGTTCAAACCTCTTCTAAGACATCCAAATGCCTCATAATCCTCAGATAAACTGGTTAATAGCTTGTTGTTAGCCCACTGTTTTCCAAGCTCAACTTCATTAGCTCCAAATAACATTTGAGTTCCAAAATCTTTAGTAAAACCACCATAATCTTTCATATTTGAGGTTTTAACAAGATTGTTCCAAATAGGAATAGCAATTGCTATAATCTCATCGTCAGATTTCTCTAAAAGATTCATAATTTTAAGTTTAATTTTTTTAAGAAGCTTTTCTCTTCTCGTTCTCGTCAACTATATGGTAAACCGGCACTTTTTCCAGGGTAAATTTTCCAGTTTTTGGATCACGTCTTGAAACTGTTAAGCAGTGCCAATTGTCATCATCTAGTTTCATATGGTCACCTCTATAGTAATAACCAGGCCAACGAGTTTCTTCTCGGAACATTGTGTGTTCTGTTACACACTGAGAAGTTAAAGCTCTGTGCTTTAATTCCCATGCTCTCATAAGTTGGTGTAAGTCTTCTGCTCCAACTTTTTCTAAATCTTCCTCTAACCAAGCCAAAAGCTCTAAAGCTCTTTTAAGCATATTGCCATTTGTCATGTAGTTGGTTGCAATACCACCAACATACTCATCCATAATTCTTTGTAGACGTTGAAGACCTTGAATAGGTGAAATGTAACTAGGTGAAACTGTTCCACCTGTAATTTCATTTTGAGCAACTTGATAAGTCTCAAGAGGTTTAAATATAGCAGTTTTAAAGTCTTCACACTGTTTGTCTGTAACTTTAATATCTTCTGCTTTTTTATCCTCAATGTATTTAACTGCAGCTTTTGCAGCTAAACGACCTTCAGTAAATGATCCTGACGAAAATTTATGAGCACTTCCACCTACAGTATCACCTGCACCAAAAAGACCATCAATTGTTAACATTCTGTTATAACCCCAGAAATATTCTGGTGGAGATAAATCTTCAGGTCCACTAACCCAAGCTCCAGAACAAGTTGCATGAGAACCCATAACATAAGGTTCAGATGTAGTTAGCTCAGGGTTTGTGTATTTAGGATCAATATTTTGAGAAGCCCAAACAACCGCTTGACCAACGGTCATACCAAGGAAATTTTCCCAACCAACAGTTTCTAAGTGTGGGTCTTGGAATGCTTCAGTAGTTACCATGTGAATTGGTCCACCGCCTGCAATAGTTTCTTGAATAAATGCGTGGTTTCTTAAACAAGTAGGAGTTGGGTGGTGATCAATATACTCGCCAACTAATTCTTTAGTTTGATCATACCACTTCTTCTCATAATTTTCTCCGTTAGCATTTTGAGTGTATGTTTTAAGGTGCAAGAAATATGCTCCAACTGGACCATATCCATCTTTAAATCTACATAACACAATTCTATTTTCCATTTGTGTCATTTTAGCTCCAACAGCAATAGGTAATGCGTAGGCAGAACCATTACTCCAAGGTGCATACCAGGTTCTTCCCATTCCCTCACCAACTGCTCGTGGCTTAAATATATGTGATGCTCCACCTGCTGCAACAATTACAGTTTTTGATCTAAATACATGGTAATCTCCTGTTCTCATATTAAAACCAACAGCTCCACCTACTCTATTTTCTTGAGCCTCATCCATTAAAAGATGAGTAATCATTATTCTATTATAAATTTTATCAGCTGATTTTTTAGCAGCTTCTGCAACAATAGGTTTATAACTTTCGCCATGAATCATGATCTGCCACTTACCCTCTCTAAGGTAACGACCAGTTTTTTCATTTTTCATCATTGGTAAGCCCCACTCATCAAACATATGAACTGTTGAATCAACGTGACGAGCCATGTCATAACCTAAATCTTCTCTAACCATTCCCATTAGGTCATTACGAGCATATCTCACATGATCTTCTGGTTGGTTTTCACCCCATTGCATACCCATGTAACAGTTAATAGCGTACAGACCTTGAGCAACTGCTCCACTTCTGTCTATATTGGCTTTCTCAACACAAATGATTTTCATATCTCTGCCCCAGTGCCTAGCTTCAAAAGTAGCACCAGTTCCAGCCATTCCTCCACCAACAACTAAAACATCACAATCTTCATAATGCGTTTTATGCTTAGCCATTAGTAGTAAACTCCTTTTTTAAATGTATCTTTTGGAATAGATGGTAACTTACCATCAATATTTAAACCATTAGGTTCGGTATAAAGCATTTGGGAATTAATCTCAGCTTCATCTGGCTTTTCACCTTCAGCTAATTTTGGAATAAATTTACCCCATGGTTTTGTTGTAATTGGAGAAACAAAATCTTTAGTTGTTCCGTTTCTAAATTTAATTTTCCAAGAGATAGTTCCTTTTTCCTCTTCACGTCTAACTCTAACACTGTGACCCATAGGAGCAAAGTCTGCATAACCACGAACATCAATTGCATGGTTGGGGCAAGCTTTTACACACGAATAACATTCCCAACAAAAATTTGGTTCTATGTTTACTGCTCTTCTAATATTCTCATCTATGTGCATGATATCTGAAGGACAAATATCCACACAGTGACCACATCCATCACATCTCGTCATATATACAAAAGTTGACATATTATATTACCTCTTTCTTTAATAGTGTTTTGGTTGTTCTCTTTTAATTCCTAGTCCAAATTGTTTTGGAGCATCAGCTAGAGGAGGAAGATTGTCCCTTGATCCATCTGCTTCTGCTAAGTTTTTTTGGATTGCTGCACCAGGCTTGTAAATCATGTGTGCAAATTTTGACCAATAAACTCCCCCAAATAAAACAATGTTTGAGGTAATAAATAAAACTAAAAATAAATATCCCAATCCAGTTGATCCTGAAGATTGAAAATAAGACCAAGCAAGTCCAGTAGTAGCGCACGCTAAAAGTGCAAGGACAAACAAGTCTGCTTTAATAATTCTGTACCATGGGTGAGCTTCAGCTAAAACATCAACTCTCAAAAATAACCAAAACCAATAACCACCAACACAAGTCATTATTGCTCCAACATGCCAAATTATGGGCCAAATTGCTGGTGAAGCCATTCCTGTTCCTGTGTAACCAAAAACTAATACGACTGATGCAACCCAAAATAAAATAGTTCCATACATTCCCATAACGTGGGCAACTCTTCTTTTGCCAGCACCTAACTCTGCAGTAGTTGCAATATCATGCACTACAGTTTTTAAAATAACTGATGTTTTTTCTCCAATACCAAGCTCTCTTTCAGCAGCTAATTTTGCTTTTTTGGCATTGTTAAAAAAATAAGTAACATTTTTGTGATGTATCATTTGAACAACTGTTCCAATAACGATTAAAGCTAACATCGCTAAAATAAAACCTTGAATTACAGATGGAGAAATGGATTCTGCTAATACAGAAAATGGACTAATTGACATCATATAGAATATTACCCTTTATTACTATTTTGTTGAATCTTAATTTTGAGTTTTTAATATAGTTGAAATGATAGATCAACCGTTATTAGGTGTTATATTTGTCGTTAAATATACAACTTATACTTTACGCTTATAGTGCTGTTTTAAGGGAATAACTGATCTTACACCACCTTGTGGATTTTCAACATCGCCCTCTCTCCGTGGAATTAAATGAATATGACAATGCAAAACTGATTGACCAGCAATCTTTCCAACATTTGATCCAATATTAAAGCCCATAACAGATGGGTCTTTCAATAAAATTTCTTCTTTAATCTTTTTTATTAAATCATTACATGCAATGACTTCGTTATTAGTTAATTCAAAATAATCCTTAACATGACGCTTTGGAATTACTAAACAGTGCAACTCTGAAACTGGATAACTGTCATAGCTTGCGTAAGCTAATGTATTTTCATCAGCCAGGCCACTTTCTTTAATATTACAAAATAAACATGGATTATTTGGGTCTCTCATAATTAAGTTCTATCTATAAATAGGACACTTTGAAATTTCTTTTTTGTAAATATTAGAAAGTATTTTATAAAATTTTAAACCTTTTCTTTTCCAATTGATCTCTTTAATAGTTTGAACAGAAGTAACTGCTTTTCCAGAGCCTATGAGTAAAATTTCATCATAATCATTTAAAGAGTTAACCAATATCTCTTTGTTAATAATTTTATCTAATTTTTTTTTAAAAAAACTATAAGTAACACCTCTATAAATATGCGCTGAAGGAGAGAATACTTTATTCTCCTTTATAAAAAAGAAATTTGAAGTTCCACTTTCTAATATCTTTTTTTTAAAGCATAAACCTACATCTGAACTAGTATTATCCATTTTGGATAAGTGCTTTAATATTAAATTATATTTTAAATTTTTAAATTCTGGATCAATTCTTTTGTAATTAATTAATTTTAAATCAAATTCTAACTTAGGAGTTTTTCTATCTCTCAAAGAAATAGAGATCATTTTATTATTTATAGCAACTCTAAGAAGGTGATTATAAGATTTGGTCTTATCGATATTTAATTTAATCAACTTAAGAATATCTTTTTTAATATTTACTTTATCTAATTTGTAAATTTTTAATGATTTAATTAAATTTTTAATATGCTCTTTAAAAAAAATGATTTTAGTTGGTTTACCTAAAATCCTCATTGTAGTGAACATACCTTTGTCCCCCCAAAGATCTCTAAAAGTAATTTCTTTGAGCGTTTTATGCTGATAAGATTTTTTTAATAAGTAAGTTACCATTTTCAGTTAAAAAAGATTCTGGGTGAAATTGAAATCCATATATTTTATCTATATTGTTTTCTATTGCCATTGCAGTATGTGAAATATCACACCTCATAGTAATTTCAAAATTTTTTGCAGCAAACGGTTCTTGTAATTTAAGTGAATGGTACCTCCCCACTGTGAACTTTTGATTTTTTTTAAATAATGAATTATTACCAGTAACTTTAACTTTTGATTGATATCCATGATAAATCTTATTTTGCTGTACAATCTTACCTTTTTCACAATATAAAATTTGTTGGAAACCAAGACAAATGCCAATAATCTTTTTTTTTCCTTTAAGTTCCTTATAAATTTTTGAGCTATTGGGGTAGTCTTTTGGTGACCCTGGGCCTGGTGAAAAAACAACTACCTTAGCTTTATTAAGCTTACTCTGCTTGATATCATTAAAGTTATCACAATAAACATCATCAAAATTTTCAAATTGATGCACTACGTTATGAGTGAATGAGTCTTTATGATCTATAATATAAATCATTTATAAAGATCCATTAATGCTTTAGCTTTAATATAATTTTCATTAAACTCGTGTTTTGCATTGCTGTCTATGACAACACCGGATGCAACTGAAATTTCTGAATAATTTTGATAATTTAAAATAGATCTAATAATAATATTAAATCTCATATCTCCGTTAAAATTGATATATCCAAAGCTTCCAGTATAAATATTTCTTCCTTCTTTTTCTTGGGCGTTAAGAAGGTTAAGCGTATTGATTTTAGGACAACCAATAACAGAACCACCAGGCATCATTGCCTTAATAATCTCTAATGATGAGACTTTTTTCTTCAGTTTGCCACCTATCAAGCTTACATAGTGATAGAGATCCTTATACTCTTCTACTGTTTTCTTTTTGATAATTTTTACAGAACCTGGTCTACAAACTTTTGATAGGTCACTTCTTTCCATGTCAACTATCATATTATGTTCTTTAGTTTCTTTAATATTTTTTTTAAAAAATGATAAAGCTTTAGCTTTGTTTAGTTTTTTAGTTTTTTTTAAAGTGCCTGCTATGGGCTTTGTTGTTATAAAATTATTTTTTTTTGTTATCAAATTTTCAGGTGAACAACTTATTATTGAATAGTTTTTATCTTTAATCATAAAAGCTTCTGGAGCTATATTAGTTTTTGTAAGTCTGCAAAAAAAGTCTAGAGCATCTATTTGTGTAGCATTTTTATATTTTGTACAAATCTTTATTTGATATGTTTCACCAGATTTAATTTTTTTCTTAAATTTATTAAAAATATTTGAATAAGAATCTTGGTTTAAATTGACTTTAAAATTCTTATTAAATTTTATTAGTTTTATTGGTTTATAATTAAGCCTGGTAGAAAGTTTTATTCTTTTTTCTGGTTTATAAAATATTCCTTTAGGAAATTTTATAGCATTTTGCTTCTTAATTTTAACTCCTATTAAATTATTTAAAATTTCATATCCAAAAAACCCAATAAATAAGTCAGTATTTTTTCTTTTAGATTTATTTTTACTTACATTGTTAATAAAATTTTGAATATTTTTATTTGTTAAAATAATTTTTTTTGAAAAATTTGTAAAAAGGTCGAACCCTTCATCTGATTTATAAATAATAAAAGGTTTTTTTGATTCAGTTATTTCTTTTAAATGATCTAATTTAGTCAATTTTTTAAACAGTTTGTAATCGTTGAACTTTTTTTTCGATTATTGGTAAATGTATCAAACCTGCAAAAATTGATAATGCGATAGAAACGTACCATGCATAATCATAAGATCCATAAACCTCTTTAAATACTCCACCAAGATAGGCACCAAAAAATGAACCTACTTGGTGACTTAAAAAAACAATTCCATAGAGTAAGCCCATATATTTTGTTCCAAATATAGAAGAAACTATTCCTGCAGTTGGAGGTACTGTTGCTAACCATAAAAACCCAAAAGTGACTCCAAATAATACCGCTAAAGTTGGACTAGGTGGTAGAAATATAAATAATGCTATTACAACTCCTCTCATTAAATATATTGCACTAAGAACTAGTTTCTTTGGAAACTTGGTTGAAAGATATCCCGATGTAAGTGTTCCAAAAATATTAAATAGACCAATCATTGATAAAAGTGTTGCTGCATACCAATCTGGTAAGCCTCTATCATTTAAATAAGCAGGGATATGAGTTGCAATTAAAGTTATATGCCAACCACATACAAAGAAACCTAATGTCAGATAAATGAAACTCTTATTTTTAAAAGCTTCTTTAATTGCTTCCCCTGCTGTTTGTTTGTCTTCAATTGTTCCACCTACAACATTTTTTGGAGTAGTTAGTAAAAAAGCTAAAAATAAACCAACAACAAGAAAAATAGAAAAAAATAATAAAGTATTTGACCAGCCATATTCAGCTAAAGACATTCTAGTAAATAATGGAGAGACAAAATACCCAAATGAACCCGCTGCTGTAACTATTCCAGTTGCTATTGTTCTATTGGAAGATGGAAAATGTTTTGATACTACGGATACTGGGATACTAACAGCCGTAGCTCCGAGGCCAATGCCAATTAGAATTCCCATATTTATAATAAAATAAAAATCTTTATTAAAACCAGAGTACAAAAGCAAAATACCTAAAAGATAAAATATAAAACCTATAAATACAGCAATATGACCACCATACTTATCTGTAACAATTCCAAACAATGGACCAAATAAGCCCCACATAAACATTTGCAATCCAATTGCAAAACTAAATTGTCTTAATGTAATTCCCAAATCTAATTCAAAATCCAAATAAAACATTCCAAAAGTTTGTCTTATTCCAAGAGATATAATTACAATTAAGCAGGCTGTAATTAACGTTACTAATGTTGATTTATTTTTGATGAATTTTTCAGAGCTCATTTGATAAATTTAAGGGATTTCCTTAAATCTTCAATCAAGTCCTTAGGATCCTCTAAACCTATATGTAATCTTACAAGGTGCTCATCTTTAGGTAAATTTAAAAATTGTCTGTTACCTTGTTCTCTTTTATCTTGATATAAAGCTAAACTTTCAAATCCTCCCCAACTATATCCATAGCCAAATAATTTTAAAGAGTTAACAAATTTAATTACAGAATTTTTATTTTTTGATTTTATCTTAAGGCCCATTAGACCTGATGAACCGGAATAATACTTTTTCCACATCCTAAAATTAAATGAATCTTTTTTATGTGGATATAAAAGTTTTATATTTTTATATCCAGACAAAAATTCAGCTACTGCTTTTGAACTCTTCTCATGTTTGTCTAATCGAACATCAAGAGTTCTTAACCCTCGTGTTATTAAGTAAGCATCATCTGGACCTAGTCTTAAACCAGTGATCTTATTTGTCTTATCAACATCTTTAAAAACTTTTTTATTAACAGCAAGGCTACCACCCATAACATCTGAATGTCCTGAATAATATTTAGTTGCAGATACAATTGACATATCAAAACCCAATGGAATTGGTTTAAGAAAATATGGAGTACCCCAAGTATTATCTATAGCAGAATAAATTTTATTCTTTTTAGCAATAGAAATTATTTTACCCAAATCCTGAAATTCAAATGAATTACTCCCAGGGTTTTCAACAAATATTAATTTTGTTTTTTTTGTAATGTTTTTTTCTAAAGTTTTTAAATCATGAGGATTATAAAAAGTTGTTTTAATATTAAACTCTTTTAAGAAATCCTGTGTTAATAGTCTTGTTGGTGAATATGTTGGATCAGCAACAATAATTTCATCTCCTGGTCTAACAATACTAAAAATTGCTAAAAAAACAGAACCAAACCCAGTTGGGGTTAGGAATACATGGTAACATTCTTCCATTTCTTTCAGTATTTGTGAAAGAATATGAGTTGTAGAGGTGCCTTGCCTTCCATAGTCAAAATGACCACCTGTTGGGTCTTTTTTGGCTTTATCCTGCATTTTCCTGATATCCTGCATAGATTTGAAAATAATAGTCGACGCTCTTACTACAGGAGGGTTAACTGACTGATTATGGTAATCTTTTGCTGTATGTTTAAGAAAAGTCTTAAATGATTTGGTCATAAAAAATTTGATAAGTTGTTACTAGGATGCTATATCCTCGGTTAAACGTCAATAAAATTATACAGGAAAACATGGGTTACCCAAAAAAGCATCGAGGTCGAAGAAAACAGGGCTCTAAAAAAAGAAGAGCTAAGAGAAAAGCTAAGAACAAATAATATCTTAATAATTTTCTCTAGTATTATCAAATCCTACTAAATATCATTTTTAATCCAACCACCACCAAGGACTTTATATCCATTAATGTTTTTTGAATAAAACACGCATGCTTGACCAGGTGCAATACCATGTTCCTCTTCCAATAAATTAACATTCGCATTTGTATCATTGATATCTATCTTGGCTTTAATCAATCTTCCAGTAGACCTTACTTTTACAAATAATTCTTTTTCAAAATCATTTTGATCATTGGTAATAATATTTAAATCTTTTAAATTTATTTTTGTTTTAACAAGGTGTTCCTTAGCACCAACAATAATTTCATTTTTATCTGCAATTATTTTAACTACATACAGTGGATTTTTATCAGAAATTCCAATTCCTTTTCTTTGACCAATTGTATAATTGATAATGCCATCATGAACTCCTATCACTTCACCATTCATATTTTTAATATTACCCTTGCTAAAAGAGTTTGGTCTAAACTTTTCTATAACTGAAGCATAGTCACCATTTGGAACAAAGCAGATATCTTGACTGTCAGGCTTATCCGCAACATTGAGATCAAGCTCTCTTGCAATATTTCTAGTTTCATCTTTAAGAAGATTGCCCAAAGGAAATCTTAAAAAATTTAATTGATCTTTTGTGGTATTGAATAAAAAATAACTTTGGTCTCTATTTAAATCAACTCCTCTATACATATCTGTATTATCTTTTTCAGTAATACTTTTAACATAATGCCCTGTCACTAAAGCATCAGCATTTAGTCTTTTTGATTCTTCAAATAAATCTGTAAATTTAACTGTCTTATTACATTGCACACATGGGATAGGTGTTTCTCCATTTAAATAACTATCTATAAAATGATCAATAACCCCTTCTTTAAATTTATTTTGATAATATAAAATTTTATGCTCTATCTTTAATTTATCAGCCACTCTTTTGGCATCCATGATATCTTGGCCTGCACAACATTGTTTGGAAGAAGCTGTCTCTTTACTATCATTATAAAGTTTTAAAGTTATACCAATAACTTTGTATCCCTCATTTTTCATCATAGCTGCGACTGTTGAAGAATCCACACCTCCTGACATTGCAACAACAACTAAGGTATTTTTTGGTTCTTTAGCTATTCCAATTGAATTCAATTTTGTCATATTTAATGATATTTATTAGTATATTAACTATAAGTAAATTAATGATTTTAGATTATGAACCAGGCGACAAAGTTACTAACCCTAACAATAAAGATTGGGGTACTGGACAAGTTCAATCAATAATTAATGGTAAAGTTACTGTAAATTTTGAAAATGTTGGAAAAAAAGTTATTAATTCAAAAATAATTCAATTAGAAAAATTATACAAATGAACCTTGAAGAAAAAAAGAAAATTACCCTTTCGCTTATAGAAACTTTTGATAAAGCAAGTCAGGTAGCGTTGGATTTGAGAGCGGCTGGTTTAAAAAAAGAAATTAAGTCTGACAATACCCCTGTGAGTAATGGTGATATTGAAGTTAATAAAATTTTAACCAGCAAGATTCAAGAAATAACCCCAAATATTGCTATTGTTTCAGAAGAGAGCGCCAACCATAAAATGGATACTGATTTAAATAATTTTTGGTTAATCGATCCAATTGATGGTACTAGAGATTATATTAATAACCGAGATGAGTTTACTTTAAATGCAGCACTAATATTAGACAAAAAACCAGCAATTGGAATCATAACAGTTCCTGCTAAGAAAAGAGTTTTTTACTCCTACGGTCTATCTCACAGTTATGAATTAATTGATAACCAAGAAATTTCATTAATGAATAAAAAGAAAAACTTTGATGGGCAAACAGCAGTAAGCTATTCAAACGACCTTAAGCCAGAAATTTTAGAAATTCATAAAAAATATAAGATAAGTTCTTTTCAAAAAATGAAAAGCTCACTAAAATTTTGCGTAATTGCTGCAGGTGAATTTGACATGTATGTTGCCGAGCCAAGAGCTTGTGAATGGGATATTGCAGCAGGTCATGCAATCCTTGAGCACTCTGGGGGTAAGGTAACTGATTTTGATTATAATGAAATACTTTATGGAAAACCTGAGTTTAAAAACCCAAGTTTAATTTTAAAAAGTAAAAATATATTATAATGGATGAACAATTAAGAATAATTTTGATAATTATAGTTTCTGTTTCTATTTTTGGTTTATTAGTTTTTGTATTTGTTAAAAACGTTATTAGAAATAGAATTAAGTCTCTTGTTGAAGAAGAGGAGGAAGAAAAGAGATTAAAGTAATCGAATTATTTTAACATAGTCTGCTTGGTCGATATCCATGATCCTTTTTGATGTTTCAAAATCAAAACCATTTCTTGCTAGTAAAGCTATATCCTTTTTGTAAAATAATACTCTGTTATCTTCTACCCTTGCTGGTCCAATTCTTTTTTTTTTACATATTTTTATTCCTGAAAAAAAATCTTGATCTGAGTTATCTTCTTTAATCTTATCTATTGTTTCTTTAATGTAACGATCGTTAATCCCCTTCGTCATTAAATAGTTTCTAATTTTATTAACTGAACTACCTCTTTGAATTAAGCTTCTTGATTTACTTTCAGAATAGAATTTGTCATTGATAAACTTAGTTTTTTCAAGATCTTGTAAAACAACATCAATTAAGTCTGTAATATCTTTTTTTTTAATATTTTCTAAATTAGCTTTTAGATACTTCTTTAATAGATAGGTTCTAAGCTGTTGTTTAGATGGGGCATATCTTTCAATATATGCAAATGAGAAATTTCTCATCTCCTCTACCGTAACTTGCAATGTTTTTTTTCTATTTCTCATATGAATCCTAATAGCTTATTGTATAATACACTAAAAAATGATCGATCAAATCTATACATATTTTACAATTGAAATAATTTTTCTTTGGTTAAATCTAGGTGTATTACCTTTTTGGTTAATATTAGTCTTCTTTCCACAATCTCAGATATGTAGAGTTTTTATTACATCCATTTTTCCTTTCATCATTTTAAGTTTTGCCTATGGTTATTTAACTTATGTGCTGTTTAATGAGGGTTATGACTTTATTAGAAATTTTGAACTATATTTAGGCTTGGATTCAATTGGTTATTTATTTAACGATAAATCCTTCTTAATTCTTTTTTGGACTCATTTTCTGTCTATCAATTTATTTTGTGGAGGATGGATTGTTAAAGATTCACAAAAATTCGGTATCAATAAAATAATAATGTCTTTTCCTGTATTAATAACTTACTTTATTGGACCGATAGGACTTACTCTTTATTGGATTATAAGAATTTTTTACGCAAAAAGAATTAATCTATATGACTAAGGAGATAGATTTCTATTTTGATTTTATTAGTCCCTATACATATCTAGCTTACAAAAAAATCCAATCTTTACCAAAGGATATTAATATAAATTATAAACCCATTTTATTGGGTGGTCTTCATAACTTAGAAGGAATAACAGCACCAGCGTTTGTCAAATCTAAATTAAAACATATGAAAAGTGACTGCTTGTTAATTGCAAAAAAAAATAATTTTGATTTTAAATGGAACTCTAAATTTCCTATAAACACATTAAATATTATGCGTGGTTATCTTGATATCAATTCATCAAATCAGGCACAATATATTAAAATAATGTTTGATGCTTATTGGAGGGATAATCTGGATATCTCTAAAGAAGAAATTTTAACACCCCTACTTGCGCAATGTAAAATTGATAAAAAAATTTTTTTTAAAACAATTAAAGATCCTGTTATTAAAGACAAATTAAAAAATGCCACTAAAAATGCCCATGAAAAAGAAGTTTTTGGAGCACCAACTTTTATTGTTAATAATAAAATATTTTGGGGGCAAGATCGATTGGAATTTGCCTTAGATGAATATAATAAAATAGATTAAACTATTTTAAAGTCACTTTGACTAATTGCTGCAAAACCACCATCAATGTGAGAAACATTTTCAAAGCCCATTTCTTTCAATGATTTAGCTGCAAGTGCAGATCTTAATCCACCAGCACAGAATAAAACCATCTCTTTAGTCATATCAAGCTTTCCACTTTTAAAATAAGGACCTTCTGGATCTAACCAAAATTCTAACATTCCACGAGGAATATGGTTTGAATTTTCTACTCTTCCCGTTTTATCTAATTCACCTTTTTCTCTGATATCAATTAAGTTACATTTACCTTCATTGAATAAAGTTAAGGCCTCATCTGTATTGATTGTTTTAATTTCTTTAAGCGCTTCTGAAACTAATGTTTGTGATGATTTTATATTCATAATTTTTAGTATACATATGTAACAATATAATCAAATAAAATTATGAAAATCAATTCTAAAGCACCTTTGTTTAAATTAAACTCAACTGATAATGAGATTTATTCTTTAAAAGATTCACTTGGCAAATATGTAGTTCTTTATTTTTATCCTAAAGATGACACTCCCGGATGTACAATTGAGACTAATGATTTTAATAAATTATTACCTAAATTTAAAAAACTGAATTGTGATGTATTTGGTATCTCTAAAGATGATCTAAAAAGTCACCATAAATTTAAGGAAAAATATAAGATCAGATTTGATCTTTTATCTGATGTAGAGCTTAATATTTTAAAAAAATACAAAGTTTGGGCTAAGAAGAAATTCATGGGAAGAGAGTTTATGGGTATAGTAAGAACAACTTTCTTAATTGATCAAAATGGTAAAATTATAAAAATTTGGAACAATGTAAAAGTTAAAGATCACGCTAAAGAAGTCCTTGATATCTTAAAAAATCCTCAAAAATAAAAAAGACCCCATTTAGGTGCTTATTTTCTAACTATAAGAAGGAGGTATTTATTTATTAGTCTCTGATTGCGTAAGCTCTAACTCCTATTTCCGCAACGTCAGTTCCAAGTTTTTCAGCTTCTTTACTGATACGTAAACCAACAGTTGCTTTCAAAGTTTTGAAGATAATAAATGAAAGTATGAAACTGAAAGAACAAATTGCTAAAACACCTGTAAACTGTATTCCAAAAGTTGTATCTGAGTTAGTAATCGGAGCTATTAATGTTCCAAATATTCCTGAAAACATATGAACTGGGATGGCACCAACAACATCATCAAGTCCTCTTCTTTCTAAAAATTTTGTACCAAAATACATTATTAAAGATCCAGTAGAACCAATGGTTATTGATAAACCTGGTGTAGGATTAAGAGGCTCAGCAGTGATAGCAACTAAACCAGCTAACGCACCATTCAACATCATGACAACATCTGTTTTACCATCTAATAATCTTGTAACAACAGCACCAGTTATAACACCTCCTGCACCAGCAAGGTGAGTGTTTACTGCAATTTTACTAATAGCAGTTACATCATCAAATGTTCCCATTGCAAGTTGGCTAAAACCATTAAATCCAAACCATCCAAACCATAATAAAAATGTTCCAAGTGTAACTAAAGGAATACTTGAAGCTGCAAAAGGTACCAATGATTTAGTTTCTCCTTTTTTTCCAAATCTACCTTCTCTAGCACCTAGAACTATCACACCTGCTAAAGCTGCAGAACCACCACAAGCATGTACAAGAGTTGATCCAGCAAAATCAGAAAATCCTAATGTTGCTAACCAACCACCACCCCACTGCCAACCCATTGAAACTGGGTATATAAATCCACCCATTAATGCTGCAAAAATAAAGAAAGGCCATATTTTAATTCTTTCAGCTACTGCTCCTGAAACAATTGAGACTGTTGCACAAACAAACATTGCCTGAAAGAACCAGTCTGAACTATCTGAATAACCTGTTTCTATACTTGAGTTAGCACTCCAAATTGTAAATGTTCCTATATAGCCACCCTCTGGAATTCCATAAGCTAAATTATAACCAAATAAAAAAAATACGATTGAACAGATAGCAAATTTTCCTACATTTTTTGCTGCAATAGTTGATACACTTTTTGTAGTAACCAAACCACATTCAAGCATACAAAAACCTGCTGCCATTAATGCTACTAAAACTGAACCTATATAAAATGCTAAAGTATTAAAAATATACTGGCCTTCTACTGATATTGTTGTTTCAGCATTACTGGCATTACACATGCTAAGTAAAAATATTAGACTAATAATTGGTGATGATATAATTTTAATTTTTTTCGACATTAAGACCTCCTGATTAAGTAATTACTTATATTCAGGATCTAGTTTTAATCTAATGCTGATGTGTAAAAAGGGGTATGCTATATTTGCATATACTAACAGCCTTATTACATTTCTGTAAAAGGCTGTTAATGAATTTGGTATTTAATTACTTATTAAATATTTCTTTAAGTGCTTTAGCTGGTAAGAACTTAACTTTTTGAGAAGCACCAATTTGGATTTGCTCTCCAGTTCTAGGATTTCTTCCAACTCTAGCTTTTCTTTTTGCTACTTTGTAAGTTCCAAATCCAGCAATTTTCACTGTATCGTCACCTTTTAAAGCATCTAGAATAGTGTTTGTAATAGTATCGAAAGTACGCTCAGCATCAGCTTTACTTAGGTTTAGAGAACCTGAAAGTTGTGCTATTAATTGTTTTTTGTTCATATTTTAGCTCCGGTTTTATTGGTTATTTCCACATAATTGACATTAAAGCCCATAAATCAAGCTTTTTATTAGTGTCTCTTAAAATAAAAACCCCAATATATTGTGATTTGTTAAATAAATGTTGATTTTAATGGGTTATTTAAGAAATATAATTATCAAAAAACTTAAATAAACCGACGTCTTTTAGATCATTAAACGTTGTAAAAAACATCAATGATAGCAATAAAAACATTCCGATTCGAAAAAAACCTTCTTGAGTTTTTTGTGATAATGGGCGCCCTAACACTTTTTCAATACTATAAAACATTAAATGTCCTCCATCTAACATTGGAATTGGGAACAGATTTATCAAACCTAAACTAATAGAAATGTAAGCCATAAGGCTAATAAAAGGTAAAATACCAAATTCTGCAACTTGTCCACTAATTTTAGCTATTCGAATTGGCCCACCTAACTGCGAACTATCACCTTTTCCAGTAAGCATACTACCTATATATTTAAGAGAAGAAGTACTTACATAATAAACTTCATTAACAGCATAAAACAGTGCTTTAGCAGGGCCAAGTTTAACGTGGTTTACTTCGTTATTATAAGCTCCAAGCTTAATACCAACCATACGTTTACTAATTTTGTTTCCAAGATTATCTTCTCCATCAACAATATTAGGTTTTACCCTAAAAATTAAATCTTCATCATATCTGTTTACTGTAAAATTGATGATTTCATCAGTAGACATCATTATGAATTTTGATACTTCCATGATGCTCTTAACTTTATTGCCGTCAATTGAGACTATAACGTCATTATTTTTAAGACCAGCTACCATTGCAGGGCTATCTTTTTGAACTTCGTTGATTACAGCTGGAGTAAAGTCTTTTCCAACAAACATATAAACTGAAAAAAATATTAGAATTGCTAATAAAAAATTAGCTAAAGGGCCACCAAATACAATTAAAGATCGTTGATATAAAGGTTTTAGTACAAATAGCTTATCCTGATCTTCTTTACTATATTCTTTTATAATTTTATCATTGTCAGCTTGGCTATAAACGTTTCTATCACCAAAAAATTTAACATACCCCCCAAGTGGTATCAAGCAAACTTTCCATCTAGTACCAGATTTGTCATTCCAACCAAACATCTCTTTACCAAAACCTATTGAAAAATCAGTAACCCCTACTCCAAAACGTTTTGCAAAATAATAATGCCCATATTCATGAATAAAAACAACGACAACAATTAAGGCTATAAAGGGTAATATATATGAAAGCATAATTTAATTATTTTAGTTGAATATTTCTTAATACTCAATGTTAATTTAGATATAGACTATTTTTTATTTTGCTATCAAAATAAAAATGACACCAATCCCAAATACTATAATTCCAATTATTTCAATAAATCTAATTTTTTCTTTAAAATAATATCTTGAAGATATGTAGCTAAACAATAATTCAATTTGTCCAACTGCTCTCACAATTGCTGCTTGCGTTAAAGTAAATACATAAAACCAAGATAGGGTTGCTATGAATCCGCAAAAGCCCGTTGCTACACATTGTTTTTTGTTTTGGTATATTTTTTTAAACTGTTCTTTTTCGAACAAAAAAATATAAATTGTTAAAAGAAAAGTTTGAATCAAAACTCCAAAAAACAAGGTGCTTAAAGCCATTTCAAAATTAGACTTTAAGTCTACTAAGCTCAGTGCTGCTGCTCTGAAAGCCACCACACTTAAAGCTAATAAAAAACCACAGGCTAATCCTACCAAAGTAGCTTTTGATAATAAATTTTTAAAAATAACATTACGATCTTTAGTAGAAAATATAAACACTCCAACTGTAGAAATAATGATACCTATAATAGTCAAAAAATTAAATCTATCGTGTAAAATAACAACTTCTAAGATTGCAATTTGAACTACTTCGGTTTTGCTTAAAGTTGTTCCAATCATAAAATTAGAAAGTTGAAAAGAATACAAAAGAAGAAACGTAAAAAAAATCTGAGAGACAGCTGCTAAAAAAATATAAAATAAAAAATTATCTTGTTGAATCGTAAAACGTACCATTTCAAAGTTTTGAAAATAAGAAAAATATAATATGAAAGCAAACGGTAAACAAAAAGCAAATCTCACATAAGTAGATGCTACCAAGGATATATCTTTGTTGAGATTTTTTTGTAGACCCGATCTTAAATTTTGAAAAAAAGCAGCAAATATTGTGAGTAATATCCAGTTCATCTATTTTGTCTATTTGATTATTATTACTTAAGACTTTAAATTTATTAAAATATATAATCTTTATTTATGAGCTCTGATATAAAAAATTTTTTGAAATTAATAAATAATCCAACTTGTATTTTTTTTAAAAGTAAGATTAACTTATGGAAATTAATTTAAAGGGGAAATAATGAAAACAATTAAACAGTTAGTATTAGCTTCTATTTTAGTTTTATTTGCATCTGCAGTTTTTGCAGAGACTAAAATGAGAATCACCCTTCAACTTCCTTTAAAAGCCCACTTAGGTCAAAACCTTTTGGTGTTTAAAAAAGAATTGGAGAAACGATCAGATATCATAGTTGAAATCTATGATTCCGCGCAACTTTATAAAGATAAAGAAGTTCCACAAGCAGTAGGTTCAGGAGCAATCGAAGCGGGTGTGGCATCTCTTACAAGATTTGCTGGTACAAACCCTGAAGTAGATATTTTTTATTTGCCCTTCTTATTTGATTCAGAAAAGAAAATTAGAAAAGCAACTAAATCTGGATCTGAAATTAGACAAATATTAGACCCTGCAATTTCAAAATCAGGAGCTGTACCTTTATACTATCAAGCTTACGGTTCTGCTGTGATGCTATCTAACGGAACTCCAATGAACACTCCAGCTGCTTTTAAAAATAAAAAAATCAGAGTATTTGGAAAAACTTTAGGAGCATTTGTTAGCTCTCTTGGTGCAAAGCCTGCTTTAATTTCAGGTTCTGAACAATATTTAGCTTACCAACGAGGAACTGTTGATGCTGGAATGACGGGTGTGTCTGGAGTTAAATCTAGAAAACTTTATCAAGTGATGGATACTTTAACAGTAACTAATCATGGTGATATTGAATTTGTACTTGTGGTTAATGAAAAATGGTTAAGCTCACTAACTATGAAACAAAGAAAAGCAATAACCGAGGCATCAAAAATTGCAGAAAAAGCAGTTAGAGATGATATGTCTGGAATAGAAGCCAGAGCTTATAAAGAAGCAAAAGATAATGGAATGAAGATAGTAGAATTATCTGGTGCTGAACTTAAAGTGTTAAAAAAGGCTTCTTCTTCAGTGATCACTGATTACATCGAAAGAACTGGTGGAAAAGGTGGAGTTGGAGATAAATTAGTTAAAGCAGCTAACAAACTTTAATATAAAATTAATTAAGCCCTATGTTATTATTAATAGCCTAGGGCTTTTTTTTAAAATGAATTTAGAAAAAATTATAAAATATTCAGGATATTTATCCTCGGGTTTGTTTATGCTAATAGGTTTTATAGTTTCATACGAAGTCATATCTCGTTATATTTTTAATTCTCCAACCATATGGGTAAATGAAATATCTAGGTTCTTGCAAATTTGGGCTACATATTTAGCTCTTACGTACTCTTTTCATAAAAATGATTTTATTAGAATCACAGTCATTTATGATCGAGTTGGACAGTCTGGAAAAAAAATACTAGATTTCATATCAATGCTTTTTATTTTGTTCTTTAGTTCATTTGTTGTTTATTATGGATGGCTTATTGCCTACGATTCTTTAAAAGTAGGTAGAACAAGTTCAACAATTTTAGATGTTCCATCTTTTTTAACCGAACTCGCAATTCCACTCTGTTTTTTTTTATTAGTCATCAGAGTTTCAATAGAAATTGTTAGAAAGTTAGGTTTACTTATAAAATAATGATTACTGCTTTAATTATTTTTTCACTTTTTTTAATGCTATTTTTAAGCGTTCCTATTGCATTCGGGCTGGGATCTATAGGTTTAATACTGATGCTACTGGGAGATATCTCACCACTAATGGTTCCTCAAACATTTTATAGTGTGGGTGATAATTTTATACTTCTTGCGGTTCCTATGTTTTTAATGATGTCAAACATTCTATTAAAAGCTGGAGTTGGAGATGATCTATTTGGCTTTGCACAAGCTTGGGTAGGAAATTTTCCTGGGGGTCTAGCAATTGCTACCATTCTTTCTTGCAGTATTTTTGCAGCTATTTCAGGCTCTTCCGTAGCTACTGCAGCAACCATTTCAACTGTTGCTTATCCCGCAATGATTAAAAGAGGATATCATAAAAATTTTTGCCTAGGTATTTTAGCTGCTGGAGGAACATTGGGAATTTTAATCCCTCCATCAATACCTATGATTGTTTATGCTTTTGTAGTTGAAGAATCTGTGTTGAGTATGTTTTTAGCAGGAATTGGTCCAGGAATATTGCTGGCATTGCTCTTTATAATATTTTCAGTTTTGTATGTAATTTTCTTCAATAAGGAAGTTACCAATGTAAAAACTACGCATCAAGAAAAAATAGAATACACTAAAAAAGGACTTCCAATACTTTTGATGGCCTTCATAATGCTTGGAGGAATTTATGCTGGTATTTATACTCCAACAGAAGCAGGTGGTATAGGTTTTTTAATTTCATTTATATATGTGGTTGCTAAAAAAAGATTAAACTTTAAGGGATTTATTCAGGCTGGACTTGAGACGATGAAAACAACAGTTACAATATTTATTATTATAGCTGGAGCTAAAATTTTTGGTAAGGCAATTTCTCTTTATCGAATTCCTCAGGATCTATCAGCAATAATTGTAACTAATATTAGCGACCAAGGAATGTTTATATTGGTGGTTTGTGTTACTTTGTTAATTCTTGGATTTATAATGGAAACATTATCTTTAATTTTAATTATGATGCCTATTTTTGCAATTTCAATTGCAGCAATGAATATAGATTTAATTTGGTTTGGTATTATTTTTACATTAATGATTGAGTGTGCTTTAATTACCCCACCAGTTGGGCTTAATATTTATGTATTACAGGCAATATGTGATGCAAAAATGTCAGAAATTGCAAAAGGAGTTATTCCGTTTGTTATTATAATGTTGTTTGCAGTTTTTTTAGTTTATTTATTTCCACAAATTGCATTATATATACCTTTTAAACTATGACATTATTTTCATCGCAAGACTCAAAGCCAAAAGCAGATAAGCTTAAAAATTTATTAGACCAGAAAGATATTATTGTTATGCCTGGTTGTTACGACGCTTTATCAGCAAAATTAATTGAAAGAGAAAAACTGAACGCAGGTTTTATGTCTGGGTTTGCAGTTTCTTCGACTAGGCTTGGAATGCCAGACACAGGATTGATTTCTTTTTCAGAAATGGCTGAGCAGGTAAGAAATATTTGTAACGTTACTTCGATACCTATTATTTTTGATGGGGATACTGGTTATGGAAATGCCGTAAATGTTTACAGAACAGTTAGAGGATTTGCGGATGCGGGTGCAGCAGCAATAATGATAGAAGATCAAAAATGGCCAAAAAAATGTGGCCACACTAAAGGAAAAGATGTGGTTGAATTAGATGAGGCAAATTCCAGAATTAAAGCTGCAGTAGATGCTAGCAAAATGAATAATAAAGATATTTTAGTTATGGCAAGAACAGATGCTATAGCTACCAGAGGATTGGATGATGCAATTAAACGTATGCAAAAATTTTCAGAACTTGGTGCAGATATTCTTTTTGTAGAAGCGATCAAATCTAAAGAAGACATGAAAAGAGTGATCAAAGAAGTGCCAGGCCATCATATGATCAATTTAATTGAAGATGGGGAAACACCTTTACTTGAAATGAATGAGCTAGAAGATATCGGATTCAAGATTGCGGTGTTCCCTTTAACTTTGATGAGTGCTTCCGTTAAGACAATGCAAGAATCTTTAAAAAATATGAAGAACAAAACCTACAATACCAATGTTTCAAAATTCTCTGACCTAAGAGATATTGTTGGTTTTAATGAATACTATGAGATCGAAGATAAATATAAATAATCTATCTAGTTCTAACTTTTAATATTATAGCCTTTTTTAAGTAGTAGTGAGACCAGGATTACACAAATCACTAAAAAAAATAGCATCGATCCTACACTTATCCAAATATTAAAATCAGATACACCGTAGAAAGAAAATCTTAGTCCATCAATTAGATAAACTACTGGATTAAAATAACTTACCGTTTGCCAAAATGGTGGTAGCATATCAAGGGAGTATAAACTTCCACCCAAAAATACCATTGGTGTAATAACTAATGAGGGAACGATAGCCATTTGTTCAAAGTTTGAACTAAGAACACCAATTAAAAAACCGAATAAAGCAAAAGTAAAAGAAACTAATATTAATAAAAATATCATTAACACTGGATGTTTAACAGTAACATCAGCAAAAAATGAAGCAGTGGCAAAAATTACAGCACCAACTAATAGTGTTTTGGTAGCTCCCGCCCCAACAAAAGCAAGAACCGTTTCAAGCGTTGAAATAGGTGCTGCTAAAATCTCATTAATAGTTCCATTAAATTTTGGAAAAAAAATTCCAAATGAAGTGTTACTTATTGATTGAGTTAATAGAGTTAACATTAATAGACCTGGTACAATGTATGACCCATAACTAACACCATCAATTTTTTCGATATAACCTCCAATAACTGAACCAAAAACAACAAAATATAATGATGTAGATATTACAGGTGAAAGAATAGACTGACCCACAGTTCTTATAAATCTATTCATTTCATGAACATAAATAGCTTTAAAACCGTAATAATTAAATTTCATTATTCTCCTTTACTAAATTAACAAATATCTTCTCCAATGTACTTTGTTCTGTTTTTAAATCTTTTAACTTTAAGCCAGTATCTTTTAAATCTTGCAATAAATCAGTAATACCAGTTTTTTCAGCTTGAACATTATAAGTATAAATTAAAGACATGTGCTCCTCACCTATTTCAAGATTATATTTAAGTAAATCCTCAGGAATTTCTGTAATTTTTTTTTGTAATTCAATGGTTAGTTTTTTGTGACCCATTTTTTTAATCAATTCTTTTTTATCCTCTACAACAATAATTTCACCTTGATTAATAACAGCTACACGGTCAGCGATAGCTTCAGCCTCTTCAATATAATGAGTAGTTAAAATAATTGTGACCCCTGTTTTTCTTAACTCTTCAACAACCATCCACATGTCTCTTCTAAGTTCAACATCTACACCAGCTGTTGGCTCATCAAGGAATAATATTTTTGGTTCATGAGACAAAGCTTTTGCAATTAAAACTCTTCTCTTCATTCCACCAGATAATTCTCTTAGTCTTTGATCTTTTTTATCCCAGAGACTTAAATCCTTTAAAATTTTCTCAATATGCTCTGGTTTAGGTTGTTTTCCATATAATCCTCTAGAGTAAGACACGGTATCAAAAACAGTTTCAAAAGATTCTAAGTTTAATTCTTGAGGAACAAGTCCTATTCTTGATCTCGTCTCTCTATAATCTTTTATAATATCAAAATTATCAATTGTAACCGTGCCTGAAGAAGGTTTGGCAATTCCACAAATTATACTAATCAAAGTTGTTTTTCCTGCACCATTTGGTCCAAGCATTGCAAGGATTTCACCTTGCTTTACTTTAAGACTAACATCATTAAGAGCTTTAAAACCATTATCATAAACTTTAGATAGGCTGTTAATGGATATTTGGATTTCAGACATTTGTTAAGGTGTATATAGTTGTTAATGAGGTTAATTCAACAAACCTAATAATTTAGTCTATTATTCCAACACTTAATCTTCATATCTGGAGGTTAAAATTTGACTTAATTTAATTATTTCTTTAATTAACTTTTATATTCTTTTTTTTTAAGAATATCAGTTTCTGGGGTGCTGTAAAAAGCTGAGAATATACCCAAAGAACCTGTTGTATAATCACAACGAAGGGAAAAAATGAACACAATATATCTAGATCAATCAACTACTATTATTACTCTACTTTTAACTTCATTAGCTTTTGCTGCTATTGGAATAGTTTATTCAAAAGGTAAACTTTCAATTAACTCATATTTAAATGCAGATAGATCAATTGGTAAAAGATCTTTAACTGCATCATTAGTTGCATCATGTTTTGGTGTGTGGATTTTAATTGGCCCATCAGAAGCTGCTACTTGGGGTGGTTTGGGTGCTATAATTGGTTATGGCTTAGGTCAAGCTCTACCCTTCTTGGCCTTTATTACAATTGGTCAGCGGATGAGAAAAATTATGCCTAATGGTAATACTCTTACTCAATTTGTTCTAATTAGATTTGGTAAGGCGATGTTTCGTTTAGTTTTATTATTAACAATAATGTACATGTTTGTTTATTTTGCAGCTGAAGTTACGGCGATTGCAAAAGTTGTTAATCTAATGTCTGGGTTTCCACTTTGGCAAACCTCTCTTATAATAATTGTTGCTACGCTGTCGTACACTCTTTATGGGGGACTTAGAGCTTCAATTTTTACAGATAAAATTCAATTTATTATAATCATAATTTTATTAATATTTGCTATCAATCATATTTTTAATTCTGGAAATAATACTTTTTCAATGGATTTGGTTAATGAAAAAGCTGGAACATTAATGAGTGGTAAATATTTTTATGGTTATACTGCTGGTTTAACTTTCTTCATTGCTGTTTTTGCAACCAACCTATTTGATCAAGGAGTTTGGCAAAGAGTATTTGCAGCGAAAAGTTCAGATGACTTAAGAAAAGGGTTTATGTCTGCATTCTTTATTGTAATTCCATTTATGCTTGTTTTGGGTTTCTTTGGAATTCTTGCAGTATCAGTTGATAAAGCAGCAGACCCTAGTACTTTATTTTTTACTCTTTTACTTGAACCATTCTCTGGAATTAATTCTTTATTAACTATTTCAATATTAGTTTTAGTCTTAGCTTTAGTAATTAGTAGTATGGATACACTTGTTAATGCAATCTCAAGTACAATTATTATTGAAGGAAATAAATTCATTAGCCTAAAAAATAAAAATAGTTATCTTATGCTTTCTAGATATTTGATATGCGGTCTATCTGTAATTGTTTTTTTAATAGCCTCAAAAGGATATAGCGTCCTATTCATGTTCTTATTTGCAGATCTACTATGTTGTGCTGCAGTATTTCCTATTTTTTATGGAATGTTCAAAGGTGATGCAAATGAGAAGCTCTCATTAATTTCTGTGATAATAGGTTTGGTTTCAGGTCTTTTATTATTTCCAAATCAAACTTTTGATAAAAGCATCTTAATTGGTGGATTAATTCCTGCTGATGCTTTTCCATTATGGGTTTCAACAGCATTATTATTTTGGTCTTTTGTTTTAGCAACATTCACACCAATGATAACCTTATTAGTCTTTAAAAAAGATGCTAAGTTTGATTTCTCTAAGATTAAAACTTTAATCAAGGATTAGTGGATATTTATAATAATAAAAAAACTTATTTTTATAAATTAAAGAGTAGCTGTAATAAGGAATGGTCCCAATATACTGATCATAAGTTTTTGTCTGATTTAGTAAGTAATAAACTACCTGATAAAAATTTTAAAAAGTATTTAATTCAAGATTATATATTTTTACAACAATTCTTAAAAATTTTAGCTCTTAGTGTTTATAAATCTAAATCCTTTGAAGAGATTAATAGGTCAGTAAATTTTATTAAAGGGATTGATCACGAAATTAAACTTCACATAAGTTATTGTAAAAAATGGAAGATACCACTTAAATCGCTTGCTAACATTAAAGTTGAGAGTGCCAATAGTGCTTACACAGACCATGTATTGAGTGTAGGTAAAAATGGTAACAATCTTGATATATTCTCAAGTTTATCTCCATGTATTATTGGTTATGGAGAGATTGGATTTAAACTTTCAAAAATTAAAAATTGGAAAAAAAGTAAATATAGCTCTTGGATTAAGATGTACTCATCAAAAGAATATCAGCAGGTTGCTAAAGACAATATTGATTATTTAGATATTCTTTTTAAGAACAATAAGAATAAAAATTTAAGTAAACTTAAAAGTAATTTTAAAAAATCAACTATCCTAGAAAGAAATTTTTGGGAATGTTTTGTCTAAATTTCTAATTATCTAAAATTTCCAGTGGTAATGGTGCTTCTGGATATTTTTCTTTACACAATTTTTCATAATTTTTACAAAGAGTAGCTATCGTTTCATTTGCTTCATCTTTGGATGTGAGAAATTTAATAAGGGTGTCTCTTTCTTCTTCTATTTCTTTAACATCTTGACCTTTAAGAAATTCACCAGTTTCAACCTCCCAGTAGGTATCATTCAATTCATCATTTTTTAATTCATTAAGTTTTTTCTGTAACTCAATAATAATTTTGTCATTAGACTTGCTGTCTCTCATTGGAGAATTAAGTAATTTTCCTAAGCACTTATCTCCTAAATCAGTTAAAAAAGTATTGTAAGGCTTTCCTTCAGCTAACCCTTTAAAATGATTGCTTTCAAAATATTTATTAATTGCAGCATTAGTGGTTATTTTGTTTTTACCTTTAGCAACAGCTACTTGGACATAAACTTCCTGACTAATATATTCATTTAAATAGTCTTTAATTATATCCGACAACATTTTTAAAAAAATTACAGAGTTTTTAATGGATCAACGTAGTCATGTCCAAAAACATCAGCAACTGCTTTATATGTTACGTGACCCTTGCAAACATTTAATCCTGCAAGAAGGTGCTTATCTTCACTTAATGCTTTTGCATAACCATCGTTTGCAATTTTAACTAAGTAAGGAAGTGTTGCATTGTTCAATGCTATTGTTGAAGTTCTTGGAACTCCGCCCGGCATATTTGCTACACAGTAATGAATAACATCATCAATAATATATGTTGGATCACCATGGGTTGTAGGTCTGCTAGTTTCAACACAACCACCTTGATCAATCGCAACATCAACTATTACAGATCCTCTTTTCATTAATTTTAACATTGATTTAGTAACTAGCTTTGGAGCTTCTGCACCGGGAATTAAAACACCTCCAATTAAAAGATCCGCTTCTGCTACTAATTTATTTAAATCAATTTTATCACTTTGCTCTGGAATAATTTTATCACCAAACATCTCAACTAATTGTTTTAGTCTTGCTTCAGATTTATCAACAATATGAACTTTAGCTCTCATACCAGTTGCAATCACTGCAGCATTTTCACCAACAACACCACCACCTAAAATTACAACAGTTCCTCCTTCAACTCCAGGAGCACCGCCCAATAAAAGACCTCTACCGTTTTGATTTTTTTCTAAGCAATGTGCACCTGCCTGAATAGACATTCGTCCAGCAACCGCACTCATTGGTGCAAGTAATGGCAATCTTCCATTATCATCTGTCACCGTTTCATAAGCAATACAAACACCTTTAGATTTAATCAAACCTTCGGTTAATTCTTTAGCTGCTGCTAAATGAAGATAAGTGTAGACGATCTGATTTTCTCTGATCATCTTAACTTCACCTGATTGAGGTTCTTTTACTTTAACAATAATATCTGCATCATTAAAAATATCTTCAGCTTTATCAATGATTTTAGCACCTACACTTGTGTATTGTTCATTTTCAAAACCAGCTTCAAATCCACCATTATTTTCAACTAAAACCTCATGACCCTCTGATATTAAAGTTTTAACACTATCGGGGGTTAAGCCAATACGATGTTCTTGAGGTTTAATTTCTTTAGGTACACCTATTTTCATAGTTAACTCTACTTTCTTTGATTAGTTAATTTTATCTAGTTCTTTTGATTTTTTTGGTAATTGGTAATACCAGTTCTTAACTTTTCAATAATTTCATCAATATGTTTTTCTTCACAGATGAATTGAGGAGCTATAATTAAACAATCTCCTGTAGCTTTAAAGTTAACACCAGCTTCATAACATGCTTTAAAACATTCAAACCCAGCTTTACCTGGTTTAGTGTTTAGCTTCATGTCTATTCCACCCATCATTCCATATCCTCTAATATTATCTACAGACTCTAGATCTTGAAGAGAGAACAATCCTTTTTGGAAATAAGGAGCTAAATTTTTTGCTCTATTAAAAATATCATCTTTTTCAAAAATATCCTGCACTGCTAACGCTGCAGCAACTGCTACTGGAATTCCTGAATAAGTATATCCATGAAATAATTCAACTGCACCTGTTGGTGAAGCATCCATTACTGCATCATAAATAAAATCATTACAAGCAACAACACCCATTGGTACAACACCATTTGTTGTAGCTTTTGCCATTGTCATAATATCTGGTATTACTCCAAATTCATCAGCACCAAATTTAGAACCTGTTCTACCCCAACCTGTAATTACTTCATCAAAAATTAAAAGTATTCCATGTTTGTCACAGATTTGTCTTAATTTTTGTAAATATCCTTTAGGTGGAACTAATGTTCCAGTTGATCCAGCAATCGGCTCAACAATACAAGCAGCAATATTTTCACCACCAAAGTTTGCACAAATTGTCTCTAGATCGTTTGCTAAATAATCTCCAGTCTCTGGCTGACCACTAACAAATTTATGTTCTGGTAAATGAGTATGTCTGATGTGTTGAACACCTGGCATTAGAACACTTGCGAATGTTTTGATATTATTAACCATTCCACCAACTGAAATACAGCCAATATTCATTCCATGGTAACCACGTTCACGTCCAACAAATCTAAATCTTTCTGCATGACCTTTGGCTCTATGATAAGCAACGGCAATTTTAATTGCTGTCTCTACAGCAGTAGATCCACAAATTGTAAAAAACATTTTATTTAAATCACCTGGAGTATGTTTTGAAATTCTTGTAGCTAATTCAAAAGAACCACCAAAACCTTGTTGAAACGGTTGAGCGTAATCTAATGTTTCTAATTGTTTGGTAACAGCTTCTGTAATTTCTCTTCTACCATGACCTAGTGGATTACAAAATAAACCTGAGCTCGCATCTATTTGGGTTTTTCCATGGTGAGTTTTTAAATAAACACCTTTTGCTTCTGTAATTAATCTGGGGTTTGCTTTAAAATCTTTATTAGATGTAAAAGGCATCCAATGTTCATTTAGTGAATTAGGTACTGCAGTTCTATTTTCTGAGCTCATATTTTTTTTCTCTCTATAAGTAAATAATTTAAAGCAAAACTATTAGACTAAATTTACTCGTTTTCTACAATTATTTTTTTACTTAACGTCCCTAAATACCGTGACTTTTAATACTACAACCTGAAAGTGTATAGTTTTTTTTTGTTTTACATCTAACTTAAATTCGATTTTAATGTCGCTAATTTAATTAAATTAACAATAGAGGGATAATAATGAAAAAAATAATTAGTTTTATTCTTGGTACAGTAGTTGCTCTTAACTTATCTATATCAGTTGCAAATGCTGCTGCTAAAGAAGTTAGAGTTGCGTTCTTTTTAGAATGGCCTACTCCAAATCAGGAAGACAAAGTTAAAGGTATGTTTGAAAAGGCAATGGGTGTTCCAGTTAAATGGACTAACTTTTCAAATGGTGGTGCAATGACTGATGCTATGTTAGCAGGAGATATTGATATCTCTTACTCACAAGGTTTAGTGCCATTTATTAATGCTGTTAAATCTAAAGCACCTTTAAAACTTGTAGACGTTGCTATGGAATACGGAATGGGTGGTACAACTTGTGTTACATCTAAAGCTTCTGGTATTACATCAGCGAACGGTTCTGAGTTAGAAGGCAAAAAAGTTGCAGTTCCTCTAGGAACTATGGCTGAGTATGTTTTTGATGAAAGTATGAAAGTTGTTGGTGCTGATAAGAGCAAAATGACTGTTATTCAAATGGATCCTGAAGAAGGTGCTGCTGCACTAGTTTCTGGTGACGTTGCAATGGCTTGTTTATTTGGTGGTAACTCTATTAAAGCAGCTTTAACTGTTGGTACAAGATTGTTAACAGTTCAAGCAGCTCGTGATGCAGGTATCAAAGGTATCGATATTACATCTGTTACTGATAAATTTATGAAAGAAAACCCAGGAATGTTGAGAACTTTCATAGAAGTAACTCATGAAGCTAACGCTAGATACGCAGCTGGTAAAAGTGACATGAATGTAATCGCAAAAGATGCTGAAATGAAACTTGGAGATATGAAGGAAACTTTAGGTGGATTTGTATTCTTGAATGCTGCAGATACTAAAAAATCTATGGAATCAGGTGGAAATCTTGATGGTTTCTTAAAAGGAATGGGCACTCCTAACGGAGCAGTAGATACAAGCTTTTTACCTCTATAATTTAGAGAGTAAGATAAAATTAGATAGGCGCCAATTTATTAAATTGGTGCCTATTTTTTTAAACAAAATTTAATATAACTTTATTTCTATGAGTGATTTAATTTCTCAAAATCTAAACATGATCTTTAAAACTCCAAAGGGAGAAACTGTTCATGCATTAAAAGATGTAAATTTCACACTTAAAAAAGGAGAACTTTTAACTGTTCTTGGACCTTCTGGATGTGGAAAAACAACTTTATTGAATATTACAGCTGGCTTTCTTAGACCAACTTCAGGAGTAATTACTCTTAACGGAAATGAAATTAATGGTCCAGGAGTTGAAAGAGGAATGGTTTTTCAGCAAGGTGCTTTATTTGAATGGTTAACGGTTGCTGAAAATGTCGACTTTGGTTTGAGAATGAAAAAAGAAGATCCAATTAAAACAGCAAAAAAAGTTGATGAATGGTTAAATATAGTTGGTTTACAAGGCTTTGGAGATACACCAACTTATCAATTATCTGGGGGTATGCAGCAAAGAGTTGCTCTTGCACGATGTTTAATTAATGACCCAGATTTAATTTTGATGGATGAGCCTTTGGGAGCACTAGACGCACTAACAAGAGAAAAAATGCAGTCGTTAGTTTTAAAAATTTGGAAAGAAACAGGAAAAACAATTATTTTAATCACCCACTCAGTTGAAGAAGCTTTGTTACTTGGTGAAAGATTATATGTAATGGCACCAAGACCAGGCCGAATACATAAGGAGTATAAATTACCCTTTGCTTCAATGGGAATAGATGGTGATTTAAGAGAGATTAAAAAGACTAAAGATTTTGGAAGTAAAAGAGAAGAAATTCTGACCATGATTTGGGACATGGAAGAAGAAATAATGGGTAAAGATATTTAAAATGATTACAGGTATTATAACATTTTTAATTATCTTTGCCGTTATAGGTTCTATCCTTTATGGAATAAAATTAGCCAAGACTGAAAAAATAGATGCTGTTTTTGGGAACCCTGAAAGAGCCAAAGGTGGAGCTCACTGGATTATTGTTGGAAGTAGTTTTTTATTAATAGCATGGCTTTATTATTCATGGGATTTAGCAAAGTCTTTTTACCCTCAGTCTGCTAATGAGCTTTGCCAAGTTGCAAAAGTTAATGACTCGATGCTTTCATTAAAGTATTTGTTTCCAATAAATGAAAGGGAATTTAAAAGTACTTCAATTATTAAAGCTGAGAATAAAAATATTGAAAAATTAGCTAATGAAATTAGAAATTCATCAGTAATAAGAAATCAAGATAAAGATAAGCTTTTAGGTTTTATTCAAAAAACTAAAAGAACGATTCCATTGTTAACTAATGAGGACCTTCTTGAAAATAAAACAAAAATTAAGATCAGTGAACTAACTAATAGAATAGCTTGGTTAACAGAGGATTTTCAAAAGATAAGTTATCCACCAATAAAAAGTATTGAAGAAGAAAATGCGAGAATTGAAGCTTTAAAAATACAAGGTGGATGGGGATCTTCAGGAACAGCTGTAGAAAATACAATAGAAATTCCAACTATTCCTGAAACTAAAAAAGGATTAAAATTTGACGCTGCTGCAAAAGAATTAACATTTATTAGTGATGATTTTTTTAAATTAAGAAATCATAACACTCAATACAAAACTTTGATTAAAGAGATCAAAGATGGAATTAAGAAATATAGATCAGAATTAGATGAAACGCATGAAGTGGCATCTATATTAGCAAAAGACGTGCTTAAAATTGCAAGGAGGATTGAGTATGCAAGTATATTTCCTCCAAAAACTCTCAATGATATGGAGCAAGCAATTTTAGAATTTGATAAAGTTCAAAAAAAAGAGCAAGGAGGTCTAAGATTAATTGATATATTTTTATTTCCTACTGGAACAATAATTTCAAGTGGTCCTAACTGTTCAGAGCAAGGTTCTGGTAGATGGCTACCCAAACCATCAGATACTTTGAAAAAATTTACACTTTTATTAAGGCCAAGTGTTGGATTTAAAAATATTCCACTGATTTGGTATGAAATGATGGATGTTAGTAGAATTGTTGGCTTTATTTTACCAGATTGGATTGCGGATATTATCCCAGGTAAGTACCCAGTTCATAGTAATGATGGAACTGTCAAACCAAACTTTAAAAGCAAAGTTTTAAATGTTGTTACTGGTGAATTTAAATTATTCAAAATACCAGTACCCATGGGTCACATATGGGATTCTTTCCTAAGGGTACTTTTAGGTTTAGTACTTGGAATAATATTTGGTGTACCACTTGGTTTGTTGATGGGTTTAAATAGATTTGCTAAAGGATTCTTTGATCCATTAATTGAATTATATAGACCTGTACCACCACTAGCTTGGGCTCCATTAGTTATTACTGTATTTGGGATTGATAATGTCGGAAAAGTATTCTTATTATTTATGGTATCTTTTTCAATTATGATTATCTCAGCTAGAGCTGGTGCTTCTGGAACTCAGTTATCTAAAATTCATGCTTCCCACTCACTTGGTGCATCGAAATGGCAAATATTAAGATATGTGATTTTTCCAAACTCTTTACCAGAAATTTTAACAGGCGTTAGAGTTGCAGTTGGAATGTGTTGGGGGACTTTGGTTGCAGCAGAATTTTTAGCTGGAACAACAGGTATTGGATTTGTTGAAAATGTTGCTAAAAAATATTTTCAATATGAGGTTATTTGGATAACTATTTTTGTAATGGGGATGCTTGGTCTTTTATTTGACATTGCTTTAAGAAAAATAATTACCAAAACAATTCCATGGCACGGTAAAGGTTAAGTAATCTTTTATTAAATTATGAATTCTTCCAAGTTAAAAACTATTATCAAAAATATTTTTATCCATCACAAGTTAAGTAAAGAGCATGCATATATCTGTTCAGAAGCTATAATTAATGCTGAATTAGTTGGTGCTCCATCACATGGTTTATCTAGACTTAAGATGTATTGTGATCGGATTTCTAAAAAAATAATTAATCCAAAAGCTAAAATAAAAATTAAAAAAATTTCTCAATCAATTGCTCATGTTGATGCAAATAATAGCATTGGTTTTGTTGCAGCAGATATTGCTATCAAAACCGCTATAAGCAATGCCAAAAAAACTGGTATTGGTTTAGTTGCAGTTAAAAATAGCGGACATTATGGTTTGTCTGGTTATTATGCTGAGCAGGCTGTTAAAAAAAATTTAATGGTTATGATATTTACCAATGCACCTCCAGCTGTTGCACCCCATGGAGCGTTAAAAAGTTTATTTGGTACAAATCCAATTTGTTTTGGAACACCAACTGGGTCTAAAGTTCCTTTTATTTTGGATACTTCAATATCAGTGATTAATAGAGGAAAAATTAGAGTTGCCGCAAGAGAAGGAACAAAAATTCCCGAAGGTGTTGCTTTAGATAAATTTGGTAAACCGACAACAGACCCTAAAAAAGCATTAGAAGGTGTTCAATTACCTATTGCTGGATTTAGAGGCTCTGGATTAGCTTGGATGGTTGATATTTTAAGTGGTGTTTTAACGGGTGGTAATCATGCTGGTCGAGTTAAAGACCCTTTTACAGATTTTAGCGGTCCTCAAAATGTAGGTCATTTATTTTTTGTAATGAAGCCTAATTTGTTTGTAGGAAATTCTTTTAATAAAAGAATAAAAAACAATATTAAAACAATTAAAAAACTGCCTAAAATTAAAGGTGTTAAGGAAATTCTTTATCCAGGGCAAAGTAAATACCATAGATATAAAGATAATCTTAAAAAAGAGATTAAAATTACAAAGAATATATTGGAAGATTTAAATAGTTTAATAAAATAAAACTACTATAATATATATGTAATATGCGTCCAGTATTTAAAGTTATCATAGTATACGAAATCATTTTTTTTACTTTCTGGAACTTCCTTTATTATTCTAATCCAGGTGTTGAAAGTTGGTTTAAACTAGAAAATCTGACAGCGATATATACTGTTCTATCAACTATGGCTTTAGGATTTGTTTTTGTGTATGTAGTTTTCATCACTATGAAAATAACAGGCGTACTTAATAAAATTAAAACTTTAAAGGATCCTAGAAAAAACTTTTAGTTAACGAATAGTTCTAGCAAATTTTACAATATCTTTAATTAGTAACTCTGGTTGCTCCATTGCAGCAAAATGTCCACCACTTGGCATTTCTGTCCATTGAGTAATATTAAAAATTCTATCTACGTAGGAACGAGGTGGCCATTCCGACATTTCAGCTGGGAAAATTGCAGCTGCAGTTGGAATTTGCATCTTATGGAAATCTTTTGGAAAAAAACGTCCCCCCTCTTCTCTTCTTCCATAATAAATCCAAGAAGCTGTATTGAAAGTTTTTGTAACGATATAAACCATAATATTTGCCAACAAGGTATCTTTTGTATAAGCACTTTCAATATCACCATTCTTTAAATCAGACCAAGAATACATTTTTTCAATAATCCAAGCTGCAACACCAACTGGACTGTCCATCATTCCATAGCTTAATGTTTGTGGTTTTGTTGCTTGTTGAGTTCTATAACCATCCTGCATAACCTGATCTTTATCAAATCTTTTTTGCCACTCTTCTTCTTCTTTAGTTTTAGTGCCTTCTGGGTGACGCATAGTTAAACAATTGATATGAATTGCTTTACAAGTTTTAGAATGATCATAGCCTATCCAATTAGCAATAGTTGCTCCCCAATCTCCACCTTGCGCCAAATAATTTTTATATTCAAGATTTTCTGTCATTAGTTTATTTAAAATAGCTGCCATTTTTCTAGGACCTATTGGCTTAGACGGTCTACCTGAAAACCCAAACCCAGGTAAAGACGGTACTATAACATCAAATGCATCCTCTACATTTCCACCAAATTTTTCAGGGTGTGCAAGTTTTTCAATTATATGTAAAAATTCTACAACTGATCCAGGCCATCCATGCATAAGAAGTAATGGAGCTGGGTTAGAACCACTACCTTTTTCATGAATAAAATGAATTTCAATATCATCTACAACAGTTGTAAAATTTGAAAATTTATTTATTTCTACTTCATGTTTTCTCCAGTCAAAATCTTTAACCCAATAACTTGATATCTTCTTCATGTAATCAAGATTACTTCCATATTTCCAACCACCATCATCTGGCATTTCATGCCATGGGTAATTTTTTACCTTAGTGTAAATTTCTTGAAGTGTTTTATCGGGAATATTTAGCTTAAAAGGCTTAATCATTATCAATTTACAGTATATACTTTTTAAAAATTCATACTAAATATACTTCATGCTTTCAAATAAAGAAATTGTTTGTCCTAATAACCTTCTAGACCACGCACATAAGAAAAAAGGTGTTAATGCTGCTATCGTTAATGCAGGTTTACCCTTACCTATGCTTTCAGTCCAGGATGCTGTTAATGAAAACTTAATAACTCCTATTTTTATAGGAGATAAAAAAGAAATCCTAAAATGTGCAGAACAATTAAAATGGGATATTTCTTCTTTTGAAATAATTGATGAGCCTGTAGAAAATAATACAGCAGCAATAGCAGCAAAACTTGCAAGTGAAGATAAGGTAAAAATTATTGTCAAAGGTCATATTCATACAGATGTCTTGATGAAAGAAGTTTTAAAAAGAGAATATAATTTACTTGGAAAAACTAGACTTAGCCACATTTGGCACATGACTACTGCAAAGGATGATAAACCACTTATAATTACTGATGGTGCTTTAAATGTTTTACCCAATGTAAAAACAAAAATGCATATTTTAAGAAATGTAATTGATTTTTCAAATCGTATAGGAATTGAGAGACCTAAAGTTGCTGTGCTTTCTGCAACAGAGGAAGTTTTAGATAGTGTACCAAGTTCAATTGATGCAAATGAAATTACAAAACTTGCAAAAGACGATAAGTTAAATGCAGATGTTTTTGGTCCTTTAGCATTTGATAATAGTATTTCAAAAAAATCTGCAGCTATCAAAGGTGTTAAAAACCTTGTTGCTGGTCAAGCGGATGTATTGCTAGTTCCAAGTGTTGAAACTGGAAATAGCTTAGTTAAAATGATGATATATTTTATGGGTGCTTGTGCAGCTGGTGTTGTGATAGGTGGAAAAGTTCCAATCGTAATTACCAGTAGATCTGATGAAGCACCAGCAAGATTGGCATCAATTGCTGCAGCTGTTGTTGCTTTAGACTAATTCTTCATTGAAATAACTTTATTATTGCTTTAAATAAAAGCTTAAAATTAATGAGAGAGAATAATGGCTATAATTTATTTAAAAAAATCACCTAAGACATCATCAACAGATGATACAAAAACTACAGAAATTGTTAAAGGTTTATTAAAAGATATCGATGAAAATAAAGAACAGGCTTGCATAGATCTTACAAAAAAATTTGATAAGTATGATGGTGATATTATTGTCTCTAAAGAAAAAATTGAAGAAATTAAAAAAAACTTAGATCAAAAAACTAAAGATGATATTCAGTTTTCATACGACAGAGTTAGAACATTTGCTGAAGCACAATTAAAAAATTATGGACAAGATTTTGAAGTTGAGCTTTCACCAGGTTTATTTGCAGGTCAAAGGCTAATTCCTGTTAATACCGCAGGTTGTTATATACCTGGTGGAAGATATGCTCACATAGCTTCAGCTGTTATGAGTGTAACAACAGCAAAAGTTGCAGGTGTAAAAAACGTAATTGCGTGTAGCCCTCCCAAAGAAGGTGTTGGTGCTCATCCAACTATAATTTATACGGCTGATCTTTGTGGAGCTGATGTAATCTTAAATTTAGGTGGTGTACCTGGTATTGCTTCAATGACTAACGGATTATTTAATAATCCGTCAGCTGATATTATAGTTGGTCCTGGAAACCAATTTGTTGCAGAAGCAAAAAGAATTTTATTTGGTAAAGTTGGAATTGATTTATTTGCTGGTCCAACAGAAATTGCTGTTATTGCAGATGATAAGGCTGATGCAGAAATGGTTGCTGTTGACCTAGTTGGTCAAGCAGAGCATGGTTATAATTCTCCTGCTTGGTTGTACACAACAAGTAAAAGAGTTGCCGATGAAGTAATGAGAAGAGTTCCAGAATTAATTGCTGATTTACCAGAAGTTCCAAGAACTAGCGCAGAAGCTGCTTGGAGAGATTATGGTGAGGTTATTCTTTGTGATACTGATGAGGAAATGGCAACAATCAGTGATGAATATGCTCCAGAACATTTAGAAGTCCAAACCGAAAACTTAGAATGGTTTCACAAAAGATTAAAAAATTATGGATCACTATTTATAGGTGAAGAAACAACCGTAGCATATGGAGACAAATGCTCAGGAACTAATCATATCTTACCCACGAAAGGTGCAGGTCGTTATACTGGTGGATTATTTGTTGGTAAATTCATTAAAACATTAAGTTTCCAAAGAATGACAAAAGAATCTACAAAAACTGTAGGTGCTGCCTGTGCTAGAATTTCAAGATACGAAGGTATGGAAGCTCACGCTAGAACTGCAGATGTGAGACTTAGAAAATATGGTTTTTCAAACTAAATTTGAATTAATTTATAAAATTTTCTATTAAACGATTAAATTCCATTGGCTGCTCAAGATGTAGATTGTGACTGCAATTTTTAAATATTTTTAAACTACTATTTTTAATATTTTTTCTTAATGTATCAACTTGTTCAAAGTTATATGAGGTATCCTTATCTCCCCATACTATAAGTGTTTTATTTTTAATATTTTTTAAATAATCAATTCCTACCCAATTCTTCATAGCTATAAGTGCATTATCGGCACTTTCTAGTGATACATTTTTAACAGCATTTTCACATAAATAATAATTCTTATCTTTGTCACCTTTAACAAACCATTTTTTTGGTACTCTAGAAAATGTTATCTTGGTTCCATCTTTTTTAATTTTTTCTCGAGTTTCATCCATAGTTTCAAATCTTCCAGGTATTTCCCCAATTGACCCTGTAGCAAAACAAATTAGTTTATTTATTCTGTTTCCTAAAATTTTAGTCATTTCTTGCACTATCATGCCACCCATTGAATGACCCATTAA
>CAJQRT010000027.1 GCA_905612335.1 uncultured Candidatus Pelagibacter sp.
AGCAGAGCATCATATTTTCACCGAAAATGAAAAAGAGGGGAGTAAGATTTTAAAAAGATTAGGTTTTAACCAAAAAATAATTAAATCTTTTATTAAAAGTATTAACAACTGTTACGAGGACGATGAAGAGCAGATCATGAAAGAGATCATGATGGGAAAGGTGCCAAAAAGGCTTCTAAATTAATGTTAATTTTAAATTATAAATCTAAGAAAGAATTAAAAGATCAGATTGGAAGGCATCTTGATTATACTGAGACTAGTATGTTTGGGCCTGAATATAAACCTGATGGAGTTATAGTGGGCAGCAATAGACCCTATACAACTAATAATGAAGGCAGAGAATTTTTTGCAGAAGTAACGCTAAAAAATAACCTAATAAAAAAGGTAAATTGAACAACAAACTTTAAATAAACTCAGAGAGGTATAACATACGAATCATGGACATAATTTTATTAACGGTATTAGTCTTATTGCTAGGAGTTGCTTTAGCAATCCTTTATCTAAACTTAAGATCTAAGCCAAAAGATGAAAGTGAAAATAAAGAAGCTGAAGAGATGGCTAATTTAAAGACAGAAATTACGTCATTAAAAGATACCTTAAACACTACCATCAATACCTCACTAGGTTCTATGTCGACTTCATTTAATAACCTTTCAACTGGGGTTACTAAAGATATGACAGAGGCCTTAACTAAAGTTGATGAAAAAGTAGGAAACTTTAATAGTCAGGTCGAATTATTAAATAAAAGCCAAGAGGGTATAACTAAAATTTTAGCGGGCGTTAAAAAATATGGAACTCTTGCAGAGTTTTCATTAGATGCTCTAATCAAAGACTTATTACCAGCTTCACAATTTCAGACCAACGTTAAGATGAAAGAAGATACAGGTGAAAATGTAGAATTTGCAATCAAACTTCAGGGCGATGTAATGGTGCCCGTAGACTCACATTTTCCAGTAGAAAAATTTAAAGCAATTACTGATGGCTATGATGCTGATGATAAAAAAGCTGTTGCAGATGCAAGAGCAAAATTAGCTGCTGCATTTAAAGCTAAAGCTAAAAGTGTTAATGAAAAATACATAGTGCCACCAAAAACTACAGATTTTGCAATTGTTTATGCACCAACTGAAAGTTTATATAAAGAATTAACTGAATACCAAGATCCAACTACCAAAGAATTATTAACTCAAGAATTAATGAAAAAATATAAAATTGTAATCTGTGGCCCTAATACCCTTTCAGCTTACTTGCAATCTTTACACATGGGCTTTCAATCATTAAAAGTTCAAAAGGGTGCTACAGAAATCTATGATCATTTAAAAACAATTAGTTCAAGATTTGGAAAACATTTTGATAATATAGTTTCTCTTAGAAAAAAATTAGAAGAAGCAATGATTGTTGTTGATAAGTTTGGAACAGATGCAAGATCAATCAGTAGAAGTCTAGAAAATATTAAAGATCCCGAACAAGTTGATAAGGCTGTTCAAACAGAAAATGTAGAAAAATTTGTTGACCATTCAAAACAAGCAAAAAATTAATTTCTTTTTCCCCTCAATACCGCTTATAACAAACTATATGCAGTGGAATAATAAATTTACTTATCCAAAGTCTATGAGATCGATGGTTAGTGGTTCAAGAATGTACGCTGTTAACCAGCAAAAGCTTCCATCAGTTACATCGATTTTACAAGCAACACAAAGTGAGGAAAAAAAAGCATCACTCGCAAACTGGAAAGCAAGAGTGGGAACGGCTGAAGCAAATAGAATTAAAAATGATGCCTCAAGTAGAGGAACATCAATGCACAGCTTTCTAGAAAAATATTTATTAGGTCAATTAAATCTAGAATTATTAGAAATAGAAAATAAATCTAAAAAAATGGCTGATGAAATTATTGAACAAGGAATTAAAGGAAAGTTGTCAGAAATTTGGGGAACAGAAGCAACATTATATTACCCTGCAAAGTATGCTGGCACATGTGATGCAGTAGGCGTTTATGAAGGGCAAGAAACCATTATAGATTTTAAACAATCAAACAAACCTAAAAAAGAAGAATGGATTGAGGATTATTACCTTCAATTAGGGGCTTATTCATTAGCTCATAACGTTGTTCATAATTCAAAAATAACCCAAGGAATCGTTTTACTTTGTACCGTGGATAATTTATTCCAAGACTTTAGAATTCAAGGCGCAAAATTAGAAGAATATCAAAACAAGTTTTTAGAAAAAGTTGAACAATTTTATCACCAAAGGAATGTGAACTAATATGAATTTAGCAATATGGGATATAGAATCTAGCAGCGCAAACACTTCATGGGGAAGTATTATTGAAGTAGGTGGTGTTTTAGTTGATGCAAACTTTAAAGAATTAGACAGATTTAATTTTAGATGTAGGTTGCCAGAAGGAGAAGTGCCTCAAGCAATGGCCTTAATAGTTAATAAAACTAGTGTTGATTTATTAACCAAAGGGAACTTAAGCCACTATCAAATGTTATCTCAGCTGGAAGCAGTATTTAAAAAGTGGAGCCCAGCAATATTCATGGGTTGGTCAAATATTGGTTTTGATGACGAAATGATAAGAAACGAATTTTTTAGAGGAATTAGATACCCTTATATTACAAATGCTACTCCAAATAAAAGACATGATGGATTAAATATAGCAAGAGGTGCACATGCTGTTGATGAAAGTGTTGTAAAAACAGAAATAAATGCAAAAGGTAATGCAGTAATGAAACTAGAATCGTTAGCTAGAATGAATGGCTTCGAGTCTTCTGGTGCTCACTCAGCTTTATTTGATGCGGAACTAACTGTTAAGGTTTTAGGTTTAATTAAAAAAAATCAACCTCAAACCTGGGACACCTTTTTAAGAACAGCCAACAAGAGTGATACAGAAACAATCTTTAAAACAGAGAAGATGTTCACTTTAGCTGAATATCATTTTGGTAAAAATTATAGATTTGTAGTTGCACCGCTTCATCCTAAACACTGTATTCATCCAATCTATCAATGGGGTCAAGCATTTGATCTTAAAATTGATCCAATTCCATTATTTGACATGTCAATTTCAGAACTTAAAAGTGCAATTAAAAAATTAAAGTTTTTAAGAACTATACGATCAAACAAAGCTCCTATAATTTTAGACGCAAGTTATGGATTACAAACTGAACCATATTGTAATCTTGATCTTGATTTAATTAAAAAACGTGCAAAATTAGTAAATAGTAATGAGAAATTCTCTCAAAATGTTTTAACTGCATTAAGAGAAACTGCTGAAGATAAAGCACAATTTGATTCACAAGTTGATCTACTCGCTGAAGAGACAATTTACAAAAAGTTTACACCTCAAAAGGATACTGCTTTGTTTCCAAAATGGCATGCAGCTTCTTGGAAGGACAAATTAATTTTACTAGATAAATTTGAAGATGAGAGAATGGTAAGTTTTGGGAAAAAGATAATTTATCAAGAATCACCAGAAACATTGCCAGCAGATATGTTTAAAACCATAAAAAGAGGAATAGCAGAGAGAATATTAAGTGATGAAAAAGAGAAATGGTGGACATGTAAGGAGTTTTATTTTGAGTGTGATAATTTAAGAGAAAGATACACCAACGATAAAGATGAGAAAAAGCTTAAGTTTTTAGACGAAATTAACGATTTTGTTGAAGGTATTCAGAAAAAATATGAGCAAGCATAATAAGCCTCTGTTAATTAACTAAAAAAATCCTTTTTTACATATTGAATAAATAGAATAAAAATTTATATAAGAAGCATGCTTATAGATTTTAAAGACGAAGAGTTTGAAACAAAAATTAAAAATGAAGATGTTTCTATAGTCCAGTTTTCTGCAGAATGGTGCATGCCGTGTAAAAGTTTGCGCCCGATTATGGAAAAGTTTTCAGATAGCTACAAAGATAAAGCTAGCTTTTATTATGCTGACATTGAAAATGGTGGAATTAACACTGGTTCAGCTGCTGGTGTAAGAGGTGTACCAACTGTTATTGTTTATAAAAAAGGTGTTGAAGTAGATAGAAAAGTTGGTGGAGTTGCTGAGAGCCAAATGAAAGAATTTCTAGATAAGAATATCTAGTTTAAGTTTAAAACTTCTCCTGCAAGATACAAAGACCCTGTAATTAAAATAATATCATTTTCCTGAAGATCAATTGAGCCAATTGCTTGTTCAACAGAATTTTTGTAATTAATATTTTCAAAATTTTTAATTTTCTCTTTAAGTTCATTTCCCTTAATAGCATTGGGTTGATTGGGAATATCAATTGTTGTTAATGATTTAATATCCTTAAAGTAACTCATATATTCATTGTGATCTTTGTTAGCCATCATTCCTAAAATAATATGTTTGTTACAATTTAAACTTTGAAGATATTCATTTAATACTTTTGCACCAAGTGGGTTATGAGACCCATCTACAAACAACAAATTATTAGTAGTTAAATCTTTTAATTTTCCAGATTTTAACTCTTGAAGCCGTGCGATACTTTCTATTTTAGCAATACCAACCTTAATATGTTCATCAGTTACTTTGTAATCCGTTAATTGTCTAACAGTTGCAATTGCAGTAGAGATATTTTCTAATTGAAATTCTCCAGGCAGATTAGGTTTTGGAAGTTTAAGAGCACCAAATTCATCTTCAAAATAAAAAAAATCATTTTCTTTTAATGTAAAATTATAACTTTTATTAAAGATTATTTTTTTAGAAGAATTATCTTTAATCGTATCTTCAATACTTTTACTAATTTTATTTGAATTTTGTTTTGCAACAATGATTTTAGAGTTTAATAAAGTAGATGTTTTCTCAAATATAATTTTTTCAACTGTTTGCTCTTCTTTTGGAAGCCAATCTAAGTGATCAAGACCAATAGCTGTTACAATACTAGCTAAATTTCTCTTTAAAATATTGGTTGCATCAAATCTATGAAATAGACCTGACTCAATTAAGTTAATGTTTTCAGGGTATTTCTTTGCATAATGAAGAAAAGCAACAGTTAAAATTTCAAAGAAAGTTATTTGTGTTTGGTTATTAGCTTCTTCTATTTCAAAAAAAAGATTGGCCAATTCATCATCTGTTAATGGCTTATTGTTAAAGACAAATCTTTCATTAATCTTTTGAATGTGAGGGCTAGTATAAATATTACATTTATAATTTGCCTCTTTTAAAACTGCATAAAGTGCCTGGATAGTTGAGAATTTTCCGTTCGTTCCAACGACTGAAATACAATTGATTTGATCTTGAGGATTACCTAATTTTTCTAAAAGATTTCTAGTTCGATCTAGACTTAGATCGATCTCTTTAGGATGCAGCTTTTGTAAGCGTTCTACTATCTTCTGAAGTTTCATTTTCTAATGAATTTATAGCAGAATTTTTATTTAACAATATTGATAATAATGAGCCAATTTTTTCTCTTAGGTCTTTTCTCTCAACAATTAAATCTATAAATCCTGATTTCTGAACGTACTCACTTCTTTGAAAGCCTTCTGGCAACTCTTCTCTTACAGTTCCTTGGATTACTCTAGCACCTGCAAAAGCTATAAGAGCCCCTGGCTCTGCTAAGTGTAGATCACCTAACATTGCATATGAGGCCGTAATACCACCAGCGGTTGGATCAGTTAGCACAACAATGTAGGGTAAATTATTTTTCTTTAGTTCGTTAATTGCCAGTGTCGTTCTTGTCATTTGGCTTAATGATATAAGACTTTCCATCATTCTCATTCCACCACCAGAAGTAAACACTACAAAAGGTTGTTCGTTTTCTATCGCATGTTGAATTCCGTATAAAAAAGCTTCACCTTCTGCAGCACCAATTGAACCACCTACAAAATCAAAATCAGATGCAATCGCTGTAATTTTTAAATTAAGAATATTAGTATTAACAACCATCATTCCACAATCCATGCCAGTTTTTTTTCTAGCAGCTTTTAGTCTATCTTTATAAGGCTTTGCATCATTCCAATTTAAAGGGTCGTCTTGAGGGATGGGAGTTTTTAAAACTTCATAATTATTTTTGCCAAATATAATATCAAATCTTTGACGTGGGCTTATTCTGTGGTGTTTGTTACAAGATGGGCAAACCCATAAGTTTTCTTCTAAATCTTTTTTTAAGATAGGCCCCTTACAACATGAGGTCCAATCACTATTAGCTATTTCTGTTTTGGTTGCACGTGCTTTAATGATGGTTTTTATCTTCTCACCAAATCTTAAAGTTTTTTTAATCCAATTCATGCTATTTTTTTTCTTAACTTTAGCACAATATTAGTTACATTTGTGACAGGATTTTGGCGTTTTTTAATAGAATTTGATATTTCTTTACATAAAGCACTACCAACGACTAATCCATCAGCTTTTCTTAAAGATGCTATAGTTTTTTCAGTGATCCCAAAGCCTATTACAATATTCTTATTCTTATTAAGGTTTTTAATCTTACTGTAACGCTCTAATATTTTTTTAGGTGAAACCTTTAGTTTGCCACCAGTTGTTGAGAGCATACTGATATAATAAACCATATCATGAGAGTCTTTTATAATCTTTTTCATTCTGCTCGGAGACGTAGTAGGAGATACTAATTGAATAAAACTAATACCTTTTTTCTTACATTTTTTTGCAAATTCTTTATTTTCTGGATAAGGAAGATCGACAACAATTAATCCATCTACACCTACTTTTTTGCAAATATTTATAAAGTTATTATCTCCATATTGATAAATCATATTATAATAACCCATCAATATTACAGGTTTTGATTGTTTTGATTTTTTAAAATCTTTAACTATTGAAAAAACATCTTTAATTTTAATACCATTTTTTAAAGCTCTATAAGCACTTGATTGAATCTGACCACCATCTGCAATTGGAGTGTTATGAGGAAATCCTATCTCACAAATATCAGCATATTTTGCAATTGACTTTAATATTTCAAGTGATTTTTTTTTACTATTATCACCAGCTACTGTGTAAGTTAGTAATGCAGGTCTTTTTTCAGTTTTTACTTTTTTAAAAGCTAAATTAATTAAAGACATCTTAGTTAATTTTTCCCAATCTTTCTTTTAATATATCTCTATCTTTTTTAGCATCACCACAAGAGTTTACTATGATGATAGTATCTTTGTTTATTTTGGGTGCAATTTTTATTGCTTCTGCAAAAGCATGGCAGGGTTCTAAACTTGGGTTTATTTTTTCAAGTTTTGTAACTAGTTTATATGCATTTAAAGCACCTTCATCAGTTGCAGATGTATATCTTGCTCTCTTAGCATCTTTTAAGAAACAGTGAATAGGTGATACTCCAGGATAATCTAATCCAGCAGAAATAGAAGCGGTATCATTAATTTGTCCTTCACTATTCTGACAAACATAGGCTGCAGCTCCATGCAATATTCCAAGTTTAGCACCAGTAGTTAGAGGTGCTGCATGTAGTTTTGAATTTTTTGGTCCACCAGCCTCAACACCGATTAATTCAATTTGTTTTTTATCATAATCAATAAACTCACTCCAAAAACCATAAGCTGAACTTCCACCACCCACACAATTAATAAGTTTAATTTTTTTAGGTATTTTTTTAAACTCAGACTGTATTTGAGTTTTTAACTCTCTTGAAATTTGAGTTGTACTCCAGCCACAAATTTTAACAAATATATTAGGACCAACTGTTGAACCAACACACATATGGGTATTATCACAATTTGAAACCCAGTATCGCATGCACTCACTAACAGCATCTACCAATGTTTGGCTTCCTGAATAAACAGGTACAACTTCTGCACCATTCTTTTTCATCGCGTCTACATTAGGCTTTTGCCTTTTTATATCTTTTGCACCCATAAATATTTTACATTTAAGGCCAAACTTTTTAGCAGCCATACTCAGCATCTTTCCAGCATAGCCTGCGCCTGTATCGCCAACGACATATTTTTTTCCTGCCTTTTTAGCAATCAGGCAATGAACTGTTGCATTGTAAATTTTATGAGCTCCTCCGTTCGCTTCTGACACCATCTTGGCGTATATTTGAGCTCCGCCTAGGTAATCCGACAGGTTTTGAAGTTTAATAAATGAAGTAGGAGACCCTATGTAGTTTTTAAAGTAATAGTCTCTTTCTTTAAGGAATTTCTTATCATATCTAAGTTTTTCAAAAAGTTCAGTTAAGTCCTCAATGGGCTTTTTTAAAGTTTCAGGTATAAAATTACCACCAAATTTACCGCCCCAAAATCCACTTTTGTTGTGCTGATCAATTAAAGGAATTTTTTTTTTAAGCTTCATTGTTAATTAGTTTAATTTTATTTAAAAAAATATTTATTTTTGAAATATCTTTTAATCCAGATGTTTCTAGACCTCCAGAAATATCTATAATGTCTGCTATTTCTTTATAATTTTCAAGATTATCTTCAATTTGAATATTCCCAGCCAGCATTAATTCTTTATTAATTTTAATATTTTTAATTAATTGATGATCGAAGGACATACTTTTTTCATAACCTTTGCTGTCAAATAGTATTATGTCTGCAAGCTCATTATATTCTAAATATCTAACTGTATCACTTTGATCCTTCACAGTTATCGCAACAATAATCTTTTTATTATATCTTTCTTTAATTGATTTAACCTCGGATGGGCTGCAATCATAAAGTTGATAATAATCAAATGGTAAATCTTTTATTTTTTCTAAAATATTTTCACTAGGCTTAACTAATACAGCAACATATTCTGATTTTTTTTTATCAACCTTTAATAGTTCTTTAAGCTTATCGTGTTCAACAAATCTTTTTGATTTAGGCCAATTACAAATAAACCCTATCATCTTAGGTGGGTTAGGGTGGGAAGTTAAAAATTCTAAGGTTTTAAAGTCTGAGATCCCACAAATCTTGCAGGGTTGGATCATTGATTTAAATGATTAATTAATCTTTTAATATTACTTTTGATATTACCCTTTATTAACGATCTTCCCATTACAATACCAGAAACCTTATTTTTAAAAGCATCATTGGGCGTCATTACTCTAGACTGATCATTTGCATCATCTCCAGGCAATCTTATTCCTGGTGTAACAATAAATAAGTTTTTATATTTTTTCCTAACTATTTTTGCCTCTTGTGCAGAACACACAATTCCAGCTGCACCTGATTTTTTTATAAGAGCAGCTTGTTTTAATACTAATTGTTCTACTGTTTTGGTATGACCAATTTCTTTAAGTGATTTGTTGTTAAGGCTTGTTAAGATTGTAACTCCCAATACTTTTAAATTTTTGTTAATTGTTTTCGCTTTTTTTGTAATAGCCTTAAGCATTGTAAGACCACCATTTGCATGAACAGTGATGTATTTGCATTTTTTTAAATCTTTTAAACTATCCATTGCAGATAAAGCAGTTTGTGGAATGTCGTTTATTTTTAAATCTAAGAAATAATCCTTTTTAAAATTTTGAAGAAAGGCTCTTCCATTTTTTGAATAAAAAAACTGTAAGCCAAATTTTGGAATTATTTGAAGTTTATTAGTTTTTGTATGGCTAATTATTTTTCTTATCTCTTTTAAATTTGACGTATCACAAGCAACAAAAATATTTTTATTCGTCATTGTTTAATTTTTTAAACATTTCCTTGGACATTTTAAAGTGAATTGTTTTTTTTTGAGGCGTATTTACTTTCTCCCCTGTTTTTGGATTTCTTGATATTCTTGCTTTTTGAATATTAGTAGAAAACATGCCAAAACCTCTTAATTCAACACGATCTCCACGTTTAAGTGCCTGCTTTATTTCAGTAAGAATAATATCAGTAAACTTTTCTAGGTCTTTTTTTAAAAAATTTGGGTAGTTATTAGCGAGTTGTTTTAGAAGCTTTGATTTTACAATAGCCAATTTTTATTCGTCTTCTTTTTTCTTTTTCTCTAAATCATCAGATAATGATGAGAAAGGTAAATTTTTACCACTTGCTTCAGAACCATAAGTATCTAGTGCAACTTTACGATCAATTTCTTCTAAAAGCTTAATACTTAGTGTTGCTTTTCTTTTATCTAAATCTAACTCTTGAATAGCACAGTCAATTCTTTCTCCACCGGTAAATCTAGCAGGTCTTGCGTCAGCTGCGTTAATTGCTATTGCAGATTTTTTAATAATGAAATCCATTTCACAACCTTCTGGTCTTACAATAAGGCCTTTATTGTCTGTTGAAATAATTTTAACTGTAATAGCTTGTTTAACTTTTTTATCATTAAACCAATCAAAAGGGTCTGGTTGAGTTTGACGTAAGCCAACTCTAACTTTTTGTTCTGCAGCTTTTACTTCTAAAACTTTAACTTTTAATTTATCGCCAATTTTGTATTTAGCTAATTCTTCTTCACCATTATTTAGGTAAGTTAAATCATTACAATGCAAGAAAGCATCGATATCTAAACCATCAATTTTTAAGAAAATAGAATATTCATTTTTACTTGCAACTTCTCCTTCAACTTCCGATCCAATTGGGTAAGTTTTTTCAAACGTTTCAAAAGGGTTATCAGTTGTTAAACGGTGAGATATTGCTACTCTTCTTTTTTCTTTATCAATTTCAGTGATTACACAATCAATTTCATCACCAACTTTAAACATTTTTTTTGCAGAAATATTTTTTTTAGTCCAGCTTAATTCACTTGAGTGCAATAAAGTTGATAATCCTTTTTCAAGCTCACAAAAAGCTCCAAAGTCCATAAGCTTAACAACTTTTACTTTGTAGATTTTATTTAGTTCATAGTTTGAAATATTTTCAAAAGGGTCTGGTGTAAGTTGTTTTACAGAACAGCCAACTTGAAGCTTTTCAAGATCAACACTGATTACTTTAAGGTCATGTTTCTCACCGATTGTAAAAACTTCATCAGGGTGATTAACTCTTGAATAAGAAATCTCTTGTAAGTGAACTAAAACATCAAGCTCACCGTTAACACTAAAGAAACAACCAAATGAACTGTAGCCTTTTACTTCAGCATCTTTAATTAAATCTCCAACTTTGAATTTTTCAACAATTTTAATTTTATCTTCTTTTTTAAATGAAGAAATTATTTCTCTTCTAGAAACACATGCATTTCCTCTAACTTTATCTAATTTTATTAGCGCAAATTTTTGAGGTTCATTCATTAAATGACTTATGTCTTTTAATGGTTTGTCAGAAATTTGAGATCCAGGTAAAAACATTAAAGAACCAGTATCGATGTGTTCAACTATACATCCACCTTTAACACGTCCAGTAATTTTACCCATGATAGGTTCATTTTTTTCATAAGCCTCAACAAGCTTATCCCAACCTTGAATTTTTTGAGCTTTTGAAGCTGATACTAACACTTCACCTTTTTTATCTTCTAATCTTTCAAGAAGAACAGAAATTTTTTCACCTACTTTTGCCTTATCAAGCATGCCCATACTTTTTAATTCATTGATATCTAAGATAGGCTCTGATTTTAATCCAGGTACTTCAAGAAATACAAAGTTATCAGTAACTTTATTTACTACACCAGTAATGATTTTTCCTTCTTCAAGATTTGCTGTTTTAGTAAATTGTGAATTTAGTAGTTGCTCGAACTCTTTAGAGGCGGGGTTTGAAAGGTCTTTATAAATTTCCATTAAGCTTTTAGTTTCCTATCTATAATTTGTTTAATTTTTAAAAAGCATGATCTTTTAGTTAAATTTGTAGTATTAATCAAGATCGAATCTCGAGTTCTCATAAGGGGTGAAACTTTTCTATTATAGTCACTTTTGTCACGGTTTTTGATACTTTTTAGGACTTCATTAAAAGATATTTTCTTATTTAGTCCTTTTAACTCTTTATATCTTCTTAAAGCTCTAGTCTTAGTATTTGCTGTTATAAAAAATTTAAAATCAGCATCAGGAATTATCTTATAAGTTATGTCTCTTCCATCTAAACAAGATCCATTATACTTTTTGGGAGGGTGATAAGCACTTTTAATTTGAAATGCATGAACAAGTTTTCTTATTTTTTTATCTTTTGATATAATTGATGCCATTGTTCCAACTTCATCCGATAATAATTTTTTATTTTGCAAATCTTTCATAGTTAATTTGAGCATCTTTTTTTTTATCAAGCCATGACCATACTTATTTGGTTGGGTAAGTTTAATGTTTGCAATTAATCTATAAATTTTTCCTGTATCTAAATAAAATAAGTTAAAATGTTTAGAAATTAATTTTGCTTGAGTGCCAGCACCAGCAGCAGCAGGAGAATCTATTGCAATTTTAATTTTTTTTTTTAATTTCATAAAGATGAATGATTTATATCTTTAACTATTTTCAAAAAAGATGGAAAGGAAGTATTTATAGAATCTTTATCGTGAATTTTCCATTTTCCACCAAGGGTTAGGGCAGCAATTGTACTCATCATAAAAACTCTATGATCCTTTAGATAGTTTTTAACAGTTATTGATTTTTTTATTTCTAAATTAGGTTGCCCATAAATCTTAATAGAATCTTTTGTTAAATCTGTTTTTATACCCATCATATTTAAAATTTTAGAACCCCAAATTAACCTTGGGCTTTCTTTTTGGTTTAGTTCTGAAAGATCTTTAAAATAAGAAATACCTTTTGCTTTTGCTGCAATTAAAAAAATAACTAAAAATTCATCTATGGCACTACTATTTAATTCTGCTGGACAATTAATAGCTTTAAGTTTTTTTGAACTTTTTATTAGAATATCAGAAATTTTTTCTCCTCTGTAATTTTTTTGGTTTTTAAGTGTTACTCGGGCTCCCATTTTTTTTAAGATTGTAATAACCCCTACTCTAGAAGGATTGATATTTACATTCTTAATTAAAAGTTTTGAATTATCAGCAAGTGTTGTTAGTACCATAAAAAAAGCACTTGAACTAATGTCTCCTGGAATTTGATAATTGAAGGCATTAATTTTTTTTGGTTTTTTAATATCTATAAAATCAAACTTTTTAGTCTTTCTTACTTTGATTGGAATTTTTAAATATTTAAAAAGTAATTCTGTGTGATCTCTTGATTTCTTTGCCTTAATAGAAGTTGTTCCTGATGCATTTAACGCTGCAAGCATTACGCTACTTTTACATTGAGCTGAGCCCTTGTTCTCCAAATATTTAATACCTTTTGCTGATTGTGTGCCAAGAATTATTAAAGGTAGTTTATTCTTTATCTTATAAGAAAATTTTACCCCAAATTTTTCCAAAGGTATGGTTACTCTTGAAAAGTCTCTTTTAGACAAACTTTTATCTCCAATTACTTTTATTTTTTTAGGAGATTTAATTAAAAGACCTAGAATTAATCTGCCAAGTGTTCCGGAATTTTTAGCATCTATTGTTAAGTTTTTTTTATATTTAAAGCCATTAATTCCGTTACCGACTATTTCGCAGTAATTTTTTTGCATCCTCACTTTTATGCCAAGTTTTTTGATGCTATCAATTGCAGCCAATACATCTTCTGACATTAAAAGATTGTAACCTTTCGATTTTCCAATTGCTTGAGATGCCAAAAGAACCCATCTTATGCTTAAACTCTTGTCTCCACTAACTTGTATCTGTTTATTAAATCTTTTTATTTTATTTTTAATTATGAGTGTTTTCTGCATGCTTTAATTGAATTTAAAAGAGTCACCGAAATAAGCATTTTTAGCCTCAGTGTTATTAATCAATTCATTAGGAGATCCTTGTGCTACAATCTTACAGTTTGATAAAATTATCGCAACATCCACACAAGAAAGTAGATCGCGTGCTTGGTGATCACAAATACAAATAGTTATATTGCTTTCTGTTTGCAAATTAACAATAATTTCTTGTAGCATTTTAATAGTTAGAACATCTAGCGCTGCGAAACACTCGTCAAGTAAGAGAACTTTTGGCTCACTTAATAAAGCAAGGGCAATTACTAGCTTTTTTTTCTGTCCACCAGATAGAAACTTTGCTTTTATATCTCTGATAGCATCTAATTCAAATTTAGCTATAAGCATGTCAATTTTATGATAAATTAAATTTTTATCATCAATTACAATTTCTGCTATTGCTTTTAAATTATCCAATAAAGTAAGATCACTAAAATAACCACCATATTGAGGAACATACCCAATTTTAAATTTTGTTGTTCTCAAATAAATTGGGTAATCAGCAACATCTATCCCTTCAAATTTAATTTTACCATAGTCAGGCTTAATTAGTCCTGTGATTAGATTAAAAATTGTTGATTTCCCAACTCCATTTGGCCCTAACATTCCTAAAATTTGTCCATGATTAATCTTAAAGCTTACATTGTCTAAAATTTTTCTCTTGCCAAATGATAATGATATATTTTCTAGAGAGATCAGGGGCTTAGAGTTTTTAAAAGATTTAATTCTAAATTTTTTAATTATACCCATGTTATTTGGTTCCTTTAATTAAAACTTTTTTTTCAGAATCAATCATAAAAATTTTAGTATCTTTGGTAATAAGATTCATCTCAATCCTATCAGCAAATAAATTTGTTTTTTCTCCAGTATAAATAACGTTTGTAGTAAAAGTTCCAAGATTATTTAAAAAAGAAAAATCTAAATATTCTCCAGTTATTTTTTGTCCTGTATAAATAACTATTACATTTTCTGAAAAAATAGTATCATAATTTTTTGTATTATATTTACTTAAATTAGATGTAATTTTAATTTTGTCAGAATCTTTTATGAATATGTAAGCCACAACATCTTTTAAAAACATTACATCAGAATTTTCAATTTTAATTTCCGCTTGTTTTGCGGTTATTTGATATTTATTGCCTTTAGCATCTGTGGAAACATAATTAATATCATTAATGTAAGTCGAGGTAGTATTTTGATTTTTATCAATTTTTTCTATAACTGCAGTTTCCTTTGCATCTTCAAAATTCTTAGTGAAGTATTTTAAATAAAACCAAAATGAAATGATGAAAATAACAAGAACCATTAGAACTTGTAGGCCCGTTTTTTTATTCATTTAATGAATATTTGACTGAAGTATGTTGTGAATATGTACAATTCCAACAGTCTTTTTTTTGTTCTTATCTTTGTGAACGCATAGAGAGGTGATTTTTTTTGCATTCATTATAGATAAAGCTTTTTCAGCAAGAGTGTCTTGATTGATGCTGATAGGGTTTTTGGTCATAACCTTTTTGACAGATAGATCTTGGAGATTATTGCTCATTCCATTAAATCTTCTAATTTGGCCATCTGTAATTATTCCTGTGGTGATTTTCTTATTATTTTGAACAATTAAAGTGCCAAGTTTTTTGTTTGAAATAATTTGTAAAGCTTTTTTCATATTTAAGTCTTCATATACGAATGGAATTTTACTTCCTGTGATCATTAATTCTTCAACAGTTCTAAGTTGTGCGCCAAGATTTCCAGAGGGATGAAACTTTTTAAAATCTTTTTTATTAATATTTTTTTTATTCAACACAGCAACTGCTAATGCATCACCTATACTTAATTGATTAATTGTGCTTGAAGTTGGAACTATACCAAGACCTGCCTCGGTTACCTCTGGAATAAGAAGTTTGATATCAGAAGCTTTGTACAATATGGAATTTTTTTTTGACATTATTCCTATTAGAGTGATTTTATTTCGATTTGCATATTTTATAATGTTTTTTAGTTCTTCTGTGGAACCAGAATAACTTATTAAAATTAAAATATCTTTTTTTGAAATGCTACCAAGATCACCATGAGAACAGTCGTTTGCAGCTAGTGAAAATGAAGGTGTTCCAACAGAAGAAAGTGTTGCTGAAATTTTTGCTGCTATTAATCCACTTTTGCCAACTCCACATAATATCACTTTAGATTGACAGTTTGCTAATGATTCTACTGCTTCATTAAAGGAATTATTGATTGAATTTCTTAATTTTATTAGAGCTTTGATTTCAAGATCAATTACACTTTTTGCAATTTTTTTATAATTTTTTTTTTCCATTTAATGAGACCATATATCGTCTTTAAATAAAGCCAAATCAAGATCAACTCTAGTTTTTAAAAATGTTAAACAGTTCTTATATAAATCAACTCGTTTTTCCCTTACGAGAATTTTATTTAATTCTTCATGAATTTTATGTAAATAAATAACATCATTGGCACAATATTTTAATTGTGCTTGAGATAGCTCCCCTCCAAAATCTGAGCTTTGAAACTGTTTACTTACATCTACGTTCATAAATTCTTTAATTAATGTCTTTAGTGAGTGACTATCTGAATAGGATCTGGCTAACTTTGAGGCAATTTTTGTATCAAGAATATTATTAGTTTCTGTCTTCAGATAATATTTTATGTGAGCCATGTCTGCCCTACCATAATGAAATATTTTAGTGATTGATTCGTCAGCAAGAACTTTATTTAAGTTTGGAGCATTATATTTTTCCCTATCAAGCTGGACAATATGAGCATCAGAATTACCAGTCGATATTTGAATAAGACATAAAGGGTCACGCTTAACGTTGAGGCCCATAAACTCTCCATCAACTGCTATAATATTGCCTAAATCTAAATCTTCTGGTAGATCATTCTTGTGAAGTTTAATATCAGTATTCATTTTTAATTATATATATATGAAAGCAAAAAATTGTCTAATTTTTGGCGGTAGCGGTCAAATAGGTCGTCATTTAATAAGAAAGCTTACTAAAAATAATTACAAAGTAACTGTGGTTACTAGAAACCTTCATCAAAAAGGGTATGCAATAAAGACCCAAGCCAATGCAGGCTACATAGATATTGTTGAGGCCAATATCTTTGACGAAAAAAAAATTAGAAAGCTTTTCTCTCAAACTGATATTTGTATTAATTTAATTGGTATTTTGTATGAAAATGGTAAGGGTAATACTTTCAAAAATATTCACTCTATTTTTCCGTCTATTTTAGCCAAACTTTGTAAAGAATATAAAGTACAGCAATTTATTCATTTGTCAGCATTAGGGATAAATAATGCAATAGATTCAGAGTATGCAAAAAGTAAATTAGATGGCGAACTTAGTATTCAAAAAAATTTTCCTTTAGTAACAATATTAAGGCCATCAGTGGTTTATTCAGTTGATGATAATTTTACTACGACTTTTATGACCTTACTAAGTAGGCTTCCTTTCTTTCCACTTTATTATAATGGATCGACTAAATTTGCTCCAATACATTGTTCAGATTTAACAGATACCATTTATCATGTTGTCTCTAAAAATATTTACTCTAAAATTGTAGAGTGTGTTGGGCCTGACATCTTATCTTTAAAAGAAATTTTAAAAAAATTATTATATTTAATAGATAAAAAAAGATTATTAGTTCCATTACCTCTTTTTGTAGCAACTATGTCTGCTAAAGTATTTCAATTATTTCCAAAACCACTTTTAACAATAGATCAGCTTACACTTTTAAAATATGATAATGTTACTTCAGGCAAATATCAAACTAATGCTGATATTGGAGTTCCAAGCACGAGAGTATTTGATAATGAAGTAGAAAAATATAGCTATATGTGGAGAGAAGGTGGGCAATTTTCTACAAAAAAATACAACTCTGCTAATTCTTAATAGAATTCCTTATACTAAAATTGTATGATTATTTATGATAATTAATATTATTTATTTTTTAATATTCTCAATTTTTTCTTTCCTAATTTATCTAATCATAAAATCTCTGATTAGAGGGTTTAATGGAAAGAATAAAAAATAAGAAAAATAATTAAATTTAAAAATTATTAAGCAGTATTAATTTTCTTATCAGCATACTGAGCTACCTCTTCATCTTTGTCAGTCACAGGCTCTTCTTTTCTTCCTTTTGGCTGATAGGCATATAACAAATGAAGTTTGCAATATGAAAAATCTTTCAGAGATGATCGTCCACAAAAATAAAACGATTTTTCTTCAGGATGGCCAACAGGCCATTTACAAGAACTCTCATCTAGTTCCTCTAGTTTCTTTGGATTTTCTGGTTCAAAATCTTTTTCAATAATTAAGGACTGAAACTTGCTTTTTCTACCTCTCCTTTGTTTAGAAGAATTTTCTTCTGAACTATTATCAAAATTTTGACTTGAAGATGCATTTCTAGTTTTAATTTTTGACGATAAATTTAATCTATGAGCTTTGCCAATTACTGCATTTCTACTAATACCACCAATTATTTCAGCGATTTGGCTTGCAGTGCTTCCTTTGCCCCAAAGTTCTTTTAACTTTTCTACTTTTTCTTCGTTCCAGCTCATATTCTATATTTAGTATGTTAATTAATTTTTATAACTATATATAGATCACACAAGATTAAAAAAAAGACAATGAATTTTTCTGTTTTATACACATCTTTTTTTAAAATTTATATATGATTACTTATGGTTGAATTGAATAAAAAATATCATATTGGAGTTAAAAATTTTGGCTTTATAAATTGGATTGGCTTTAAAAGCTTATGGCTTAAAGAGTGCAACAGGTTTATAGTAGTTTGGCAACAAACTTTACTATCTCCACTTGTTTCAAGTTTATTATTTTTATCAGTTTTATCTCTCGCTTTAGGTAATAATAGAGGAGATGTATTTGGTTATTCTTTTATAAATTTTTTAGCACCTGGCTTAATTGCGATGAGTATTTTAACACAGTCATTTAGTCATTCAGTTTCTTCACTAATGATAGGAAAAATTCAAGGAAACATTGTTGACATGCTTTACGCGCCACTTTCAGCCCTTGAAGTATCGATGGCAATAATACTAGCAGCATTAACAAGAAGTTTTTTAATAGCTATAATTTCAATAGCCGTTTTTTCATTAATAGTAGATATCATAATTTATAATATTTTTTATATCTTTATATTTGGGTTTTTTGGTGCATTTATACTTGGAAGTCTTGGTTTTATAACTGGACTCTGGGCTGAAAAATTTGACCATACAGCAACTGTAACAAATTTTATAATAACTCCATTAAGTTTTCTATCAGGTGTATTTTATTCTATAGACAAACTACCAGAGTTATTTCAAAAGATTAGTCACATAAATCCATTTTTTTATATGATTGATGGGTTTAGATATGGCTTCTTAGGAAAATCAGATGGATCGATAGCAGTAGGCTTAATCTATCTAATTATATTAAGTATTGTTATGTGGTATGTTGCTTTTTTTCTTTACAAGAAAGGTTATAAAATTAAATCTTAGTTAATGAGTGCTTTAGCAAAAAATTATAATAGAAGAAAAATTTCCTTTAAATATGGTAAGGGAAGTTTTTTATTCTCTACTAATGGAAAAAAATATTTAGATTTTGTTCAGGGAATAGCAGTTAATTCCTTGGGGCATGCAAATCCATATTTAGTAAAAGCAGTTAACAAGCAATCTAAAAAACTTTGGCACGTCTCTAATGCATTTATTATTCCAGAGGGGGAAAAATTAGCTAAAAGATTGGCAAAAAAAACTTTTGCAGATTTTATTATTTTCCAAAATAGTGGAGCAGAAGCTACGGAGGCTGCAATTAAAGCTGCTAGAAGATATTTTTATTCGATAGGACAACCTTCAAAAAATAGAATTCTTTGTGTTAAAAATTCATTTCATGGAAGAACATTAGCTACAATTTATGCTAGTGGATCAAAGAAGATGACGGAAGGTTTTGGACCAAAAGTGGATGGATTTGATCATTTTGAATTTGGAGACCATAAGAATTTTAAAAAAAAAATAACAAAAAGAACAGCTGCAATTATGGTTGAAACTGTGATGGGAGAAGGGGGGATTAAAACTATTCCCAATTGGTGTTTAAAAGAATTAAGAAAAATTTGTGATAAAAAAAAAATTTTATTAATTTTAGATGAAGTTCAATGTGGAATTGGAAGAAGTGGGAATTTTTTTGCATTTGAAAATTCAAAAATCAAGCCTGATATTGTGCCAATAGCAAAAGGTATTGGAGGGGGTTTTCCATTGGGTGCAGTGTTAATGAATAAAAAAGTAGCATCAGGAATGACAGCTGGAACTCATGGGTCAACATTTGGTGGTAACCCACTGGCTATGTCTGTTGGAAATGCTGTTTTAGATCAAATATTAAAAAAAGGGTTTCTTTCAAATGTTAAAAAATTATCAAAATACTTTCATTCAGAATTAAATAAATTGAGAAAAGAATTTCCTAAAGTAATCAAAGAGGTAAGAGGTGTTGGTTTACTAATAGGACTACAACTTCATAATGATCAAACAAAATTTATAGAGAAACTAATGAATAATAAATTATTAACGATTAGAGCAGCTGAGAATGTCATTAGAATATTACCTCCTCTAAATGTCAAAAAAGAAGAAATAAATATAGCAATAAATATTATTAAAAAAGTGTGTTCTACTTATAAATAAAAATGAAACATTTCATCAACCTTAAAGACATATCTTCAGCAGACTTGAAAAAGATCATCGCTGATGCAAAAAAAAGAAAACAAAAAAGAAAAAATTATAACACTCTAGAAGTTGATAAAGATAAACCTTTAAAAGGTAAATTACTTATTCAAATGTTTGAAAAGGCAAGTTTGAGAACGCGATTGAGTTTTTATCTTGCAATAAAACAATTAGGTGGAGGAACTATAACTCTTAGAGCTAACGAATTGCACTTAGGAAAAGGTGGAGAAAGTCTAGCAGATACAGCCAAAATCTTATCAACTTATGGAGATGGTTTTATGTTGAGAACTGATAGTGATGAAAAAATAGTAGAATTTAGTAAATATTTAAAGATACCTGTAATAAATGGTTTAAGCCCATCATCTCATCCAACTCAAGTGCTATCAGATATTTTTACAGTTGAAGAAATTAAAAAAAAATCTATTTCTAAATTAAATATTTGTTGGATTGGAGATTCAAATAATGTTCTGAATAGCCTGATTGCTGCTTCAGTTAAATTTTCTTTCAACTTAAACATTGGTTGTCCTAAGAACTATGAGCCTAAAAAATTTGTATTAGATTGGGTTAAAAAAAATAAAAGAAAAATTAATATTTTTAATGATGCTAAAAAAGCAGTTAAAAATGCTGATGTAATTTTTTCAGATAAAGTAATTTCATTGAATGATAAAGTTAATAAAAATAAAAAAATTAAAGATTTTAAAAACTTCCAAATTAATTCAAAGTTGATGAGTTTTGCTAAAAAAGACACAACTTTTTTACACTGTCTTCCAAGAGGAGAAGAGGTTACAGGAGATGTTTTTTTGGGAAAAAATTCTGAAGTATGGTTACAGGCTTTGAATAGAGTGCATGTTCAAAAAAGTATCTTGTTATATTGTTTTGGTAAATTAAGGTAGTAACTTGGGACTGTCACTGCTTTGATTTAGATATTTAATTACAGAAGCTCTGTCTTTCTCTTTTCTTAAACCAGCATATGACATTTTAGTGCCTTTCAAATAAGATGAAGGCTTTGTGAGGAAACCATTAAGCTCCTCAAACGTCCACTCTTTACCATATGAAGCTAAAGCTTTAGAGTATTTATAATCATCTACTCCACCAACTGCCCTACCAATAACATTGTATAATGCAGGGCCAATCTTATTTTTTCCACCTTTATTTATTGAGTGACACGCTGCGCATTTTTTAAAAATTTTTTCACCAGAAGCAATATCTCCTAGTGCCATTATAGCTGCAATATCTACTTTTTGTTCAACTTCAGCAACTTGAGATGTTACAGAGGCTAGTTGCCCTTTTACTTCAACTTTATATCCAGGGTTTTCTGGTTTATCTACATGAAAGACACCATCTGCAATCTTTCCTAAACCGATTACAAGTAGTGCAACCATTAAAATTGCTGCAATAATTTTATTAAGCTCGAACGAATCCATATAATTATTATTATTTGCAGATATAACATGATAATTAAAAAAATACTTAATTTTTAATATTTAATTTTGCGTCTGTTAGACGCATAAATTGGTAAATTTATAATGGCTAAAACATTAATATTAATTCCATCAAGAATGTCGGCAACTAGATTACCGGGTAAACCACTTTTAAAAATTAATAATTTATCAATAATTTCTCATGTTTTTAAAAAGGCAGAAGAAGCAAAAATTGGTGAAGTCGTAGTAGCAACAGAAGATAAAGAAATACTTGATGATGTTGAAAAAAATGGAGGTAGAGCCATTTTAACTGGTAGCACTCACAAGACTGGTACAGATAGAATTTTTGAGGCTTATGAAAAACTCAACATCAAGGACATTGATTTTATATTAAACTTACAAGGAGATGAGCCAAATATCGACAAAAATGATATTATAAATTTAAATAACCTCATGATTAATAACAATTCTGAAATTGGAACATTAGCAGCAAAAATTAAAAGTGATAAAATGTTAAATGATCAAAATATAGTTAAGGTTATTACGGAGTCAAAACTAGAAAAAGATAATTTTCCGATAGCATTAAATTTTACTAGAGATGGTTTTTCAGAAAATAATCAAAATATTTATCATCATATTGGAATCTATTCATACAAAACAAGTATATTGAAAAAATTTGTTAGTCTGAATCAAACATCAAGCGAAAAGCAAAATAGATTAGAGCAACTAAGAGCATTAGATAATAATTTGAAAATCAGTGTTGCTTTGGCAAATTTTTCTCCTATAGGCGTAGATACAAAAGAAGATTATCTGGCTATAAAAAAAATTATGGAATATAAACCATAGAAATGAGCAAAATTTATTTTCAAGGTACATTTGGTGCATATTCACATCTAGCAGCGTTAGAAATAGATCCTAAAGCAGAAGTAATTCCATGTAAAACATTTGATGAATGTTTTTTAAAAACATCTCAAGATAAAAATTCGAGAATGGTAATTCCAGAATCAAATCGAATTACAGGAAATATCGGAATCGAATATCTTATTTTCAAATATAGGCTGAATATTTATGCTGAACATTTTCATAAAATTGAACATAATTTATTAGGACAACCAGATAGTAATTTAAGTGATATAAAAGATGTCTATTCTCACTCTCAAGGCTTATCACAATGCTCTAAATTTATTAAAAAAAATAATCTAGTTGAGCATATTCGTGCTGATACTGCTGGTTCAGCTGAGACAATTTCAAAAACTAAAATTAAAACTGAAGCAGCAATTGCCTCTTCTTTGAGTGCAGAAATTTATGATCTAAAAATACTTTCAAAAAATATTGAGAATGAAGAGGGTAATGCCACAAGGTTTTTGGTAATGGGAATTGAGGTTTTACAGCCTGATTTTGGTGACAAGAAATATATAACTTCTTTCTTATTTAAACTGAAAAGTAAGCCTGCAGCACTGTATCAATCATTAGGTGGCTTTGCGATAAATGGAATTAACCTTACAAAGCTTCAAAGTTATCCAGAACAAAATTCATTCGAGTCATACTTTTTCTTATGTGATTTAGAAGGCCATATTGAAAATCTAAAAGTGCAAAAATCTTTAGAAGAATTGGGACTTCATTGTCAAGATTTTCACGTACTAGGTGTTTTTGAAGCTGATAAGTTTAGAGAAAAATAACTTAGAAACTTTTGTTGTAGAATAGAAAACATTACTGTTATAATAGTTTTGGAGGCTAGAGGTGGATACTGCTTGAACCCGACCAGATCTTAACGGAAGCAGTCGTAGAGACAGTTATTCAGGTTCTAGTCTCCTTTATATAAAATGAATAAAAATACAAAAGTTTTAGCATTAAAGTACAGACCTCAGACATTTAATGATCTTATAGGACAAGATGTTGTTGTAGAAACAATTTCTAATTCTATTAAGGCTAATAAAGTGCCTAATGCCTATCTTTTTACTGGAATTAGAGGAATAGGAAAAACTACTACAGCAAGGATTGTTGCAAAATCTTTAAATTGTTCAAATGGAATAGATAATTTGTGTAAAGAAGAACTTTGTGAAAATTGTAATGCCATTGCTAACTCAAATCATATTGATGTATTGGAAATGGATGCAGCAAGTAAAACAGGAGTAGACGATGTAAGAGACCTTATTGAATTTTCTAGATATGGTCCAACTACTGCTAAATATAAGATATTTATAATTGATGAAGTGCACATGCTTAGCAAACAAGCATTCAATGCATTGTTAAAAACTTTAGAGGAGCCACCAGAATATTTAAAATTTATCTTTGCAACAACAGAAATAAAAAAAATTCCAATTACAGTGGTCTCGCGTTGTCAAAGATTTGATTTATCTAGAATTAAATCTGTAGAATTGTTTGATTTTATCAAAAAAATTAAAGAAAAAGAAAATGGTAATGCATCAGATGATGCTCTTAAATTAATTGTTAAAATTTCCGAAGGTTCAGTTAGAGATGCACTATCGTTACTTGATAGGGCTCTACTTACTTTAGATAAAGATAAAGAATTAGACCTTACAGCAGCACAAAAAATATTTGGTTATTTTGATAAGTCCCAATTAATTGATTTGTTTGAATTAATATTTGAAGGTAAAGAAACTGAAGTTCTCAACATTTATAGAGAAATATATAACCAAGGTGTTGAACCAAAAATTTTTATTAATGATTTTTTAGAACTCTTGTATTATTTTAAAAATATCGACTCACTAAATCTAGATAGCAATAATTTTTTATTAAATGATGAAGAATTTAATAGAATTAAAGATCTTTCAGAAAAAGTTAATGATGAAACTTTAATATTATTTTGGCAATTTACTATTAAAACGCTTGAGGAGCTTGATATTGTTTCTAATCAACATTTATCAATGGAAATGTTCTTAATTAGATTAATTCATTTAAAAAGCATTAAACAAGACAGTGACGAATATAACAAAGACAGTAGACCGCTAGCTGAAAGTAAAAACCAAACATCTTTTTCACAAAAAAAAACAAACGAAGATATATTTGGAATAAAAGATAAAACAGAAACCATAGGTCAAATAAAAAATATTGTTCAAGAAAAAGATATCAAAGAAAAAGAAAATAATAGCATTGAAATAAATGCTAGTCTTATAAATTCATTTGATGATCTGTTAGATACATGTTCTTCTAAAAAAGAAATTAAATTAAAATATGAATTAGAAAAAAATGTTAACCTTGTAAGTTTTGAAAATAAAAGAATTGAAATTTCATTTAATGAAGATTTAGACAAAGATTTTATTAAAGACCTTTCAACAAAACTTTTTGAATGGACCAATGAAAGATGGATTATAAGTCTCAGCAAAACCAAAGGACAGCCATCTAAAAAAGAAGAAGAAATTAACCAAAAAAAAGAACTAATAGAAAGTGTAAAAAATTCTTCAATTTATAAAGATATTTTAAAAAATTTTCCTGATGCAGAACTTATTGACGTTAAACCTAGAAAAGAAGATTAAAAAATGACTGATTTTACAAAAATTTTAGATAAAGCAAAAGAATTAGAGTCCAGAATGAAAGAAAGCCAAGAAAAAATAAAAAACATTCAAGTAGAAGGAACGTCTGGCTCAAATTCTGTAAAGGTTACTTTAAATGGTGAAAATGAAATGATTAAAATTGATCTTTCGGATAAAATATTGAAGGAAGATAAGATTATAATTGAAGACTTGATAGTGGCTGCTCATAACAATGCAAAATCAGAATTAAAATCCAAGACATCTGAAGAAATTTCTAAGTCTACAAGTGGATTTGGTATTCCTGGTTTTAAATGGCCACTTTAAGAATATGCAAAATATTAATGAGATAGAAGAGTTAATTAAATTAATTTCTAAACTTCCTGGCTTAGGTCCTAAATCTGCAAAAAGAATTGTTTTAAAACTTATTAATAATAGGGATGAACTTGTAAAGCCTATGGTAAATACCTTAGCACAAGTTTATAAAAATGTTATTAGATGTCAATCTTGTGGCACTTTAAAATCTAACTCATTAGGCTGCAACAACTGTGAAAATTCAAAAGAAAAATATAATAAAATATGTGTAGTTGAAGACATTGCGGATCAATGGTCAATTGAAAATTCAAATATTTATAAAGGCTACTTCCATATTCTTGGTGGAACTATTTCTTCTGCTGGTCAGAGAAAAGAAGATCTTTTAATCAATTCATTAGTAGAAAGAGTTTCAAGAGAAAATATTGAAGAAGTTATACTGGCAACAAGTGCAACAGTAGAAGGTCAAACTACAGCCTATTATATAGAAGATAGTTTAAAGAAAACCTCTACTAAGGTTACAAAACTTGCTCAAGGACTTCCTGTTGGTGGTGAAATCGAAAGCCTTGATGATGGAACTTTATATTCTGCTTTTAAAAATAGAACTGGAATAAAAACTAGTTCAGACTAGATTTTTTTAATAATCTATTAAGATGTAATAATGGCTCTGTATAACCGGAAGGTTGTTCTTTACCTTTAAAAATCAAATCGCAAGCTGTTTTGAAAGCAATAGAACTATCAAAGTTATTAAACATTTTTTCATATTTAGAATCAGCTTTATTTTGATTATCAACAATCTTTGACATTTTTTCCATTATTTTCATTACTTGAGATTTTGTGCAAATATCATGATGAATCCAGTTAGCAATATGTTGTGATGAAATTCTTAAAGTTGCTCTATCTTCCATTAATCCTATGTTGTTAATATCAGGAACTTTTGAACAACCAACTCCCTGATCTATCCATCTTACAACGTACCCTAAAAGAGTTTGTGCAGAATTTGAAATTTCAGAATTAATTTCCTCCATTGACCAGTTTGGTCTATTCGCTACTGGCACAGTTAATAAATCATCAAGTTTTGCAGATTCTCTTTTTTGAATTTCTTTTTGTTTATCAAAAATATTTATTTCATGATAATGCAAAGCATGTAGAGCTGCTGCTGTAGGTGAGGGAACCCAAGCACAATTTGCACCAGCATTTAGATGGCCAGTTTTTTGCTCCATCATCTCTTTCATTTTATCAGGCATAGCCCACATTCCTTTACCAATTTGAGCCTTACCAGAAAGACCACACTGAAGACCTATGTCGACGTTATTATTTTCATATGCCCCGATCCATTTAGAAGATTTCATATCTCCTTTTTTAACCATAGGACCAGCTTCCATTGAAGTATGCATTTCATCACCAGTACGATCTAAAAAACCAGTATTAATAAAAAATACTCTATTCTGAAGCGTTCTAATGCACTCTTTTAAGTTAGAAGAGGTTCTTCTTTCTTCATCCATAATTCCAACTTTACATGTATATTTTTTCAATTCTAAAACTTCTTCAACTTTAGTAAAAATTAAATCTGTAAATGAAGTTTCATCAGGACCATGCATTTTTGGTTTAACAATATAAATAGAACCACTTCTAGAATTACCTTTTTTTTTAATATCATGAAGGCACGCCGCTGAAGTTATAAAAGCATCCATAATACCTTCTGGTATTTCAGAACCATCTTTTAAAGTGATTGCTGGGTTAGTCATAAGATGCCCAACATTTCTTACCAATAACAAGCTTCTTCCATGTAGCTTTAATCCTTTTCCATCTTTAGAAATATAACTTCTGTCAGGATTTAATTTACGTTCATAAGTCTTTCCGTTTTTTTCAAAAGTTGATTTCAAATCGCCTTTCATAAGTCCAAGCCAATTACGATAACAAATAACTTTGTCATCAGCATCAACTGCAGCAACACTATCTTCGTTATCACAGATAGTTGAAACTGCTGCTTCAACAATAATATCACTAATTTTAGCAGGATCTTGTTGAGCACTAAAAGCATTTGGATCTATAATTATTTCTATATGAAGGTTATTATTTTTTAAAATTATTGCAGAAGGATTATTAGCTTCTCCTCTATGACCGATAAATTTATCTTTATTTTTTAGCGATGTTTCAGCACTTTCTTTTAATACAATTAAAGAACCATTATTTATCTTAAATTTTGTAATATTATGCCACTCAAAATTTTCTAGAGGAAAATATTTTTTTAAAAAGTCTCTTCCATACCTTATAACCATTTCTCCTCTTAAAGGATCATATCTCTGAGAAGTACTATCTTCAGATTGTTCAATTATATCTGTGCCATACAAACTATCATATAAACTCATCCATCTTGCATTAGCAGCATTTAATGCATACCTATCATTCATAATGGGAACAACTAATTGTGGTCCAGGAATACTAGTTATTTCCTCATCAACATTATTTGTTTTGATTTTAAAATCAGGACCTACTTCTTTTAAATAATCAATTTCTTTTAAAAATTTTTTATATTCCCCTAAGTTTATTTCATTACCCTTATTTGCAATGTGCCAATCGTCTATTTTTTTTTGTAAATCTTCTCTTATTTTTATTAGGTCTTTATTTTTTGGAGCTAATTCATGAACTACTCTGTCAAAGCCTTCCCAGAATTTTTCTGAAGAAATATTTGTGTCTTTAAGTAATTCCTCATTAACGAAGTTAAGTAATTTATTAGAAACTGACAGATTGTGTATTTTTGTATATTGTTCTTTCATAGCACCCATTTTACCCCATCTGTATTTTTGCCTGAGAGTTTTGCTCCATCGGCGAGATAAATCTCTTTCCAGAGTGTTATGTTTATTATCGGTCCTTTTGCCTGAGAGTTTCCGGGGTGGTTGCTCCTTCGGCGCTATTATTTAATAGTCTCTCCCGATATTCATTAAGAATATCTCTTAATAGAATTATGTCAAATATAAATTATTTAAAACATTTTATTGCCTTTTTTCATAATTAATTAATAATTAAAAAATTATATGAAAAATTACTTAAATTTTGAAACAGATATTAAAAATTTAGAGATAGAAATAGACAAACTTAAAGACCCTTATAATCAAGATGGCCTTTCTGAAGTTGACACAAAAAAAATTTCTGAGTCTCAAAAAGAAATAGATAATAAGCTGCAAGAAATTTACTCCAACTTAGATCCTTGGCAAACCACCCTAGTTGCAAGGCATGAAGATAGGCCTAAAGCAAAATTTTTTATTGATAATTTATTTAAGGATTTTATTCCATTGTCAGGAGACAGATTTTATGGAGAAGATAAGTCAGTATTAGCAGGATTTGCAAAATTTAATGAGAAATCGGTTTTAGTTATTGGCCAAGAAAAAGGAGATAGCCTTGAAAGTAGAATTGAAAGAAATTTTGGAATGATGAGGCCTGAGGGTTATAGAAAAACAATTAGATTAATGAAATTAGCCAACAAATTTAATATTCCAATAATTTCTTTTATAGATACACCCGGAGCATATCCTGGCGTAGGCGCAGAAGAGAGAGGCCAAGCAGAGGCAATTGCTAAATCAATTGAGTGCTGTATGTCGTTAAATGTCCCAACTCTTGCAATTGTTATTGGAGAAGGTGGATCAGGAGGTGCAATAGCACTTGCTTCGTCTAACAAAGTAATCATGTTAGAAAATGCAATTTACTCAGTAATATCTCCAGAGGGCTGTGCCACTATTTTATGGAGAGACCCCAAAAGAACTTTAGAGGCAGCAAAAGCCATGAAATTATCTTCAAAAGACCTCTTAGAACTAAAAGTAATTGATGAAATTATTTCAGAGCCAATTGGTGGTGCCCACAGAGATAGAGATCTAATATTAGATAATGTAAGAAAATCGATTGAAAAAAATTTGAGTGAATTTTTTAACATGAGTGGAGAAGAAATTTTTAATCATAGAAAAAATAAATTTTTGACTATTGGAAGATCTAAAGGATTCGTAAACCAATTAGATGATTTAAGTACACTTAGCATGAAAGAAAATAAGGCTGATGTCTTTGTTAAAAATTTCTTTAAATCTAAGTTAAATTTAGTAGCTGCAATTGGATTAATAGTTTTATTGGGCTATTTAGTATTTTCTTTATAAAGCACCACAGCATTTTTTATATTTTTTCTTAGACCCACATGGACAGGGTTCATTTCTACTTATTTTTTTCCCAATATATTTTGGATCAATTTTAGTTGTTTCGGGAGTCTCTTTTTCTAGAGCAAGTTCTTGAACTATCTTTAAAT
>CAJQRT010000028.1 GCA_905612335.1 uncultured Candidatus Pelagibacter sp.
ATTTCTTGATTGTTTATGTTTAATACCCCATCTACCGTTTCCATCCATGATGATGGCAACATGTTTGACTGGTTTCATATGGTCATTATTTCTTTTTCTTTGACATCGACTTTAGCCTCTATATTTTTAATGTGCTCGTCAGTAAATGTTTGTACTAATTTCTCATTTATTTTTTCATCATCTTCACTAATTGTTTTGTCTTTAACTAAGCTTTTTAAATCATCATTAGCTTCTCTTCTAATATTTCTAATTGAAATTTTACACTTTTCACCCATAGATTTAATTAATTTTTTAATCTCCATTCTTCTCTCCTCATTTAAATCTGGGACAGGTAACCTAATTAATTGACCATCAATTTGAGGATTTAAACCTAATTCTGATTTTTTTATTGCAGTATCTACAAGTGGTACATTGTTAAGGTCCCAAACTTGGATGTTGATTGTTCTAGCATCAGGAGTTGTTATGCTTGAAACTTGATTTAATGGCATCGCTTGTCCATAAACATCAACCTTAACAAGGTCTAACATTGAGGCATTTGCCCTACCAGTTCTTAGTGATGTTAATTCTTTTTGAAATACTTCAATGGTTTTATCCATCTTCTGGCTGTATGTTTTGTCATTAAACATTTATTCACCTATTTTAATTCTAAAAAAATTATTAATCTTTAAGTCAGGAATGTTAAGTTCTTTTACAATATCTTGCACTTTCTTTTTAGGCTCCATAACCCAGGCTTGTGTTAACAAAGCATTTTCCTCTTTAAATTTATTCATTTTACCTAAACTAATTTTTTGTGCAATTTCCTCAGGCTTACCAGAACCTTTTAACTCTTCTGTGACAAGATCTTGTTCTTTTTGAAGTAGATCTTTATCAATCAAATCAGAACTTAACGCCAAAGGGTTTGATGCTGCAATATGCATTGAAAGCTGTTTACCAAAAACTTTAACATTATCACTGTCATCTGAAGTCTCAAGTGAAGCTATAACTGATAATTTAGATAAATTATCTTTAACTATAGTATGCAAATAATTAAAATTTTTAGAACCTGATTGGTTAAATGTCTTAGCTTTACCAACTGTTATTTTTTCTCCCATTTTTGCAATTAATGCTACTAGACTATCTTCAACCGTTTCACCATTTCCCATTTTTGATTTATTAAGCTTTTCTAAATCAGATGAATTTTGATTATTCAATTCGCTTAATTCTTTTGCAAAGGATACAAAATCATTATTCTTAGCAACAAAATCTGTCTCACAGTTAATTTCGATGACTGATATTTTATTTTCATCACCTGAAGTTGCAATAACACCTTCTTTAGCATCTCTTGACATTTTTTTTGAAGCTTTAGAAATTCCCTTAATTCTTAAGATTTCTACTGCTTTATCTAAATCGCCCCCAGATTCTTTAACTGCCAAGTTACAATCTTTAAATCCAGCACCAGTTGCTTCACGTAATTGTTTTACTTTTTCTAAATCACTCATATTAATTTAACTTCTCTTTATCTTTTTTTGGAAATTTAGCATCTAACTTCTCTCTATCGATCTCTTGAATAGTTTTTGAAGAAGCTTCTTTTACTTTTGTCTCACCGACATCAGGTTTTTCTTCAGATTTAGATGGAGTTGCTTTTTTTGCATTTTCAATAGTTTCTTTTACTAAGTTACAATATAGATCAATCGCTCTTCTAGCATCATCGTTACCCGGAATTGGATATTCAATACCATCAGGATTAGAATTACTGTCAAGTATAGCACAAATCGGAATGCCTAACTTGGATGCTTCAGCAATGGCTAAAGATTCATAATTTGTGTCAATAATAAAAACTAGATCTGGAACCTTTTTCATTTCTGCAATTCCACCTAGGGCTCTTTCTAATTTATCTTTTTTGACACTCATCTTTAATAGTTCTTTTTTTGTAAAACCCCTATTTTCTGCAACAAGATCAGCCTCATACTTTTTCATCTTTTTAATTGATCCTGAGATTGTTCCCCAGTTAGTTAACATACCACCTAACCATCTGTAATTTACAAAAAATTGTCCAGTTTCTTTTGCAACTTCAGCAATAGCTTCCGAGGCTTGTTTTTTTGTAGATACAAAAAGAATTTTACCGTTATTGGCTATCGTATTATAAACTTTTTCTAAAGCTACATTTGTTAACTCTAGTGTTTGAGTTAAATCAATAATGTGAATTGAATCTCTTTTTCCAAAAATGTATTTTTTCATCTTTGGATTCCATCTTAAGGTTTTATGACCTAAATGAACGCCTGCTTCTAATAGTTGTTGGATAGTTAGACTTGGTATTTTCATATTTATTCCCGGTTAAGCCACCACAGTAATTTCCATTTAAGGACCGGAGGTATAAAACCACAAACTGTGTGCGTGTTAATTTAAATTAAGAGTTATTTACAAATTATTTGAAAAATAAACAAGTCTTTTTTAGTGAATAATAGTTGAAATATCATTATTACGCAGTGTATTTATAGCTTTTCTATCAATAAGCCGTTTATTTCCAAGTTTAAAGCTAATCTCATTGTTTTTGTCGTTGATATTTATTTTTACCTCTGTTGTGCCCTCTTCATCCACTAAATCAGATATTTTATCGAGATCTTTAATTGATTTAATATTAAATACAATTTCATTAACAGGTTTATTAAAAAGATCTTTAAGAGAAGCAATTTTTTGAACGTTTATTCTTTTAGATTTATTTTCATCTTTAGAAATTGTCTTAATCAAGGTTATAATTAATGAACTACCCTCAATAAGAACATCTCTATTGAGTTCTAATATGTCAGAAAAAATAAAAAGTTCAAAAACACTAGTTAAGTCTGTAAACTTAATAACACCATATGAGTTTCCTCTGGCAGTTTTTCTTTCTGTGATTTTTAAAAGTGTGGCTGCAATATTTGCATCTTTAATATTATCATCTAGATTAAATTTTGCATAATCAACTATTTTATAATCATCAAAAATTTCTTTAAATTGATTTAAGGGATGATCAGATATAAAAAAACCTATAGCTTCAAATTCTCTTGATAATCGATCTTCAAATTTCCAATCGTCAATATTTAGAACTATTTCATTGTCTTGCTCTTCATCAGAACCAAAAAGATCAATTTGGTTTGCTGCCTTATTCTCAAAAATATTTTTTGTTTTTAAAATAAAATTTGGAATTGAATTAAATAATGCTTGTCTATTGTTATCTATATTGTCAAAGGCACCTGCTTTAACTAGACCCTCTAACTGCAGTTTATTGATATCTTTAGGGCTAACTCTATTTAGAAAATCATTGATTGATTTAAAATTGCCATTTTCATTTCTTTCCTTCACTACATTAAAAATTGCCTCAAGTCCCACACTTTTAATTCCACCCAAAGCATAATAAAAATTTTCTTCGTCAAATTGAAAATCTGCAAAACATCTATTTATATCCGGTCTTACAACTTTGATATTAATTCTTTTAAGTTCTTCATGAAATTCTCCAAGTTTATTTTGATTTGACAAATCCATTGTCATTGACGCCGCAAAAAACTCTTTAGGATAATATGTTTTTAAAAATGCTGTTTGATAAGAAATGATTGCATAAGCTGCCGCGTGACTTTTGTTAAAACCATACTCAGCAAATGGTTCGATTTTTAAAAATATACTTGCAGCAACATCCTTACTAATTCCATTTTTAAGAGCTCCAGCAATAAAGCCCTGTTTTTGTCTTTCTAATTCTGCTCTTTTCTTTTTACCCATCGCTCTTCTTAAAATGTCTGCTTCTCCCGCGCTAAACCCAGATAGCTTTTGAGCTATTTGCATTACCTGTTCTTGATAAATAATTACCCCGTAGGTAGGTTTAAGAATATCCTCAAGTAATGGATGTAAATAGTCTGGTGTTTGCCTTCCATGTTTACAGTCGTTATAAACTGGTATGTTGCTCATAGGTCCTGGACGATAAAGAGCAACTAAAGCAATAATATCCTCAATATGATTGGGTTTCATTTGTAATAATGCTTCACGCATACCAGCACTCTCCACCTGGAATAGTCCTACTGTATGACCAGATGATAATAGTTGAAAAACTTTCTTATCTTCAAAATTAATCTCTTCAATTTTAAAATCTTTAATTTTTTTATTAATTAGTTTTTGAGTTCTATTAATTACAGTTAAAGTTTTTAGACCTAAAAAATCAAACTTAATTAAACCTGCATTTTCTGCTGAATACATGTCAAATTGAGTGGATGGTAATAGCAAATCTGCAGCTGCATCTTTATATAAAGGAACAACTTCTGTTAATTTTCTATCTGCTATTACAACGCCAGCAGCATGAGTTGCAACATTTCTATTCAAACCTTCTAATTTTAAAGAAAGATCAGTTAATTTTTTTACACGAGAATCTTCATTAACTAATTTTTGTAGTCGTGGTTCACTATTAATACATTCAATTAAGCTTTGTGGTCTTGATGGATCAAATGGTATCATTTTTGAAATACTATCAACAAAACCATATGGTAAACCTAATACTCTACCAACATCTCTGATAACCATTCTTGCTTTTAATTTTCCAAAGGTAATAATATGAGCAACGCTATCTTTATATTTTGTTGTTAAATATTTGAAAACAAGATCTCTTTTTTCCTCACAAAAATCTATATCAAAGTCAGGCATCGATACACGGTCAGGGTTTAAAAACCTTTCAAATATTAGATTAAATTTTATTGGATCAACATCTGTAATGGATAGGCACCACGCAACAAGAGAACCAGCTCCTGAGCCTCTGCCAGGTCCTACTGGAATATCATTTTTCTTAGCCCATTTAATATAATCAGAAACAATCAAAAAATAACTTGGATATTTCATTTCAATGATGATCTTTAGTTCGTGATCTAATCTGTCTTTATATTTTAGAAATTGATCATTATTGCTTAAATCCTTTGCCTCAATCTTAAAGACTTTTAAAAATTTTTCTTTTAATCCACTAATTGAATCTCTTTTAAGTACTTCATCTGCACTACCATCTTTTTCAGAACTAATATTTGGTAATACTGGTTTAGAAAATTGTGGTCTGAAATTACATTTAAATGGTAAGTTAAAATTATTCACTAAAGCTTCAGGAAGATCTGAAAATAATTCTGACATTTCTTCATTAGATTTAAAGTAATGTTGATTACTGTACTTAATTCTATTCTTTTCATTAACGTAAGTTTTAGCACCAATACAGGTTAAAGCATCATGAGCTTCATGCATATCTGGTGTTAAGTAGTAAACTTCATTTGTTGCAATAATTGGTATTTTTATTTTCAAAGATTGCTCTAAATTAAATTTTTCAAAAGCAATTTCATTTTGATCACCATGTCTTTGAATCTCTAAATAAAATCTATCATTAAAGTTTAATGCTAAGCTACTATATACTTTAGCTATTTCTTCTAAACGACCCTTCTCAAATAATTTACCAAACAAACCATGAGTTGTTCCAGAAAACAACGACACCCCTTCCATATCATTCAAAAGTTCCTTAATATCTAAATGAGGATCAGATAAAGCATCATTTTCAAGATAAGATCTTGAAGAAAGCTCTATAATTCTTTTATATCCTTTTTCATTAAGAGCTATCAAGGGCAGTAGTCCTGTCGTATCTTCAAATCTAAAATGAATTTGAGTACCAATTATGGGTTGCGTTCCAACTTTAGAAATATTTTCAGCAAATTCTAGTGCACCACATAGATTGGATGTATCAGAAAGACCTAAACAAGGTATTTTATTTTCTTTGCAAAAATCTTTTAAATTATCAATCTTAATTGCACCTTCACAAATTGAATATTGTGTATGGATTTTGAGATGATTAAAGTTTTGATTATTTGATTCTGGCATTGATAGTTTTGATATTACCATCAATCATTTCTAATTTGCAATCAGCCATATTAGCAAAAAATCTATTATGGGTTGCATAGATTATTAATCTAGTCTTGTTTTTTAAATTATATAAAACATTGAAAACTTCTTTAGCTGTCGTATGATCGAGGCTACCTGTTGGCTCATCAGCCAATATTATTTCAGGTTCATTTATAAGTGCTCGAGCCATTGCAATTCTTTGCATCTCGCCACCTGATAATTCTGATGGGTAATGATACTCTCGAGATGAAAGACCCATTTCTTTGATCATTTTCTTTGCTTTTTGAATTGAATCTTTTTTATTATTATTAAGAGCAAGACCTGCAAGATAAACATTTTCTAATGATGTGAAATCAGGAAGTAAATTATTTTGTTGATAGATAATCCCAATTTTTTTAGACCTAATTTTGTCATTATTAGTATTATCATTAAAATTTATTGTATTATTTCCAATTATCAATGAGCCAGTTGTTGGCTTATCGATCATCGAGAGTATATTTAATAGTGTAGATTTTCCTGATCCTGATGGACCCATAAGAGAGTAAATTTTACCTCTGGTAAATGAATAATCAATTTTTTTTAAAACAGTTACTTTTTTATTTTTAGAAAAAGATTTAGAAATATTTTTTATAGATATTAAATTATTCATATTTTAGGCCTTTAACAGGGTCTAATTTTGACGCTTTTATTGCTGGAAAAATTGAAACGATGATAGTTATAAAAATTGAACATATTGAAATAATAAAAATTGATTTTGGATTAATTTCAGAAGGCATTGTACTTAAAAAATAAATCTCCTCAGGAAAGAGACTAATGTTAAAGGTGCTACTTAAGAATTCTCTAAGATTCTCAATATATAAAGAGAACATCACACCTAAAAAAATCCCAAAGAATGTTGCTGTAGTTCCAATAATTACCCCTATAAGGAAAAAAATCTTAATAATAGATTTATTTAAGACACCGATAGACTTTAGTATTGCTATATCTCTTGTTTTATTTTTAACCAAAATTGTAAGTCCAGAAATAATATTAAAAGCTGCAACTATAATAATTAAAGATAAAATTATAAACATTACATTTCTTTCAACTTTTAAAGCTGAAAATAAGGTGCTATTCATATCAGCCCAGGTATACACAAATTCATTATCAAATATTTTTTGAATCTGATTTTTGATTTCGTCAATATTAGATGGGTTATTCAAATAAATTTCTAAATTTCTTTTTTTCTTATCAAGATCAAAAAAGCTTTCCAATGTATCAAGGTTTATAAAAGCTATATTGGCATCAAAATCTACCAAACCACTATCAAAAATTGAACTAATAATAAAAGTTTCTTGCCTAGGTAAACTCCCTATAATTGTTTCAATGCCTACCGGGGACATAATTGACACTCTATCACCTATGTTAAGTCCTAAATTAAAACTTAATTCTTTACCTATTGATATTGAGTTATCTAATAATTGATTTGGTTCACCAATTAATTTACCTTTTTTAACAACATCAAGTTTTGGGAAATTTTTACTGCTATAACCTCTTAAAACTAGTCCTTTAGTATAGTCTTTACTAATAACAATAGCCTCACCAGAATTACTAAAAATTAATTCTTTTGAAATTAGTTTTAATTTATTGTCATTGAGTTTATCTAAACTAATTGAGTTTTCGTAAGGTTTAACTGTTACATGTGCGTTAAATCCAACAATTTTACTGATTAGCTCTGTTCTAAAACCATTCATAACTGACATAACAATAATCAGTACCGCAACACCTAAGCTTATTCCAATAAATGAAAAGATGGAGATTATATTTAGAAAACCATCTTTTTTTCTCGTTTTTAGATATCTAAACGTAATTTCTTTTTCTAATGCAGAAATCAATTTTTTTCTTTTAGTTCAGTTAAAATTTTAGTTATTTGATCTAACGTTAAATTCCTAGGGTCTTTTCCAATCTCTTTAAACTCTAATAGGTCGCCTTCTGATTTTTTTCCTATAATGATTTGATACGGGACACCAATTAAATTAAATTTCTTGATTTTAGATGAGAGATTTTCATCCATATCATCAATAATTGTATCAATATTATTGCTTTCAAAGTGTTTAAAAAGACTAGTAGCCTTATCCAGCGCAGATTTATCATTTTTATTAATCATTGGAATTATAGCGAGTTCATATGGTGCTACAGAAAATGGCCATTTCATAATTTCATTTTTCTCATCATATTTTGCTTCTATAATGGCACCAACAAGTCTTGATACACCAATTCCATATGATCCCATTTTAACAAAGTCTTTTTTACCACCCGGAAGATCTACAGCTGCATTTAGAGCTTTTGAATACTTATCCCCAAAATAAAAAATGTGACCTACTTCAATACCTTTTGTAATCAGTCTATTTTCTTCAGATACTTTTTCTTCAAACTCAACTTTATCAAATTTTTCATCAGCTACAGAGTAATATTGTTCATATTTTTTTCTTAAATCTTCTAAAGATTGTCTATCCATTATTGAACCTTCACTGTCTAAATCAAAAACTCTTTTATCTGTAAAAATTTTACTTTCACCTGTATCTGCTAAAATAATAAATTCATGAGAAAGGTTTCCACCAATAGGTCCTGTATCTGCTGCCATTGGAATAGCTGAAAGTTCCAATCTTTTAAAAGTTTTTAAATAAGAAAAAAAGAATTTATTATATGAGAAAGCTGCATCTTCATCATTTACATCAAATGAATATGCATCCTTCATATAAAATTCTCTACCTCTCATAATTCCAAATCTCGGTCTAACTTCGTCTCTAAATTTCCATTGTATGTGGTACAATAATTGAGGAAGTGATTTATAAGATTTAACACTTGATCTAAATATATCTGTTACTAGCTCTTCGTTAGTTGGTCCATAAAGCATTTCTCTACCTTGTCTATCTTTAATACGAAGCATTTCATCTCCATAGTCATCGTAACGACCACTTTCTTTCCAAATATCGCTAGGTTGGATAGTTGGCATAAGTATTTCTTGGGCACCAATTTTATTTTGTTCTTCTCTTACTATTTGTTCAATTTTTTTCATCACCTTAAAACCTAAAGGTAGCCAAGAATAAATACCCGCAGAAGATTGCTTAATCATTCCTACTCTGAGCATTAATTGGTGTGATTTAATTTTTGCTTCTGATGGGTTATTTTTTAAAATTGGTATGAAAGATTTTGAAATGTACATTTTAACTAATTATATATCTTAAATTTAAATATTCATATTTTATCAATAAATAAATTATCACGAAAATAACAGTTGTAATACCAGTACAATAAATAAATTTTTTTAACATTTTAGGATTTTCTGGAGAACCAGCGTCTTCACCTTCAATTTTAACAGATTTTAGTCTATTTACGTCAATTGGAAGAATTGTAAAAAAAACTATCCACCAAATTATTATATAAATTATAGCAAGACCTGTTGCACTCATCTAGATTCTTACAAGATTGATATTTATAAATGGTCTTTTACCAGTCAATTCTTTAGCACATTTTCTACATGTAATTTTTAATGCATCGATTAAATTATATTCTTGTTTTTTACTTTTTATAGAAAAGGTTCTAGTGGTTTTTTCTATTGCTTCTTCTAATTCATAAATAAATTCGTCAGTATCATATACGGGTAATCCTCTAAAAGTTAATACAGGTCTTTTGTGAATATTGCCCTTTGCAGTGATTAAAATAGTAACCTCCATATATCCATTAGCAGCTATATTTTTTCTATCTTTAATTGATTGAGCATCTTCTTCGACACTCATATTTCCATCTAAATAAAGTCTACCACTTGGAGCTTTATCAAAAACATGTGGTTTACCTGGAGCTAATTTTACAATATCTCCATTTTCTACTTGAACGGGGTGTGGAACTTTCATTTCATGTGCAAATTTCATATGTTCAATCATATGTCTGTGTTCTCCATGAACAGGGACTGCACATTGAGGTTTAACCCAATCATACATTTCTCTTAGATCATCTCTATTTGGGTGGCCAGAAACATGAACAAATTCACTTTCTTCTGAAATAACTTCAATACCATCCCTAACTAATTGATTTTGTAATTTGTATAATTTTTTTTCATTACCTGGAATAATCTTAGATGAAAAAATAACAGCATCATCTTTTTCGATGAATACATCTGGATGAGTATAGCTTGAAATTCTCATCAGTGCTGCCATGGGTTCACCTTGGCTACCAGTACAAAGATAAACTATTTTTTCTCTAGCAATTTTTTTTGCTTCACGTGCATCTATAGGTTCAATAACATTTTTTAAATATCCACATTGTCTTGCTGCTTTAAAAATTCTATGCATGGATCTTCCAACTAGAGATATTTGTCTACCAGTTTTTTCTGCACAATAGAAAGCTGTTTCCATACGTGCAACATTTGATGCAAAAGAAGCCATAACAATTCTTTTTTTAAGGCTGCCCATAATATTTAATAAACTTTTTCTAACATCTAGTTCTGAACCAGCTTTTCCCATACTAAATACATTTGTTGAATCACAAACCATAGCAAGGACACCTTCTTTGCCAATTTCTTTAAGTCTGTCAGAATTAATTTTTTCACCAATTAATGGTTCTGGGTCAATCTTCCAGTCTCCAGTATGTAATATTACGCCAGCTGGAGTTTCAATTCTAAGACCATTAGGTTCAAGAATTGAGTGGGTTAATGTGATGTACTCTATTTTAAAAGGATCTAAATCTACTGTTCCATTTAATTGAACTATTTTTAGATAATTAGTTGCATCAATATTCTTTTCTTTAAGTTTTTCTTTTATTAAAACTGCAGTAAATGGAGTTGCAAAAATTTTGCATTTTAATTGAGGCCAAAGATGTGCAATTGCTCCTATATGATCTTCATGTGCATGAGTTAAAATAATTCCTAAAAGGTCTTCTTTTTTATCGACAATAAATCCAGGGTCTGGGTAAATCAAATCAATTCCCGGCAAGGTGTCATCAGCAAATGTAACCCCTATATCAACCATGATCCATTTATGTTCACCTGGTTTTCCGTAGGCAAACAGGTTCATATTCATACCAATTTCTCCTGAGCCCCCTAAAGGGCAAAATAATAGTTCATCTTTCATATTTATTTAATTAAAGTGCTGGCTCTGATTAGGCCGTTAATTGTAATATCTTTATTTAATGTTACTTTCGTTTTTGTTGAATTTTTGAATAAATTAGAAAATCCTCCAGTAATAATTATTTTAAAGGACATCTTGGTCTCTTTCTTAATTAAATTAACAATATTGTCAATTAAACCCTCATAACCCCAAAAAAAACCTGCTCTCACTGCACTAATAGTATTTAAACCAATGATTTTATTTGTTTTTTTTAAACTAATCTTTGGAATTTGCGTTGCCTTATCAGTCAACGTATCAAGTGAAAGCTTAACTCCAGGTGCAATAACACCACCACGATAGGTGTTTTTAATCAAAACATCAAATGTTGTGGCGGTTCCAAAATCTAAAATTATAAAATTATCCTTGTTATTAATAACACTAATAGCGTTTGCCAATCTATCTGAACCAATTTGTTTATAGTTAACCTTAATCTTAATCAATTTATTTAACTTAAGTTTCTTAAGTTCGTTGCATTTAATCTTATAAGTTTTGTTAAAAAAACTCTTAATTTCATTGAATGATTTTGGAACAACACTGCAAAACAAACATTTATCAATTACCTTGTCTTTTAAACTTAG
>CAJQRT010000029.1 GCA_905612335.1 uncultured Candidatus Pelagibacter sp.
AACAATAATAAATTACTTCAAAAATGTTTGAAAATCATATTAAAAAAAATTAAATAAATTGAAACCAAAATCTAAAATATTAGTTATTGCTGGATCAGACTCATCTGGTGGTGCTGGTATTCAAGCTGATATTAAAACTATCACTGCTTTAGGCTCATATGCAATGACAGCAATAACAGCTGTTACAATTCAAAATACAACAGGTGTAAAATCAATAGTACCAATTGATCCAAAGGAAATCTCTAATCAAATAGAATTTACCTCAAAAGACATTAAACCTGATGCTATAAAAATTGGAATGCTACACTCTACAAAAGTAATAAAGTCAGTAATTCATTCACTAAACCTTATTAAAGTTAAAAAGATAATTTTAGATCCCGTTATGGTTGCTAAAGGTGGCGCAAAACTTATTGATGATAAAGCAATTCAATTATTAAAAAATGAACTAATTAAAAAAGTTAGCTTGATAACTCCCAATATTCCCGAGGCTGAAATATTAACTAAAACTAAAATAAGAACAAAGGAAGACATGATTTTTGCTGCTAGTATATTAATCAAATTAGGAGCAAAAAATGTCTTTATAAAAGGTGGTCATTTAGAATCTAAAATTGTTCAAGATATTTTTGTAAATAAAAATGAAATTTTCATTATAAAAAATAAAAGAATTACAACCAGGAATACACATGGCACTGGTTGCACCCTGTCTTCTGCTATTTCTACATTCTTTTCATGTGGAAAAACCTTAAAGAGATCTTGTGAGCTTGCAACTAAGTATGTACATAATTCAATAAATTCAAATCTTAAATTTGGTAAAGGTCATGGACCAATCAACCATTTAAGTTCAGTAACAGTAGAAAAAAAATTTAGATAATGAAAAATGTTGTAGTTGTTGGGTCTCAATGGGGTGATGAAGGTAAAGGTAAAATAGTTGACTGGCTATCTGACCAAGCAGATGTTGTTATCCGTTTTCAAGGAGGACACAATGCAGGACACACATTAGTAATTGATGGAATAACTTATAAATTAAGGTTACTTCCTTCTGGAATTGTAAGAAAAAATAAAATTTCTATTATAGGAAATGGGGTCGTAGTTGACCCTTGGGCGTTGTTAGAGGAAATAGAGGAAATTAAATCTATGGGTGTTGAAGTCAATGTAGATAATTTTATAATCTCAGAATCTGCCAATCTTATTTTGCCATTCCATAGAGAGATGGATGAAATAAGAGAAGATGCTGCGGGAAAAGGAAAAATTGGAACAACAAGAAGAGGAATTGGACCGGCCTATGAAGATAAAGTTGGAAGAAGATCAATCCGTGTTATGGATTTAAGATCTGAGACTAATCTAGATCATAGATTAGAAACAGTACTTCTTCATCATAATGCTATTAGAAAAGGATTAGGTAAAAAAATTTTTGAAAAAGATAAACTTAAAGAAGAACTTTTAAAGATTGCTCCAGAAATATTAAAGTTTTCTCAACCTGTATGGCTTAGAATTGATGAGTTCAAAAAACAAAAAAAAAGAATATTATTTGAAGGTGCACAAGGAATACTACTTGATGTAGATCATGGAACGTACCCTTTTGTGACATCATCCAATACTGTTGCATCTGCCGCTGCTACAGGAACTGGCTGTGGTCCTAATTCTATTCATTATGTTCTTGGAATAACAAAGGCCTACACAACCAGGGTTGGTGAAGGACCTTTTCCTACTGAGCTAACAGATGATATTGGAGAATTACTTGGTTCTAGAGGAAAAGAATTTGGTACTGTCACTAGTAGAAAAAGAAGATGTGGTTGGTTTGATGGTGTTTTGGTTAGACAAACAATTAAAATTTCAGGTATAGATGGAATAGCGTTAACTAAATTAGATGTTTTAGATGAATTAGATGAAATTAAAATGTGTGTTAAATATGAACTTGATGGAAAGAAAATGGATTACCTACCAGCTGCTGTTGAGGATCAGATAAAAATCAAACCAATTTATAAAACTTTCCCTGGCTGGAAAAGTTCCACTCAAGGAATAAAAAGTATTGAAGCTTTACCGGAAAATGCCAAAAATTATATTTATGCATTAGAAGATTTTATTGGGACAAAAGTTTCAAGTATCTCAACAAGCCCTGAACGAGAAGATACAATTCTTCTAGAGAATCCTTTTGAAGTTTAGTTTACCGGAAGTAAGTTTTTAGATTTAGCAGATAGCAACATATGTTTTTGAATCTTCTCAAATGCTTTGTTTTCAATTTGTCTAACTCTCTCTCTACTAATGTTGTATTTTTTACTTAAATCCTCAAGTGTTGTAGCCTCATCATTTAATCTTCTAGAGTACAAAATCTCTCTTTCTCTTTCATTAAGAATTTTTATAGAATCTTTAAGTAAGCTTTGTCTTTGACCCATTTCTTCTTGATGTGCAAATTTAAGATCATGGTCTAGCTCCTTATCTACCAACCAGTCTTGCCACTCGTCACCATCTTCTCCAACTTGAGCATTTAAAGAAAACTCTTTACCTGAAAGTCTTCTATTCATTGAAATGACTTCATCTTTTTTAACATCTAATTTGTTGGCAATTTCATCTACATGTTCAGGTCTTAAGTCACCTTCAGACTGAGGAGCGATTTGATTTTTAATTTTCTTTAAATTGAAAAATAATTTTTTTTGTGCAGTTGTTGTTCCTATTTTTACCAAACTCCAAGATCTTAGAATGTATTCTTGGATAGAAGCTCTAATCCACCACATTGCATAGGTTGCCAATCTAAACCCTTTTTCAGGTTCAAATTTTTTAACAGCTTGCATTAATCCTACGTTACCCTCCGAAATCATTTCATTTACTGGAAGACCATATCCTCTATAACCCATCGCAATTTTTGCAACGAGTCTAAGGTGACTAGTAACAAGTTTTTCTGCAGCTTTAACATTGCCTGTTGTCTTCCAATTTTTTGCAAGCATGTATTCTTCTTCTGCAGCCAACATAGGAAATTTTTTAATTTGCTCCAGATAAGCAGATAAACCACCTTCATTAGAAAGTGTAGGAAGATTACTATTCATTGTATTGCTCATAAATTGTATTTATTTAATTAATTATAGTATTATTTCAAGGTCTTATTTGCCAGTA
>CAJQRT010000030.1 GCA_905612335.1 uncultured Candidatus Pelagibacter sp.
AACGAAAATAAAAAGTCAAATAATGAAAATAATCTAAGTATAAAAAAAATTATTACACAAGAATCATCTGCAGATGGAGATGTCAAAAGTAATAAAACAAACAGTTCAATCGAAAAATCTATCATTGAAAAAATTAATGAAAAATAATGATATTTAAAAATTTTTTAAATATCAAAAATAACAAGAAGGTTAAAAAAGATTTAAAAGATTTATTAAAAGAACAGCCAAAAGTTTTAGAAACTTTAAAGCCCACTTATAGATACAGCTATTCAAAAAGAATAATAAGAAATTATAAAAAATTTTCCAATATAAGAATAATCGGTATGGGTGGATCAATTCTTGGATCTGAAGCTGTTTATGATTTTTTAAAACCTAAAATTAAAAAAAAAATTACTTTTGTTGATAATTTAAATAGCAATGCAGATTATTTTGATAATAAAAATATAAATTTAAATTTAATTATTTCTAAATCGGGAAATACATTGGAGACAATAGTAAATGCTAATACATTAATTAATAAAAAAGAAAAAAATATAATTATTACAGAGGCCAAAAATAGCTATCTAACTAACTTAGCAGCAAAACTTAAGGCAGAAATATTTGAGCATAAAAATTATGTAGGAGGTAGATATTCTGTATTGTCAGAAGTTGGAATGTTGCCTGCGGAATTAATGAATTTGAGTGAAAAAAAATTTAAACAATTTAATAATCTTATTAAAAATAAAAATTTTATTAATAATTTAGTAAATAATGTGTCAACTACGTTAAGCTTAATCAAGAGTGGAAAACAGACATCAGTAATTTTAAATTATGACGAAAAATCTGAAAATTTATTCAAATGGTATCAACAACTGATAGCTGAAAGCTTAGGCAAAAAATCGCTAGGATTATTACCTGTTGTTTCATCAATGCCAAAAGATAATCATAGTTTAATGCAGCTTTATCTAGACGGTCCAAATAAATATTTTTATACATTTTTTAATGTCCTGGAAAATAGAAATATTAAAATTAAGAATGATGGTGTGTTAAATACTCATAAATTTTTAAAAAACCTATCAATAGAAAAAATAAAACAATCCCAAATGATTGCTACTGAAAAAGTTTTTATTTCAAAAAAAATACCTTTTCGAAGTTTTAGAATTTTAAAAAGAAATGAAGAGTCTTTAGGTGAGCTGTTCTGTTTCTTTATGTTAGAAACTATTTTACTTGGCAGAGCTTTAAATGTTAACCCATTTGACCAACCTTCTGTTGAGTTAATAAAAATAGAAACAAAAAAAATCTTAAGTTAAAGTATTTCCAAATATAATTTTTGAAATACCATAATTTTTTTCTAAAATTAGGTTAAATTCTTTGGGTAAATCATCCTCTTCTTTTTTATGTCTGTGAATAATTATGATGCCACCTGTGTTGAGTAATTCTAATTCGGTTATTTTATTTAACAGAAAAGATAATTTTTTCTCCTTATAGGGAGGGTCCATAAAAATAATATCAAATTTGTCATGTAATAACTTAAGTGTATTTTCAGAAAAAATATCTTTTTCAATTACTTTTGTTTGATTTTGTTGATTTAGATTATCTATGTTTTTTTTCAAAATATTTAATACTTCTGTATAATTCTCTAAGAAGGTCACATTTTTTGCACCTCTAGATAAACATTCAAGACCAAATGATCCAACACCTGAAAATAAATCTAAAATATTAGAATTTTCCAATTCTACATTTAATAATTTGGAATGTTTTATTATATTAAAAATTGATTCTTTTGTTAAATCTTTAAGAGGTCTTGTAAGCCTATCTTTAGGTAGAAGAATTTTTTTGCCTTTAAAGCTTCCTGAAATTATTCTCATTCATCAATCACTTTATGACCAATGTCTTTTCTGTAGAAGCCATCCTTCCAATTAAGTTTTTTAATTAAACTTATAGCTTTATCTCTACTATCTTTAAAATTTGATGAAAGACTTACAAAATTAATTACTCTTCCACCATTTGAATAAACTTTATGGTTTATCTTTTTTGTACCAGCATGAAAAAAATAATCATCAACACTTAGCTCTAGATTCTCAGTATTTTCTATTAAAAGCTCATTATTATATTTATCAGGATAGCCCTTTGAGCACAAAACAATACATAAACTTTTTTTATCAAGCCACTCTATATTTATATTTTTCAGATTTTCTTTGCAGCAAGCTTCTATAATTTCAAATAAATCTGTTTTTAATTTAGGCAAAATGGTCTGACATTCTGGGTCTCCCATTCTTACATTATATTCAATTAAATAAGGCTCATCCTTAACTATCATTAAGCCAGCGTATAAAAACCCTTTATAATTTGATCCCATTTCTTTCAGGGCATTAATGGTAGGTTTTATTATTTTATTTAATATTTTTTTTTCTAAGGATTCATTGAGTAATCTTGATGGTGAATATGCACCCATCCCACCTGTATTTGCCCCTTTATCACCTTCTAGAACTCTTTTGTGATCTTGTGCTGTTTCAAAGCTTTTGATTTCTTTACCATCGCTTATAATAAAATAGCTCATTTCCTCACCAACAAGAAATTCTTCGATTAAAATATTTTTTGCTAATCCAAACTTTCCATCAAAAACCTCCTTTATTGCTAAATTTGCATCATCTTTATTTTCACAAATATAAACACCTTTTCCAGATGCAAGACCATCAGCTTTGACAACAAGCGGAAACTGAGTTTTGTCCAGAAAAGATATTGCATCATGAGCATTTTTAAAAATACCAAACTTAGCAGTTGGTATATTGTACATTTCGCATATTTTTTTAGTAAATATCTTTGAGCCTTCCAATTGAGAGGAAATTTTATCAGGGCCAAAAATATTTATTTCTGTATCGTTAAAGAAATCCACTATTCCATCAACTAATGGTTTTTCTGGTCCTACAATTAATAAACTAATTTCGTTCTTGATTGAAAATTCTTTAATTTTATTAAAATCTGAAAAATCAATTTCAATATTTTCCGCTATATCTGAGGTTCCTGCATTACCAGGAAAACAGTACACCTTATCAACCCTATGTGATTTTTTGATGGATAAACATAGGGCATGCTCTCTTCCACCACTTCCAATTATTCCAACTTTCATATAGATGTATATAAACTAAAAATGAATAAAAAATTAGCAAAATTAAAATATTTACCAAATAATTTTGAAATTACTGAAAATGGTGATCATGTTGTTTGTGCTGTATCAGGAAAATTAATTAGTTTAGAAAATCTTAATTATTGGAATGTCGAGCTTCAAGAACCATATTTTTCGTATGTAGAAGCTCACAATAAAAAAGAGACTAACTAAATTCTTACTTCCATCTATCATGAGACCATATCCATTGACCTGGATTTTTTAGAATTACTTTCTCTAACCAAATATTTAGTTCTCTAGTAATTTTTTCAGTTGAGGAGTTCTTTGAAAACTCAATAGGTCTTTCAATTTTTATATTAAAGTTTACGCCATTATGCCTCTCAATAGAAATTGGCACCACTTTACAATTAAATTTTTTTATAAATTGTGCGGGAATAGTTGTGGTGAATGCTTTCTCATCAAAGAATTTAGATTTTATCCCTTGAGAGACTCTCTGATCTATCATTAAGGCTATAGAGTAGCCTTTTTTATATAATCTCAATAATTCTCTAACTCCAGTAGTTCCTTTTTTAATTTGATTTTTACAAATATATTTTTTTCTAATT
>CAJQRT010000031.1 GCA_905612335.1 uncultured Candidatus Pelagibacter sp.
AATATATTTTTGAACGGAAGATCGTGTATTTTCATAAAGATTAGTTGCTGCCACAGCTAAGTAATGAACGCTTCTGCCTGTATTTGAAAATTCATTGGTATAAAATTCGTTTACTCTATCAATTACTGATTGTGGTTTTTGAGATGAATTAGCACTATCAAGATAAACAAGATCGTTATTATGAATCTTGTTACTAAATATTGGAAATTCTTTTTTTATGTCCGATATACTCATTCTGTAATTCCTATCATATTTTTAATTAGATCTTTAATTTCTATATCTGTAATTTTTTCTACTGCGTCCATTAAAAAACCATTGATTAATAATTCTTTTGACTGCTGATTGCTCAAACCACGAGACATCAAGTAAAATATTGCATCTTCATCTAAATTTCCAGATGTTGCTCCATGAGAGCATTTCACATCATCAGCATAGATCTCAAGTTCTGGTTTTCCATCAAATTCAGTATTCTCACTTAATAATAAAGCTTTACTGAGTTGATACCCATTTGTTTTTTGGGCTTTTGAATCAACATAAATTTTACCTTGATAAATACCTTTTGCATTTTCATTTAAAACACTTTTAATTAATTGATAGCTTTTTGTATTTTCAGCTAGATGATTAATGTTAGTTTTGATTTCATGATGTTGTGAGTTTGTTAAATTAATTATCCCATTAATAAATGCTGAGCTGTACTCATCATTTAAATTACAATTAATTTCATTTTTAATAAATTTAGACCCAGTCGAAAAAATAAAGTTTTCTGAAATACTATTTTTTGCTAAATTAATATTATTATAGGAGTATTTAATATTAGAATTTTTTTTATGATCAATCTTATAATTTTTAAGAATAGCATCTTGTGCAATATCAAAATTTTGAACTATATTAATAAAATTATTTTCAGAATTATCATCAAACAAATCTATAAGTTTCAAACTGCTATTTTTTTCAAGAACAATATCTGTTTTCAAATTGATCGCTGTTGACTTAAGCTCTTTGGTTGTAATATTGTATATAATTAAAGGCTCATTCATTGAATAGTTCTCTTTAACTGTTACCCTGATATAACTGGCAATGAGAGCATTATTCAATGAAACCAATGAATTAACTTCTTTAGAATTTTCATTTTGATTTAAATCTCTTGTTATCAAAACTTTAGTGCCATCTTCAGAGCTAAAATCAACTTCAGAAATTACTCCGTTAAGAAAAATTATCTTATTGTGTGCAAATTTATCAATAAAGGTAGTTTCATCAATCTCACTTATTTCAAAGTCAGTATGAAGGCGTAAATTTTCAATATTAGAAGAAATTATCTGATTCAAATCTGAAAATTTCCAATCTTCCACTCTTTTATTTGGAAAACCATTCTCTACAAATTGATTAAAGTTTTCTTTTCTAGAATTTATACTTTTCTCTGAAAGTTTTAAACTTTTTATGACTTTATTAAAATCTACTTTTAGTTGTTCCATAATCTAACTTAAACTTTCGTATCCTTTTTTTTCAAGTTCTAATGCAAGTTCTGACCCACCCGATTTAACTATTTGTCCATTAATTAGAACATGCACAAAATCTGGTTTTATATATTCTAATAATCTTTGATAATGAGTAATGATTAAAAAAGAACTTTCTTTACTTCTTAATGCATTAACACCCTCTGAAACTATTTTTAAAGCATCAATATCAAGACCAGAGTCTGTTTCATCCAAAATAGATAATCTGGGATTTAAAATTGACATTTGTAAAATTTCATTCTTCTTTTTTTCACCACCAGAAAAACCAACATTTAACTGTCTACTTAAAATTTTTTCATCAAATTTTAACTCTGAAGCTTTTTGTTTAACTAATTTTAAAAATTCGATTGCATCTAATTCTTTTTCACCTTTTGCTTTTTTAATTGCATTTAAAGATGTTTTTAAAAAGATATTAGTATTAACACCTGGAATTTCTAAAGGGTATTGAAATGCTAAAAATATTCCCTTGTGCGCTCTCTCTTCAATCTCTAAATCTAGTAAATTTTCATTTAAATATGTAATATCTCCACTTACCGTGTAACCTTTTTTCCCAGAAAGAACATTAGACAGAGTACTTTTACCAGATCCATTCGGTCCCATAATTGCATGCACTTCTCCTGGCTTAATTTCTAAATTTAATCCTTTTAATATTTCTTTATTATCTATTTTTGCTTTAAGATTTTTAATTTTTAACATTTACCCAACACTCCCTTCCAAACTAATACCAACTAATTTTTGTGCCTCTACGGCAAATTCCATTGGAAGCTGCTGTAATACTTCTTTGCAAAAACCATTAACGATTAAACTAACAGCCTCTTCTTGATTTAAACCTCTTTGATTACAGTAAAATAATTGCTCTTCACTAATTTTAGAAGTAGTGGCCTCATGTTCAATATTTGAACTAGAGTTTTTATTTTTTATATAAGGTACTGTATGCGCACCGCATTTATTCCCCATTAACAACGAGTCACATTGAGTGAAATTTCTAGCATTATCAGCATTTCTGGCGATATCCACTAATCCTCTGTATGTATTATCAGCAAAACCAGCCGATATACCTTTAGAAATTATTTTGCTTTTTGTATTTTTTCCAAGATGAATCATCTTTGTACCAGTGTCTGCTTTCTGATGATTATTGGTGATAGCTATTGAATAAAATTCTCCAACAGAATTATCTCCCTTTAAAATACAACTTGGATACTTCCATGTGATTGCTGAACCTGTTTCGACTTGTGTCCATGAAATTTTTGAATTTTTTCCCTTACATAATCCTCTTTTAGTAACAAAATTATAAATACCTCCTACACCATCTTTATCTCCAGGGTACCAATTTTGAACTGTTGAATATTTAATTTCAGCATCGTCTAATGCGATTAATTCTACATTGGCAGCATGCAATTGATTTTCATCTCTCATTGGTGCCGTGCAGCCTTCTAAATAACTGACGTAACTTCCTTTGTCAGCAATAATTAATGTTCTTTCAAATTGACCTGTCTCTGTAGCATTAATTCTAAAATAAGTTGATAGCTCCATCGGACATCTGACACCTTCTGGAATGTAGACAAATGAACCATCTGTAAATACTGCAGAGTTTAATGTTGCAAAATAATGATCTGATAAAGGAATTACCGATCCTAAATATTTTTTTACAAGTTCAGGGTGTTCTCGAATTGCCTCAGACATTGAGCAAAAAATTATTCCTTTTTTATTCAATTCACCTTTAAAGGTTGTTGCTACTGACACTGAATCAAATACAGCATCTACAGCTATACCATTTAATCTTGCCTGTTCTTGCAGTGGTATTCCTAGTTTTTTATATGTTTCAAGTAACTTCGGATCTAACTCATCTAAACTTTTAGGTTTGTCATCCATACTTTTTGGTGCAGAGTAATAATAAAGATCTTGGTAATCTATTTTAGGATATTTTGGTTTTTGCCAATTGGGCTCTTTTAATTGTTTTAATCTTTCAAATGCTTTTAATCTCCAATCAAGCATCCATTTAGGTTCTTTTTTTATGTTTGAAATAAATTTAATAACTTCTTCATTTAATCCTTTAGGAGCTCTTGTGTTTTCAATGTCAGTTGAAAAACCATATTTATAATCTTTTAATTTTTCTATCTCTTTTTCTCTAGCGTCCATTTTAATTTATACTTTCTAATTTGTTGCTTATAAGATCTTTTAAATTTTTTTTCTCAAAAAAATTGTTGATGTGTATTTCAAGTTCATCCCACAAATTATGAGTAATACATTTTGATGTTTTGTTATTACATCCTTTTTTTGACTCTTTTTTACATTGAACGGTTTTAACTTCTTCATCTACAGCGTTAAGTATATTTGCTAGTTTAATTTGAGCAGGATCTTTGTTTAAAACGTAGCCACCATTAGTGCCTCTAGTGCTTTTCACTATGTTGTGTTTTTTAAGTTTTGAAAATATTTGTTCTAAAAAATCTAATGATATGCCCTGTCTTAATGATATATCTCTTAAAGATACAGGATCTATGCTGTTGAAATTAGCTAAATCAGCTAAAGCCATTACTGCATATCTGCCTTTTGATGTTAATTTCATATCTTTGATATT
>CAJQRT010000032.1 GCA_905612335.1 uncultured Candidatus Pelagibacter sp.
CTTTTCCTCCTAGAGGTAATACATACGCTTTTGCAATTTTAAGATCTTGACTCATTTTCACTTCTGTAACTGTTATGGTGTTAGTTTCTAATTTCGGCACCTTAGCTTCATTTCTAGCGAAAATCATACCTAAAGATTGCCTAATCATCTCTCCAACACGTAATTGTCTTTGTGATACAGGTTTTCCTGTTTTATCAACCATTACACCGTTCTCTCAGTAGAAGTTGTACTATAAGCCTCTATTGTATCGTTTTTTTGAAAATCAACAAAGTCTTTAAGTGTTATCCCACATTCTTGACCATTAATAACCTGTTTAGCCTGATCTTTTTCTCTGAAAATTGTACTAATCTTACCAGTATAAATAATTGCTCCGTCTCTAATTACTCTAGCACTTGCCCCACTAGCTATTTCACCTTCGATTACTTTTGAACCTGCAACTTTTCCTGTACCCGAAACTTTAAAAATTTCTAAAATTTGAGCTGTACCAACAATTTTTTCTTGGACATCAGGCGCAAGAAGTCCCGACATTCTTAGTTTAATATAATCTAAAACCTCGTAAATAATATTATAAGAAGATATTACAACTTTTTCATTCTCTGCTAATTTTTTTGCTTCTTTGCTAGGTTTAACATTAAATGCAATTAGTGCAGCGTTAGATGCTTTTGCTAAAGTTACATCAGTTTCTGTTACCATTCCAATATCGGATAAAATTATTTTAGTTTTTACTTCATCGTGAGTAATTTGATTAATTGCACCCTTGATTGCTTCAGCAGATCCATGAACATCTGATTTTACGATAATATTTAATTCTGCAGCTGACTTATCAGCAAAAGCTGAGTCTTGAGTTGCAAGAGTTAAAGGGCTTCCACCCGTTTTAGTTTCTTCTGCTCTATTCTCACTTAACGTTTTGGCTTCTTTTTCTGAGTCTAAGACAATAAAATCATCTCCTGATTTAGCCGCTCCATTAATCCCAAGAATTTCAACTGGCATTGATGGTGGTGCTTCACTAACACTTTCTCCCTTATCATTAATTAAAGCTCTTACTTTCCCCCATTTTAATCCACTAACAAAAAAATCACCCTTTTTAATTGTTCCAGATGTAACCACAACTGTTGCAACTGCTCCTCTACCAATATCAATTTTAGATTCTAAAACAATTCCTGTTGCTTTAGATTCAAAGTCAGTTTTTAAATCTAAGATTTCTGCTTGTAGAACAATCGACTCTACTAACTTATCTAAATTTTTTTTATTTTTTGCAGAAATTTCGACCATCAAAGTATCTCCCGATAAATCTTCTGCAATAAGCTCATATTCTAAAAGCTGGTTCTTTATTTTTTGTGGGTCTGCCTCTGGTAAATCACACTTGTTAATTGCTACAACTATTGGAACGTTCGCAGCTTTAGCGTGTTTTATAGATTCAATTGTTTGAGGTTTAACTCCATCATCTGCAGCAACAACTAATACTACAACGTCTGTTAATTTTGATCCTCTAGCTCTCATTTCTGTAAATGCAGCATGACCCGGTGTATCTATAAAAGTTAACTTATTAGATTCGTGTTGTATTTGATAAGCACCAATGTGTTGTGTTATTCCACCAAATTCACCCGAGACAACATTCGCACTTCTTAAAACATCTAATACCGAAGTCTTCCCATGATCCACATGACCCATCACAGTTACGATCGGTGGTCTATTCTTTAAATTTTCAGATCTAGACTCTTTTATTTTTTGAATAATTTCTTCTGCTTTTGTTTCTCTAATTGGATTGTGACCAAATTCTTTTACTAAATATTCGGCAGTATCTGCTGCTAATGTTTGATTGATAGTAACTGTAACTCCCATTCCAAATAAATGTTTAATTACGTTATTTGATTGCTCTGCCATTCTATTGGAAAGCTCTCTCACCGTGATTGCTTCAGGAATATTTACATCTCTTTTTACAGGCTTTAAGCTTTCTTGAATTTCTTCCTTAGTTAGCTCTCTATTTTCTTTTAACTTTGCTCTTTTAAGCGAAGCCATACTTCTTGTTCTTGCTTCGATCTCATCGCTTAACGCTCTTGAAACAGTTAATTTTAATTCTCTTTTTTTAGTATCAGGTTTACCCGTGTCACCTTTGAGTCTTCTGGTTGCTCTTTGCTCAGCTAACTTACGTTTTTCATAATCATTAGTTATTGGAGAAGATGGTTTAGGCGCTGATGTAGTTCTGGGGGGGGAGCTACTTGTGTTGGTTACTGCTGGTTTTGACCTAACACTAGCAGGTCTAATAAAGTTACCTCTAGGCGCAAATTTGCTAGGTTTTTTTTCAATTACAACAGAATTTTTACTTTGAGTTTTTGCTAACTCTATATTCTCTATCGATTTCTTGGCTATGCCAGAAAGTGTTAATTTTGTTTTTTTGTTTTCCATATTTCATTACTCAATCTTTATAAATTATGTTTCTTGCAGACATAATTAATTCATCCGCTTCTGTTTTTGATAAAGCAAAATCTTCAAGGTATCCTTGAACCTTAATTCTTTCACCTTTCACAACATCATAACCTCCTGTTAATTCATCAGAGGCAAGGTCTGCAAAATCTTCTAGTTTTAAAATCTTTTGTTCTCCTAAGGTAACTAACATTCCTGGTGTTAGTCCTTTATGATTTATAAGATCATCTTGAAGTCCCAAATCCTTAATTCTTTGAGTGATATCTTCTTGATCTTTTTGGTAAAAATCTTTTGCTCTCTCAATCAAAGCCTTAGCAGTGTCTTCCTCTATACCCTCAATTTTCATTAAATTTTCTGGTGAACTATCTTTAATATCTGAGATCGAAGAAAAACCTTCAGCAACAAGTAATTGTCCCAATGTTTCATCCAACTCTAGATTTTTAACAAAGTTTTCAGTTTTTTCTTTAAACTCGGATTGTCTTCTTTCTGAATCTTCAGCATCAGTCATTATATTAATTTCGTAGTTTAATAATTTAGTAGCCAACCTAACATTTTGACCTCTACGACCAATTGCTTTACTTAAGTTTTCCTCAGTTAAAATTACATCTAATTTTTTTGCAACGCTGTCAACGTTTACTCTTTGAACTTCAGCTGGTGATAATGCATTTGAAACTACTATTGCTGGATCTTCAGACCAATTAACAATATCAATTTTTTCACCTTGTAATTCGTTAACTACTGCTTGAACTCTTGATCCTCTCATTCCTACACAAGCTCCTACCGGGTCTAATGAAGTATCAACTGCTTTGACACAAATTTTTGCTCTACTTCCTGGATCTCTTGCAGATGATTTGATTTCAATTAAACCATCATAAATTTCAGGAACCTCTTGAACAAATAACTTTTCCATAAATTTTGGATGTGCTCTTGATAAAAATATTTGTTGTCCTCTAGCTTCTCTTTTTACATCATAACAATAAGCTTTAACTCTATCACCAGCTTTAATATTCTCTCTGGGGATCATTTCGTTTTTTTGAATAATTGCTTCAGTTCTACCTAAATCAACTATCACATTTCCAAACTC
>CAJQRT010000033.1 GCA_905612335.1 uncultured Candidatus Pelagibacter sp.
TAATTCACTTACAAGTTTATCTGACAGATTAAACATTTTTTTATGCTCTTCAGTTTGGTCTTTTTCTGCAATCTTCATTCCAGACTCAGTTAAGCCACTGACAAAAAGCATGTCATCATCTAAATCTCTATAAATTACTTCATCACCTGGTTTTTTGATTTTCTCTAATAATTTTTTTGCTAATGCTCTTGAGCTTGACCCTTTTTTTCTAGCACTTGAATCTATTTGATAAATTTTCATAATTTCAGATTATTATTAACCTATTAACCAAAATTTTGCAAAAATGGTAAATAATTTAAAATATAGTACCCTAAAATTTGTAATTGGTTTGTTAAAATTAGAACACCAGTTATTAAAAGTATTATACCACCGCTCGTTGTGACTAAATTAATATTCTTTTTAAAGTTTTTGGAAAACATCAAAAATCTTTGCATTAGATAGCCTGATAAAATGAAAGGTATTGCTAACCCAAGTGAATAAAAACTAAGCAAAACTACTGCTTTGGATATTGTTTCTTCTGTGGAGGCCAACGCAAGAATTGAGCCTAAGATTGGGCCTATACAAGGCGTCCAACCAAAACCAAAAGCCATACCCACTATAAAAGAAAACCAAATATTATTATTCTTTTTGGTATAAATTTTTTTTTCAAAATTTAAAAAACTAATATTTATAATTCCAATTAATTGTAGAGAAAATATTATGATGACTAATCCTGCAATTATTCTTAAAGTTTCTGAATTTTGTAAAAGTATTTGACCCAAATAAGACGCCGCAGCACCAAATATAATAAAAACTGTAGAAAAACCTAAGGTAAATAGAATTAAAGGTATTAAGTTTATTTTCTTATTTTTAAGTAGCTCATCCAAAGATGCTCCAGAAATAAAAGAAATGTAACCTGGTATTAGGGGCAAAACACAGGGTGATAAAAAACTAATTAGGCCTGCACCAAAAGCAATAAATAATTCAATCATATAAATTTATTCAGCTACTACTTTCGCGTTTTGTGTACCAAGTGTATCAATTGACAAGTCCATTCTATCCCCATCTTTTAAAAAAACTGGAGGATTCATTCCAAGTCCTACTCCTGGAGGGGTGCCTGTTGTAACAATATCTCCAGGCATTAAAGTTATAAAACTTGTTATATGAGCAATCAAAAAATTAAAATTAAAAATCATCTGATTAGTATTACCCGTTTGGTGCCTATCACCATTGACATCTAGCGTTAAGTTCAAATTATTAACATCTTGAATCTCATCTTTGGTTACTAAATAAGGGCCTAAAGGTCCAAATGTATCACCTGATTTTCCTTTAACCCATTGACCCCCTTTTTCTTTTTGCCATTCACGCTCACTGACATCGTTACAAATACAGTATCCAAAAATATAATCTTGTGCATCTTTTTCTAAAACTCTTTTTGCTTTTTTTCCTATAACAAAGGCTATCTCCACCTCATGATCTAATTTTTTTGAAGTCTTGGGTATAAGAACATTGTCATTTGGTCCAACTATAGAATGAACTGACTTGTTAAATAGAACTGGGTTCTCAGGTGTTTTAGCACCTGTCTCTTTTGCATGCTCAACATAATTTAAACCAATTGCAAAAAAATTTCCTGGCTTAGAAATACAAGACCCTATTCTTTCATTTTGATTTATTTCCTCCAAACTCTTCAAATCTATTTCTTTAATTTTATCTAGAGTTTCAAAATTAATACTTTCAGGATTTAAATCTTTAATAACTGAAGATAAATTTCTGTATTTTCCTTCGTCATCTAATGCTACAGGAATTTCTTGTCCTACTTTTCCAATTCTTAAAAATTTCATTTTTTATTTATCTTTTCAATTGCATTATATAGAGAGCTATGATCAGTATTACCATGTCCATCAGCTACCAGATCTTTATACATTTCTTTAATTAAACTAGAAATAGGCAAATGAGTTTCAACAGCTTTTCCAGCATTAATGATATTAGTCATATCTTTTAATTGTGTTGTAGTTTTTCCTTTTGGTGAGAAATCTTTAACAATCATTCTTTTTCCATGAGTTTGTAATATTTTACTATCAGCCCATCCTCCTGATAAGGCTTCAATCATTTTACTTGGATTAGTTCCAGATTTTTCGCATAAAGTGACTGCTTCTGCTACAGCTCCAATAGTAACACCTACAATTATTTGATTTGCTAGTTTTGAAATTTGACCAGATGTCACTGGGCCTACTAGTGTTGGGTTACCTAATATTTTAAGAAGATCATAACATTCTTTAAATGTTTTTTCATCACCGCCCACCATGATAGCTAAAGAAGCCTCTTCTGCTCCAATTGTTCCTCCAGATACAGGTGCATCTAGATAGTTAATATTCTTTTCTCTTAAAATCTCAGCATATTTTTTTGTAATAACAGGATTGACAGAACTCATATCAATTACTGTGGCGCTTTCTTTAATGTTGGATATAAATTCATCACTACCCATTACTTTCTCTACCGCAGCATCATCTGTAAGCATTGCAATAACTACATCAGAATTTGTAACAACATCTTTGATTGATGTAGATATTTCTGCTCCAAATTCTTTAAGTCTATCTGCTTTATCTTGAGATCTATTATAAGCTTTTATATTATATCCTGATTTAAGAAGGTTTTTTGCCATGGGAAAACCCATAAGTCCTATTCCTATAAATCCAATATTTTTCATATAAAATTAAATATAAACTATATTAATTGCATAACTATACTTAATAGCTCTATAATAATTACTAAATCTTAAAGGGTTTTGCTTGAATTCCCTTAACATTTGTCTTTATTTTAAATAGTGAACCTGAAAATTTATATTTTTTGATTTCACTTTTATTCATGCCTTTCAAGGCAGTTGAGACAAAAATTTCATTATTATTCAATCCACCAAATGTACAATTTGTAATATTTTTTGCATTTAGATCTATTTTATGAATTTTTTTACCTTTAAGATTATAAACAGAAATACATGCACCACCAAAATGACAAATCCAAACATTTTTTTTGGAGTCAATTGTCATACCATCAGGTGAACCATCTTTTTTAGAAAATTTTAAAAATTTAGATTTTTTAACTATTTTGTAGTTTTTATTGATTTTAATTTTATAAATTATTTTACTACGACTATCTGTGTGTAAAAAATTATCAGC
>CAJQRT010000034.1 GCA_905612335.1 uncultured Candidatus Pelagibacter sp.
CCGGCTACTTTATCAGTACATTTTGACCAAGCATCAACTACTTTGTTGTATTTCTCACCTCTAGTAATTAAACCTTCTGAATATTGATTTTCATAGTCAGCAATTAATTTTTTAGTGTCATCAATCAATTGTCCTTTGTTTGCAGGAATAACTAAGTCATCTTTACCAAAAGAAATACCTGCTTTAAACGCATGTTTGAATCCTAAATCTTTTAAATGATCACAAAAAATAACTGTAGTTTTCTGACCACAAAATCTGAAAACACTATCAATAATTTCTGAAACAGTTTTTTTAGGAAGCAGTCTATCTATCATTGAAAAAGTAATGTCTTTATTTTTTGGTAATAAATTAGCTAATAAAAATCTTCCAGCAGTTGTTGTGTGTTTTTCAACTCTTTTATTACCCTTCTCATCAAGTGTTTCGAACCTTGAAACAATAGTAGAGTGTACTTTTATCTGACCTGTTGATAAAGCATGTTCAATTTCATCATTATTTATAAAGTAACCATCTGGTTTTTCAGTTTGAAATGGAGCTTGAGATAAATAGTATAAACCTAAAATCATATCCTGACTCGGTACTATGATAGGTTTACCATTTGATGGACTTAAAATATTGTTCGTTGAAAGCATTAAAATTCTAGCTTCTAGTTGAGCCTCTAAACTTAGAGGAACGTGAACAGCCATTTGGTCACCATCAAAGTCAGCATTAAAAGCCGCACAACACAATGGGTGCAGTTCAATTGCATCTCCCTCAATTAACTTAGGTTCAAAAGCTTGAACTCCTAGTCTGTGAAGTGTTGGTGCACGGTTTAATAAAACTGGGTGTTCTCTTACAATAAGTTCTAATGCATCCCAAACAGCATTAGTTTCTTTTTCTACTAATTTTTTTGCTTGCTTAATTGTGGAAGCTAATCCTAATTTATTTAATCTAGCATACAGAAATGGCTTGAATAATTCTAAAGCCATTTTTTTCGGTAAGCCACACTCATGAAGCTTAAGGTCAGGACCTACAACAATTACAGATCTTCCAGAGTAATCAACTCTTTTTCCTAATAAGTTTTGTCTAAATCTACCTTGTTTACCTTTAAGCATCTCTGCTAAAGATTTAAGTGGACGTTTACCAGTACCAGTAATTACTCTTCCTCTACGACCATTATCAAATAAAGCATCAACAGACTCTTGAAGCATTCTTTTTTCATTTCTAATGATAATGTCAGGAGCTTTTAAATCCATCAATCTCTTAAGACGATTATTTCTGTTTATAACTCTTCTATAAAGATCATTAAGATCAGATGTTGCAAATCTTCCTCCGTCTAATGGAACTAAAGGTCTTAATTCAGGTGGTATAACTGGTATCACAGTTAAAATCATCCATTCAGGTTTTTGACCAGTTTCTATAAATGACTCGATTAACTTAAGTCTTTTTATTGATCTTTCTTCATTAACTTTAGATTTTGTTTCTTTAATTGTATTAATTAAAATTTTTCTTTCTTGCTCAAGGTCCATCGATTTAAGAATCGATAAAATTGCTTCAGCGCCTATGCCAGCTTCGAATGATTCTTCACCAAACTCATCTTGGTATTTGGCTAGTTCTTCTTCGTTAAGTAATTGGTTTTTTTGAAGACCAGTTAAACCAGGCTCAATAATTATGAAGTTTTCGAAATAAAGAACTCTCTCAACTTCTTTTAGCTTCATGTCAACGGCTAATGAAATTCTACTAGGTAATGATTTTAAAAACCAAATGTGAGCAACCGGAGTAGCGAGATTTATGTGACCCATTCTCTCTCTTCTTACGTTTGATTTTGTTACTTCAACTCCACATTTTTCACAGATAATTCCTCTAAATTTCATACGTTTGTATTTGCCACACAAACATTCGTAATCTTTTATTGGTCCAAAAATCCTTGCACAAAATAAGCCATCTTTTTCTAGTCTAAAAGTTCTGTAGTTAATAGTTTCAGGTTTTTTAATTTCACCATATGTCCAAGATTTAATTTTTTCAGGGCTAGCTAAAGTAATTTTAATACTACTAAAATTTTGCGCTTCAGAAACTTCACTATTTTTAAATAAGTCTGTTAATTCTTTTTTCATATTTAATTTAACTCTATGTTTAGTGCTAATGATTTAATTTCTTTAACTAACACATTAAATGATTCGGGTATTCCTGATTCAAAGTTCTCTTCACCTTTAACAATTGTTTCGTAAACCTTAACTCTTCCAGCAACATCATCAGATTTAACAGTTAAAATTTCTTGTAGAGTGTAAGAAGCACCATATGCTTCAAGAGCCCAAACTTCCATTTCACCAAATCTTTGACCACCTAATTGAGCTTTACCACCCAAAGGTTGCTGAGTTACAAGACTGTATGGTCCCGTAGATCTTGCATGAATTTTATCTTCAACAAGATGATGAAGTTTTAACATATAAATAATTCCAACAGTTACCGGTCTATCAAACATTTCGCCCGTTCTTCCATCCCATAAATTGGTCTGTCCAGACGTTGGTAATTTAGCTAATTCAAGCATTTCAGAGACATCTTTTTCTTTAGCTCCATCAAATACTGGAGTTGAAATTGCTATACCATTTTGTAGGTTTTCACATAAATCTGCAAATTCAGTCTTGTTTAATTTGTCAATACCTCCATCAAAAACTTCTTTTCCATAAACTGATGTTAAAAAGGATGAAATTTTTTGAGTTTTTTCAAATTTTTTATTATTTTCATTTACTAATCTTTTAACTTCTTCACCAAATTCTTTACAGGCCCAACCTAAGTGTGTTTCTAAGATTTGACCTACGTTCATACGACTAGGAACCCCAAGTGGATTTAATACAATATCAACTGCTCTTCCATCTTCTCTATAAGGCATATCTTCAACGGGTACAATTTTACTAACTACACCCTTGTTTCCATGTCTACCTGACATCTTATCACCAGGTCTTAATCTTCTTTTAATCGCAACAAAAACTTTTACCATTTTCATAACACTTGGTAATAAATCATCACCACTTCTAATTTTTAAAACCTTATCTTCAAATCTTTCTTGAATATCTTGCTTTGCTTGATTATATTGATCTTTTAATTGAGCAATACTTGCTTCATCATTAACATTACCTACTGTTATTTTGAATACATCATTAATGTTAATCTTATTAATTGTATCAAGGTCAAGTTTGGTACCTTCATCTAAATCTTTAATTTTTTTAGTTAAAGATGCTCCAGACAAAATCTGGTTAGCTCTTTGTTTTATACTTCTTTCTAAAATTTCTTCCTCTACAATCTTATCTTCTTGAACAATCTCAATTTCCGCTCTTTCAATTGTTATAGATCTTTCATCTTTTTCTATACCATGTCTGTTGAATACTCTGACGTCAACGATCGTTCCACTGCTTCCTCTAGACATTTTTAAAGATGTATCAGTTACATCAATTGCTTTTTCACCAAAAATTGATCTTAATAATTTTTCTTCAGGCCCAGATGCTGAATCACCTTTTGGTGTAACTTTACCAACTAATATGTCACCAGCTTTTACTTCAGCACCAATATAAACAATCCCAGATTCATCTAGATTTTTTAAAGCTTCTTCATTTACATTTGGAATATCTCTAGTGATTTCTTCTTCACCCAACTTTGTATCTCTAGCCATAACTTCATATTCAACAATATGAACTGATGTAAATACATCGTCTGTAACACATCTTTCTGAAATTAGAATAGAGTCTTCAAAGTTGTAACCTTGCCAAGGCATGAATGCTACAGTTACATTTTTTCCAAGTGCTAACTCCCCTAATTTAGTAGATGGGCCATCAGCGATAATATCACCTGATTTAACTTTATCACCTACTCTAACAAGTGGTTTTTGGTTGATGCATGTATTTTGGTTTGATCTTTTAAATTTTTGTAAGTTATAAATGTCTACACCTGATTTTGTAAAATCTGTTTCTTCGGTTGCTTTAATTACAATTCTTTTTCCATCAATTTTATCAACTGTGCCATCACGATTAGCAACAATAGTAACACCTGAATCAAGAGCTACATCACTTTCAATACCAGTACCAACTAATGGAGATTCTGGCTTTAATAAAGGAACTGCTTGTCTCATCATGTTAGATCCCATTAGGGCTCTGTTCGCATCATCGTTTTCTAAGAAAGGAATTAAAGATGCTGCAACAGAAACTAACTGTTTAGGTGAAACGTCTATATAATCAATATTTTGAGGTTTTGATAAAACAAAGTTTAAATTTTCTCTGCAAGGAACAAGTTCTTCTAAAATTTTTCCATTTTTATCAAGTTTAGCATTGGCTTGTGCTATTGTGTATTTAGTCTCTTCCATCGCTGACAGATATTCAACTTTATCTTGAACTACACCGTCCTGCACTTTTTTATATGGACTTTCAATAAAACCATATTTATTAATTTTAGCATAAGTAGATAAACTATTAATTAAACCAATATTTGGTCCTTCAGGTGTTTCAATTGGACAAATTCTTCCATAGTGAGTTGGGTGAACATCACGAACATCAAATCCAGCTCTTTCTCTTGTTAGACCACCGGGTCCTAAAGCTGAAACTCTTCTTTTGTGTGTAATTTCAGATAGTGGATTTGTTTGATCCATAAATTGTGAAAGCTGCGAACTTACAAAAAAATCTTTAAGGGAAACTGTTAATGGTTTTGCGTTAATTAAATCTTGTGGCATTGCCGATTCAATATCAAGAGTTGTCATTTTTTCTTTAATAGCTCTTTCCATTCTATAAACCCCAATACGTGCTTGGTTTTCAACAAGCTCACCAACAGACCTTACTCTTCTGTTGCCTAAATGATCGATATCATCAACTTCATCTTTACCATCTCTTAAATCTAACATTTTGTGAATAATAGCAATTATGTCATCATTTCTTAAAATTGTAATTTTATCAGAACACTCAAGGCTTAATCTTGAATTCATTTTAACTCTACCAACATCAGAAAGGTCATACCTATCTGAACTAAAGAATAAGTTTTTGAATATTTGTGTAGCAATCTCAACTGTTGGTGGTTCACCTGGTCTTAAAACTTTGTAAATTTCGGTAATCGCATCATTTTTTGAATTATTTGTATCATTTAAAATTGTTGATAATAAATAAGGTCCTTTATTGATAGAATTTGTAATAGAAATCTCAATTGAGTTTATGTTAGCTTCTAAAATTTGTTTGATAATAGTGTCATTTATCTCAGTACCAATTCCAAAGGTTCCCTCCTCCTCATCATCGCTAACTTTAATTTCATTATGTAAATATTTTCCAATTAAAGATTCTTGAGATACCAAAATATCTTTAAGTCCATCTGTAGCTAGTTTTTTTGCACTTAAAAAATTAATCTTATCACCAAGCTTAATTATAACGTTTCCAGTTTTAGCATCAGTAACTTCTTCAGAAAAATTTTTAGCTTTATAATTTTCAGGATTGAATTTAGTCTTCCATTTACCAGTTTTTGCATCAAATGAATAAGTATCTTTATTATAAAATTCATCAGCTATTTCAGATTTTGTTAAACCTAAAGCCATCAAAAGAGTTGAAGCAAATATTTTTTTCTTCCGATCTATCTTGAAATATAAGAAATCTTTAACATCGTATTCTAAATCTAACCAAGATCCTCTATTAGGAATAACTCTACAATTAAATAATAATTTACCGCTTGCGTGTGATTTACCTTTGTCATGATCAAAGAATACTCCAGGACTTCTGTGCATTTGGTTTACAACAACTCTTTGAACACCATTTGTTATAAAAGTTCCACTATCAGTCATCATGGGCACTTCACCCATATAAACTTCTTGTTCTTTTGCAGATAAAATATCTTTAGTATTATTTTCTTGATCTATCTCGTAAACAACTAATCTTAGAGTGCACTTTAATGCTGACGTAAAAGATAGTCCTCTTTGAATACATTCCTCAGTATCAAATTTTGGTTTTTCAAGTCTATAAGCAACATATTCTAATGTTGCTTTATCATTCAGATCTTCTATTGGAAAAATACTTTTAAAAACCCTATCAAATCCTTTTGATAAATCCCCTGCTTCACTGTCAAAGTCTGTAAGTTGTTTGTATGAATTTTTTTGAACTTCAATTAAATTTGGAATGGATAAAGTTTCCGCAAGCTTTCCAAAGCTTTTTCTTACATTTTTCTTTTGAGTAAAAGATAATTGCATTTATTACTAATCACAGGTTAATAAATTAACCAGTTATAAAATCTTTCTAATTAATTTATTTAAGTTCTACTTTTGCGCCTGCTGCTTCTAACTTAGCTTTAAGCTCTTCAGCATCTTTTTTGTTTACACCAGACTTCACTTCTTTTGGAGCACCTTCAACTAAATCTTTTGCTTCTTTAAGACCTAAAGATGTTGCTGCTCTAACTTCTTTAATAACATTAATTTTTTTATCACCAGCAGAAATTAACATAACTGTAAAATCATCTTTAGCTTCTTCAGCTGCTCCGCCAGCTGCTGCTGCTGGTGCTGCTGCAGCCATAGCTGTAACACCCCATTTTTCTTCAAGTTGTTTTGAAAGTTCAGCTGCTTCTACAACAGTTAAACTTGATAAGTCTTCAATAATTTTATTAAGATCAGGCATATTTTTTTTACTCTTTAGGTTGTTTTTTAAGAATTTTCTGGGCTCAAACTACTCATTTTTTCGGAACGTGCAAGTAAAATACTTACAAATTTTGACGCTGGTGCTGCTAGAATTCCTACAATATTTGCTCTAGCCTCATCTAGTGTTGGTAAATTAGCTACATTCTGAACTCCAGCTTGGTCCAAAACATCGCTACCCATAATTCCACCTAAAAGTTTTAGGTTTTCATTAGTTTTTGCAAATTTTGATAAAATTCTAGCTGACATTATAGCATCATCGGAAAAAGCTACTGCAGTAGCTCCTGTAAATAAACCAGAAAGCTCCTTACACTTCGTTTTTTCAAGTGCAATTTTAGTAATTCTATTTTTAGTTATAGTAAACTTGATACCATGTTCTCTCATTTGAGCTCTTAACTCATCGAGTTGAGACATTGTAAGACCTTGATAATGGGTAACTAGTACTGCTTCATTATTCTGAAACTGAGTTTCCATTTCACTAATGTAATTCTTTTTTTGCTCCTTGTTCATCATAACTATATAGTTTTTCCTAATTTGACTTTATACGAAACACCCATACTAGATGTTACAAAAGTATTTTTTATTAAGTCACCTTTTAAAGTTAGGTTACCTTTTTCTTTTTCTAAAGTGTCTAAAATAGCATGAAAATTCTTAAGTAGTTGATCGTCATGAAAAGATTTTTTACCAATACTTACACCAATATTTCCATCTTTATCGTTTCTAATTTCAGCTTGACCAGATTTAGCATCAGTTACTGCTTGTTTTACATCATCAGAAACAGATCCAAGTTTAGGATTGGGCATAAGACCTTTTGGTCCTAAAACTTTTCCAAGTTTTGAAAGTTTAATCATCATGCCTGGTGTGCAAATCAATTTTTCAAAATCTAACTCACCTGCTTTAATTTTATCAATAAACTCATCACTTCCAACTATATCTGCACCCGCATCCTTAGCCTCTTGTGCTTTATCATCCTCACATACAACAGCAACTTTTACTTTTTTACCAGTTCCACCAGGTAAATTAACTACCGTTCTAATATTTACTTCACCTTTTTTTTGTTTATTGTTAACTTGAAAAGATAGATCAATAGACTCATCAAATTTTGTAGTACAGTTCTTTTTAACATCTGATAATAATTTTTCTATCAATTCAGAAGCTAGATCTTTAGTTTTTTTTGGTAATTTTTTAAATCTCTTTGATGCCATTAGTCTTTAACCTCTATCCCCATTGATCTTGCTGAACCCGCAATAATTTTCACGGCTTGCTCTAAACTATGTGCATTAAGATCTTTCATTTTTTGGGTCGCAATTTCTTCTGCTTGTTTTTTTGTAATTGATCCGGCTATACTTCTGCCGGGTTCTTTTGATCCACCTTTTAATTTAGCAGCTTCTTTAATAAAGTGAGATGCTGGAGGTGATTTAATTTCAAAATCAAATTTTTTATCTTTGTAAACTGTGATAATAACTGGAATTGGTTTTCCAGCGAATGCTTTGGTCTTATCGTTAAAAGCTTTACAAAATTCCATTATATTTATGCCACGCTGACCTAAAGCTGGACCAACTGGTGGGGCAGGATTAGCTTGTCCGCCCATAATTTGTAATTTTATATATCCGCTAATTTCTTTTGCCATTAACTTGCTTTCTCTACCTGGTTATATTCTAAATCAACTGGTGTTGGTCTTCCAAATATTGAAACAGAAACCTTAAGTCTTAATTTTTCTTCATCAATATCTTCAACCATACCACTGAATGATGCAAAAGGACCATCAACGACCTGAACTTTTTCACCAATGCTGTATTCTATAGCAGATTTTGGCTGAGCTACACCATCTTTTATTTGTCCCAAAATCTTTTCTATTTCTTTATCAGAAACAGGGACAGGAATACCTTTTGAACCTAAAAATCCACTTACACGCTTTAAATTTTTAATTAAATGATAAAGATCATTGTCCATTTCACTTTTAATCAAAACATAACCAGGAAAGTATTTCTTTTTTCTTTGAATTCTTTTTCCTCTTTTTACTTCTGTTACATCATGTGTTGGGACAACAATTTCTTCAATTTTATCAGAAATATTTGCTTTTTCAGCCTCTTCTTTTATTGATCCTGCAACCTTATTCTCAAAATTTGAGTGAGATTGAACGATATACCAATTTTTCATTAAATACTTACCTTTAATAAAGCTTCCAATAGAAATTTAAGCACTTGATCAAGAAGCAAAAAGAAAAGAGACATAATAACTGCCATAGCAAATACCATTAATGCACCTTGCATTGTCTCTTTTCCAGTAGGCCAAGAAACTTTAAAGGCTTCTTGTTTAACTTCTTGGATAAATTTTATCGGGTTTTTCATAATATACTGTTTTGCTTATTGGCAGGAGCGGAGGGAATCGAACCCTCAACCTCCGGTTTTGGAGACCGGCACTCTACCAATTGAGCTACACTCCTATAGAGTTTACTCTATAATTTTAGTTACTACTCCAGCTCCAACTGTTCTACCACCTTCACGAATAGCAAAGTTTAATTTTTCGCTCATCGCAATCGGAGTAATTAGTGTAACGGTGAATTTAGCATCATCACCAGGCATAACCATTTCAGTTCCTGCTGGTAATGTAACTTCTCCAGTTACATCAGTTGTTCTAAAGTAAAACTGAGGTCTGTATTTAGTAAAGAAAGGAGTGTGTCTTCCACCCTCGTCTTTTTTAAGTACATAAGCCTGAGCTTCAAATTTAGTATGTGGTGTAATTGAACCAGCTTTACAAAGAACTTGTCCTCTTTGAATATCATCTCGCTCAACACCTCTTAATAGAATACCAACATTATCACCTGCTTCACCAGAATCTAAAAGTTTTCTAAACATTTCAACACCAGTACAAACTGATTTTTTAGTTTCAGTAACACCAACGATTTCAACTTCTTCACCAGTTTTAATAACACCAGACTCAATTCTACCAGTTGCAACGGTTCCTCTACCTGAAATTGAGAAAACATCCTCAACAGGCATTAGGAATGGTTTATCAACATCTCTAACTGGTTGTGGAATAAATTCATCAACAGCTTTCATTAATTCTAGAATAGAATTTTTTCCAATTTCTTCATCTCTACCTTCAACAGCAGCTAATGCAGATCCTTTAATGATAGGAGTTGTTTCACCAGGATATTTGTAAGAAGTTAAAAGTTCTCTAATTTCTTCTTCTACAAGTTCAATCATGTCTTTGTCATCAACTTGGTCTACTTTATTTAAGTAAACAACAATTGAAGGAATACCAACTTGTCTTCCTAAAAGAATGTGCTCTCTTGTTTGAGGCATAGGACCATCAGCGGCGTTAACTACTAAGATAGCTCCATCCATTTGAGCCGCACCTGTAATCATGTTTTTTACATAGTCAGCGTGACCCGGGCAATCTACGTGTGCGTAATGTCTCTTCTCAGTTTCATATTCAACGTGAGCAGTTGAAATTGTAATTCCTCTTTCTTTTTCTTCAGGGGCTTTATCAATTTGATCATAAGCTACAGCTTTTGCTCCACCAGTTTCTGCTAAAACATTTGTGATCGCTGCAGTTAATGTTGTTTTACCGTGGTCGACATGACCAATTGTACCAATGTTACAGTGTGGTTTATTTCTTATGAACTTTTCTTTTGACATTACTTTTTTACCTCAGTTTTAGTTTTATTAATAATTTCTTTTTTTCTTGGAGCGGGTAAAGAGAATCGAACTCTTACATCCAGCTTGGAAGGCTAGCGTTCTACCATTGAACTACACCCGCACAACATCAAGAATAACACTCCATTGTTATAAAAAAATTTATTGAATGGTGGAGGGGGAAAGATTCGAACTTTCGAAGACCGAAGTCAACGGGTTTACAGCCCGCCCCATTTGACCGCTCTGGAACCCCTCCTTTTTGGGGAAGTGTCCCCTTGTTCAATAAAGCTTCAAACAACATGCGTTTTATATATTTTTATTATGCAATTGCAACACGAGATTTACTGTGAAAATAAAGGAAAATACGTATAAAACAAAGATAGTTTTATGAATAAATCATCTTTTTTAATAGTTGGTCAACATGCGGTTATTGAGGCTTTAAGAAACCCAAAAAGAAAGGTTTTAAAAGTTTTTTTAACAGAAGAAAGTAAAAAAAATATTCATAGAAAAAACCCAAAGAAAAATGTTCTTGAAGACGTTAAGGTTTATTTCAAATCAAAAAAAGAATTAGACAAATATACCTCTAAAGATCAAATGATGCATGGTGGTTATATTGCAGAAGTTGAACATTTAGATCAACCCGACTTAAAAGAATTTATAAAAGGAAAAAATAATCTAACATTTGTTTGTATAGATGAAGTAACTGATCCAAGAAATATTGGGTCACTAATAAGAAGTGCAGCTTCATTCGATATCGATGGTTTAATAGTTAAGGAAAGACAATTCCCTTCTGACAGTAAACTAATGTATAAAGCAGCGAGTGGTTGTATGGAGCATTTAAATGTATTTGAAGTATCTAACATTAACTCAACACTTAAAAATTTAAGAGAAAAAAACTTTTGGGTTTATGGATTTGATGCAAAAGGAGATAAAAATTTTGCTAATATTAAATGGAGTGGAAAAAATGTTCTTTTATTTGGATCTGAGGGTTTTGGTATGAGAGAACATACTGGAAAATACACAGATTTTTTAGTTAAGATTGATATAAATAAGGATGTAGAAAGCTTAAATATCTCAAATAGTGCAGCAATTGTGTTTCATCATTTAAGTTATTTGAAAAAAAATTCTTGATTAGCAGCTCAGCTGGTAGAGCAATTGATTTGTAATCAAAGGACTTCATTCTAAACCTCACACACCTCATTTAACATAAGCAAAAACTAAGCATGATTTAAATACAAATAATTCTATTATTTATAATTAATAAACACCGACAGTTTAACAACAGATCGAAATAAAGATTCAAATTCGCCAGCAATATCAACAGTCACAGATGCTGCGCATCTGCTCCTCACACAGTTCAGTTGTATTGTTTTATTTAGAAATAAATCAGAGATCTTAGCTCCTGAGAAGCCATTAGAAGAGCAGAAAAACATGACAAACGATTTTCCTTCATTAGATCGGCTGGAAACAACTCTAAGTGAATGTATGGATTCTAGAATGGGTATTTTGAATTGATGCTAAAGTCGGCTAGTTGTACTTTCAATTACTACATACAGACCTTCACTATTTTTACTCTTCTTCTATGCTTAACACTTTTTCTATATTGTCAGTATATTTAGCTAAAAAAATCCTTAAAGAAATTTTGATAAAAAAAATTACCAGAGTTTGAGAGGTTAGCTAGTTTAATAAAATTTATAATCTCAAATTTTATTTAAGGGGGTAAAATTTGTTCCATGAATCGCTGATCCAGAAATACTATACTTACCTTTTAGATTTTTTTTATAGTAATTTTTAGTTATTGGCATTCCATCTATAGTAATATGAAGTTTATGCTTACTGAGATCTAAATTATTTTCATATTTTAATGCATCACCAGCTAACTTTGATTGCTTTAGGTCTTCTCTATCTTCATAGATAAAATCATATTTTTTATCAGGTAAATCCTTAAAAAAACTCATTAAAGTATCTTGATAATTCTCTACATAAACTGGACGATATACAAAATTAATTTTTTTAGATAAATGCTCTGGAATAAATGATCTTAATTCATTTAAATACCATTCATTTTGGTCAACAGCATAAAATTCAAATTTGTGGCCAGTTTTCTCTTCAAGTTTATTTAATGCAAAAATCATAGCATATGTTGAATATCCTGTGCCTAGCTCTAAAATACATTTTGGCTTATGATTATTTATTTGATTTACTAGATTATTAAGATCTAAATAATCGGGATTTGCAAATATATCACTTTCAGGAAAACTAATGTTATATTTTTTAACAAATTTTTTTTTCTGAATTTCCATTAATTTTGGTCTAATTTTATATAAAAAAGGGTTGGCAATAAATCTAAAAATATGTTTTGCCGTGTATACAAGACCTTCATTTTTAATATAAAAAAATATTTTTTTGGCTAAATTGATCATTGTTTATTAAACTCTCATTTTCAGTTCATCTTATAAATGATATAAAAAATTAAACTATCGTTTTTTTTATAACAAAAATACACGTGAAAATTGATTTTTTTAAAATGGAATCAAATAAGACTATAAAAATTAACCCCAATCATAACTCTATCAACTTTACCATTATAAAATGCTGAATGACTTCGTGATGCAGGAAAAATAATTATCGTACCTTTGTGTGGTAAAATTTCATCATCTGGATTTTTCATTTTTAAAATTCCGGGCTCACTACAATTCTGATCTCCAATAGTTAAGTAATATGTGAGGCTATATTTTTGCTTAACTAATTTATTAATTTTATCAAATTTAGATAAATGAGTATGATAATTTGAACCACCTCCATTATTTAAGATACTAAAAAAAGAATCCACTATAAAGATATCTGAATTAACCGCCTGCTTCATAATAGTAGTTAAATCTTTTTCTACTTTTTTAATAATAGAATAATTATCTTTAGAAAGTTGCTCAAATAATCTGAAGTTTATTGAATGTCTACCACTCCCAAAAAAAACACCTTTAGTTTGATTAAGTTCTTTGCTTTTGATTTCATATAAACTTTTTACAAGTTCTGTCTCTACTTCTCTGTTTGAAGTAAAAAAATTGGATGCTAACTTTAAAGGGGAGTCTAATTCACCTATATCATTATTTTTATAATTTTTTTTAGCCTCTCTAATCTTTAGTGTTAAAGTTTTAAATTTTAACAAATTTTCTAGATTTTCATGAACTTCAAACAGATCAGGCTTAAGCTTTTTTACTTGTCTAAAAATTTCTTCAGC
>CAJQRT010000035.1 GCA_905612335.1 uncultured Candidatus Pelagibacter sp.
AGTATAATCCTAAAATGGATGAAAAAGTTTGGGTTACTGAGCAAGAAATGCCAGATCCAAAATTAGAAAAATCATCAGATGTTATTGTTAAAATTGGTGCTGCAGGAGTTTGTAGAACTGATCTACACATCATTGAAGGTGTTTGGGAGCATATTCAAGATCCCAAAGGAGATTTGTTACCTATGGTTATGGGTCATGAAAATGCTGGATGGGTTGAAGAAGTAGGAAAAGATGTTGTTGGATTTAAAAAAGGTGACCCAGTTATTTTGCACCCAATTATTTCAGGAACTGATGGAACTTGTTTAAGCTGCCGTAGAGGTTTAGATCAACATGCTGAAGATGGAGCATTTCCAGGTTTGAATATTAAAGAAGGTGGGTATGCAGAATTACTTAAAACAAGTGTGCGTAATTTAATTAAACTACCTACTATATTAGCACCAAAAGATGTTGCGCCATTTTCTGATGCTGGATTAACTGCTTACAGAGTTGTTAAAAAAGCTACTAGACATTTATTACCAGGTCAGACTTGTGTAATTATTGGTGCTGGTGGACTTGGCCATATTGCAATTCAATGTTTAAAAGCGATGTGTGCAGCAAATATTATTATTGTTGAAAAATCTGCTGAAGCATTAAAACATGCAATGTCGCTTGGTGGTGATGAGGGAGTTTTAATTGACGGTAATGAAACTGAAAGAGTTTTAGAGCTTACCAAAGGTAAAGGTGGCGAAGCTGTAATCGATTTTGTTGGTGAAAAAGGATCAACAGCAATGGGTATTAAAATGACAGCAGGTAGTGGATATTATTACATTGTTGGTTATGGTGAAGAAATCAGAGTTTTAGCTGTTGATGTAATTATTTCAGAAAAAACAATAGTTGGAAATTTAGTAGGAACGTGGTCTGAGTTATATGAGTTGATGGAGTTAGCTAACAAAGGGTTAGTTACACTTTCTATGCAAGAATATAAATTAGGCGATGCTAATAAAGCGCTTCATGATCTTAACGAAGGTAAAGTTAAGGGAAGAGCCGTTTTAGTTCCATAATAATAAATAACGAGAGGGATAAATGAAAATAATAAAAACTTGCTTAAGTGCTATGATATCAGGTGTACTGATATTTAGTCCAGCTTTTGCAGATAAGTGGAGTGATCAATTTCCACATATCAAGGCAACAGGAGATATTTCTGGTGACTGTTCTTATGAAAAAATTTCAAAAAAGAACTACAAAGGAAAAACTCTAAAAATAAATACGCACGCAGTTCCGGTAATTGGACAGCCTACAGCTCTTCATGCTGAACAGTTTTCTAAATTAACGGGTGCAACAGTAGATGTAACACATACACCAGCAGGTGATTTGTATGCAAAAGCTATGGTTCCTTTTAAAGCTGGTCAATCTCCATACGATATCGTATTTGGATTTTCTAACTTTATAAATGACTGGAGACAATACTTAGCACCAGTTCCAAAAAAATACATGAACACAAAAGAGATGAAAGATGTAACAAAATCTCATGTGGGTGTTTCTTCTTGGGACGGAACTATGTATCAATATCCAGTTGATGGAGACAGGCATTATCTAAAATACAGAAAAGATGTAATTGATAATCCTGAGATGCAAAAAAAATACAAAGCAGATACTGGAAAAGAGTTAAAAGTTCCTACAACTTGGAAAGAATATGGCGAAATGGCCAAATACTTTAACGGTTGGGATTGGGATGGAGATGGAGAAAAAGAATACGGTTCAGCTGAAGTTATGAAAAAAGACGACTTAATGTTCGCAGCTTTTTTCAGTAGATCAGTAGCGTATGCTAAAAATCCAAGAACTCCAGGTGGTTTCTTTTTTGATTTAGAAACTATGAAACCAAACATTAACAATCCAGGGTTTGTTGAGGCTTTAACTGACTGGGTAGAAGCTACTAAGTATGTTCCTCCAGGAGGAATTAACTTTGGACTAGGTGATGAAATTGGATCATTTGGTGGTGGACAAACTCTATTTAGTTTTTCATGGGATGATGCTTTTATTGCAGCAATGCAAGATGATAGTCCTATTAAAAATAAAGTAGGTACAGCTCCTCTTCCGGGTGCAGATAAAGTCTGGAATAGAGTATCTGGCAAATGGGATAACAAATATAACCAAGCACCATACATCGTATGGGGTTGGGCAGTAGGTGTTGCTAAGAAAAGTGAAGTGCAAGAGATGGCGTTTGACTATCTATGTTTCTTTTCTAACGGAGCAAACCACCAAGCTGACTTAGCTATTGGTAACTTTGGTGTTAATCCATTTAAAAACTCTGATTTCGATCCAAATCTTTATATAGATACTATGGGTTGGGATGCAGATATTGCTAAAAGTTATACTAAGACACTTAAAGATATGGAAAAAAGTAAAAATAGAGTTTTCCCTTTAAGAGTACGTGGTGTATTTGAGTTCACTAGTGCGGTTGCAACTGGAACTTCTAAGGCTTTAGCTGGACAGCTATCACCTCAAGAAGCGCTGGATGAAGTCGCTAAAGAGTGGGAAGCAATTGTCAAAAGAGTTGGAAAATCAGCAGTACAAGAAGATTATGCTGTTGGTGTCAAAATGGAAGACAACAAGTTATAAAAATAACTTTATGTGGCCACTTTTAATTAGTGGCCATATACATTACATTCAAAATTCAATTACATGAACTTTAAACATAAATACGTTTTTTTATTTCCAGGTTTATTTGTTCTTATAGGTATCTTAATTTTCCCAATAATATTTGTAGTTCGTTTAAGTTTGTCGGGGTGGAATAGCTATAATGGTTTAAATTTTATAGGCCTTGAAAACTATGTTAGGTTATTCACTGATGATCCGCGATTCTGGGAATCGTTTATTAGGTTAAGTTTCTTGTCAGTTACAACTGTAACCTTACAGTATGTAATTGGCTTTGCTTTAGCACATATGGTTTGGAAGGAAATTAAGTTTCAAAGATTCTTTAGAGTACTATTTTTAATACCCATGATGACTACTCCAGTTATTATGACAGTTATTTGGAGAACTTTTTTTCATGAGTCACTAGGGCCTGTTAATGATCTTTTGCAGATATTTGATGTTGCACCAAAATGGCTTACAGACCCTACTTTAGCTAAAATTACTGTAATTATTGTTGAGGTTTGGCAGTGGACACCTTTTATGTTTTTACTATTATTGGCGGGTCTTTTATCACTACCTAAAGAACCTTTTTTAGCAGCTGCAATTGATGGAGCAAGTCCAATTAGAAAATTTATTTATGTAACGTTTCCATTGATGGCACCCATATCTATTGGCGCAATTATTATTAGATTGATTGAAGCTTCAAAAATAATGGATACCGTTTATGTTTTAACCTCAGGTGGTCCAGGAACTTCAACTGAGACATCAAGTTTTTATATTTTTATTAAGGGACTTAGAGAGTTTCAGATGGGTTATGCAGCCTCAATGTCATTCACATATTTAATAATAATGATCATAAGTTTAACAGTTATAGCAAAAGTATTAACCAAACTATTACTCAAAGAATAAATATGGGAAAATTATACACATTTTTAAAATATTTTTTTATAACGGTTTGGACAGTTTTTGTTGTGGCGCCTTTTCTTTGGGCTCTTACAACCTCGTTTAAAGATTTTAATTCAGTAAATGGAGGTGTTACTTACATTCCATGGGTTGATTTTGAACCAAATTTAGAAGGTTGGAGAGTTTTAATTAAATCCCCAGCACAAGGAGGGGTGGATATTGTTGAACCTTATTTTAATAGTTTGTTTGTAACATGCACTGCAAGTTTAGTTAGTATTATACTTGGAACCTTATCTGCTTATGCTCTTTCTAGATATACATTCAAAGCTGGTCCAATAAAGAATAATGACATTACATTTTTCTTTATTTCTCAAAGAATTATGCCACCAATAGTTTTATCCATACCTTTCTTTTTATTTCTTGGTGCGGTTAACTTATTGGACAGTCTATTTGGATTAATAGTTGTTTATATTGTTTTGTTAATGCCAATAGCAGTTTGGATTATGGTTGATTTTTTTAATAAAGTTCCAAGAGAGATAGATGAAACAGCATTGATAGATGGATGTAATCCTTACCAGGCATTTTATAAAGTTGTATTACCAAATTCAATACCTGGATTAATTGTTGCTGGAATGTTTTGTATTATATTTGGATGGATTGATTTCTTTTTTGCTTTTATTTTAACCTTTACTGAAGTGCAGTTACTTCCTGTAAAAATTGTAGCTTTAAACTCTTCAATAACGCCATGGTGGAGTTTATCAGCCTCAGCACTAGTTTCTGTTGCACCATTAATTGTTGTTGCATTTATTGTTGAGAGATATTTATCAAAAGGAAATCTATCAGGAGCAATTAAATAATGAATTTAGTTGGTGAAAACTTATCGTATAAATTAACTGAAGAACTTCAGTTAAGAAAAATCTCTTTTAATTTTGAAAAAGGTAAATTGTATACAATTTTGGGAAGAACACTTTCTGGAAAAACCACCTTATTAAAAACAATAGCAGGGCTACTTATGCCAGATAGTGGATCGATTAGATTTGAAGATAAGAATTTTTTAGAGATACCTGTGTGGAAAAGAAATATTGCCATGGTTTATCAGCAATTCATTAACTACCCTCACTTAAATGTTTTTGAAAATATAGCTTTTCCTCTAAAACAAAGAGGTTTAGACCCTCAAAAAATTAATGATGAGGTTTTTAAATCTTTAAAATTAGTAGGACTAGAGGGTTATGAAAAAAGAAAAATCCAAGAATTATCAGGTGGCCAACAACAAAGGGTTTCAGTTGCAAGGTCACTTGTAAAAAATGCAAAGATTTTACTGCTTGATGAGCCACTAGTTAATTTAGACTACAAGTTAAGAGAGCAGTTGCGAGAAGAGTTTAAAAATATCTTTGTTAATGGTCTATCAGAGGAAAGTATTGTGATTTTTTCAACAACGGACCCTAGGGAGGCAATGGAACTTAATGGTGAAGTCATTG
>CAJQRT010000036.1 GCA_905612335.1 uncultured Candidatus Pelagibacter sp.
CCAAGTATTATAAAAGTGAAAAAATTACATCACCAATAGCATTGGTATTACAACCTCATCCTCAATATGGAGGAACAATGAATAATAAAGTTGTAGTTGATACATTTCATACTTTTATGGAAAATGGATTTTCTGTATGTAGAGTAAACTTCAGAGGTGTTGGAAAAAGTGATGGTGAATTTGATAATGGTCAAGGCGAACTAGCTGATGCAGCTGCTGCACTTGATTGGTTAGAACGTGAAAATTTTGATAATTCACAATGCTGGGTTTCAGGATTTTCTTTTGGATCACTAATAGCAATGCAACTATTAATGAGAAGACCAGAAATAAATAGATTTATTGCAATATCACCCCAACCAAATGTATATGACTTTTCATTTTTATCTCCATGCCCTACTTCAGGTTTAATGATTTATGGTAAGAAAGATGAGTTAGTTCCCTTGGAACACATTACAGATTTGGATAAAAGATTAAGTGCGCAAAAAGGTATTAAAGTTGACTTTCAAGCTATAAGTGAGGCCAATCATTTTTTCACTAAAACAGAAGATGTATTGGTAAAAAGTTTAGATAAATATATCAAAAAAGAATCTGCTTTATTTTAATCTTAATAGTTTTTAACTAAAACTCCACCTAATGAAGGTTTTAGCACATCTGTAGTGTTAGGGAACGAAATTACTTTTTTAAGTGCAGATCTAATTGCAAGATAAGCAAAAGCTTGTGACTCAATGAAATCTCCATCAATTTTATAATCATCAATTATTTTTAAAGAGGTATTTTTTGGCAGTCTTTTCCTTATACTCTCCATTAAAGTAAGGTTTTTTCTTCCACCACCACAAACTATTATTAATAACTTTTCATTTTCTTTAATTTTTATTGATTTTAAAATTGATTGATAAATTATTATTGCAGTAAAATCTACTAATGTGGATAAGCCATCCTCATATGAGAGACCTTTCACAAAACTTAAATCAAAATCCTTTATATCAAATGAAAGTTTTTTATGATTGTTTATATTATCAAAGTTATCAATCGCTTGATTTAGGATAACTTCACTTGTTTTTCCGATATTTGAAGTTTTTCCATTTTCATCATATTTCATTTGTGTGTGTCTTCTAACCCATTCATCTAAGAGACAATTGCCTGGACCTACATCAAAACTTTTTAGGTCTTCATTATTTTTTGAGACAACAAGAGTAATATTTGCAATACCTCCCACGTTTAAAACACAAGCAGGTGTCTCTATTTGATTCTGGTTTACAAGTAAGTTGTGAAAGATTGGGGCTAATGGAGCTCCTTGTCCCCCGTTAAGAATGTCATTTTCTCTAAAGTTATAAACTACATCTTTTTTTAAAAGACTTGATAATAAATTACCGTCTCCAATTTGTTTTGACATCTTTTCTTGAGCATTATGAAAAATTGTTTGACCATGGAAACCAACTAAATCCACATCTATTCCAACGTTCTTTATAATATCTTTACTAATTTTGGCGTGAAATAATGTAATTTTTCTCTCAAGCTCACCAATTTGATAAGAATTAGCTGTCAGATCTTTGGTTGAATTTATTTTATCCCTTAGATTTAGTAAGTCTGAATAAATTACCTCATCATACTCAAAATATTTATCAAATATAGGTTGATAGTTATTTTCACCGTCAGACCTAACAACTGATGCATCAACCCCATCCATAGATGTGCCACTCATTAACCCTAAAGAAGTATAAAATTTTTCCATTCCTATTTTTTAAGTAAATATTGTATATTCTAGATAGCATATTTATGAATAAATTTTTAAAAGAATTTAAAGATCGGGGCTTCTTTTACCAGTGTACTGGTGAAGAAAATCTATCTCAACTATTAGATAAAGATAAAATCAGAGCTTACATAGGTTTTGATTGTACGGCTGAAAGTCTTCATGTTGGTAGCTTACTTCAAATTATGTGTCTTAGATTACTACAAAAACATGGTCACCAACCAATAGTTTTATTAGGAGGTGGTACTACTAGAATAGGTGACCCATCTGGAAAAGATAAAACCAGAACAATTTTATCTGAAGGAGAAATTGAAAAGAATATTAATAATATTGAAAAAATTCTAAAAAATTTTTTAAATGATAAAGACCCAAAAACAAAACCTATATTTGTTAATAATTATACTTGGCTCAAAAATTTAAATTATATTTCTTTTCTAAGAGATGTAGGAAAACATTTTACAATCAATAAAATGTTGAGTTTTGATAGTGTTAAAATTAGATTAGAAAGAGAACAGTCATTAAGCTATATGGAATTTAACTATATGATTTTGCAAGCTTATGATTTTTTAGAATTGAATAAAAAAGAAAGCTGTATGCTTCAAATTGGTGGCTCTGATCAATGGGGCAATATTGTTAATGGAGTTGATCTTATAAAAAGATATTCAAACAATCATGTTTATGGTTTAACGACACCTCTTATTACATTGGCATCAGGTGCAAAGATGGGCAAAACTGAATCTGGTGCTGTTTGGCTTGATAAAAAATTTCTTTCAGCATATGACTACTGGCAATTTTGGAGAAATATTGATGATCGAGATGTATTAAAGTTTTTAAAAATTTTTACAGATATTAATGTTGATGAAATTGAAAAAATTAAAAATGATAATATTAATGAACTAAAAATTTTACTTGCAAATAAAGCTACATCTATGTTGCATGGTGAAGATGAAGCAAGTAAATGTCAAGAAACAGCAAAACAAACATTCTCTGAAAATTCATTGGGTGATAACCTGCCAACAATTCAAATTAACAAGCAAATGTTAGACGGTAATATAAATATTTTAGATTTAGTAATTTTATCTAAGCTAGAAAGCTCGAAAAGCGAAATTCGGAGATTAATTAAAGGAAATGGAATTAAAGTAAATAGTCAGGCTATTTCTGATGAAAAGTTTTTAATTACTGAAGATTTATTTAAAGACAGTTTAATTAAGCTTTCTCTTGGTAAAAAAAAACATATTAAAGTTGAATTAATTTAGTTCTTTTTAATTTTTTTTAGTGTTCTTGTTATAAACCTAGGTGTTAATGTTTTAATTGGATTAACCGTTGTAGATAAATTCTTTGGAGGTCCTTTTATTTTAAAACTTACTCCAAAAACACCTTCACCCTTTTTATCACCTATCAATATTTTTCCTAGTAATGGAATGGAGGCTATAGATCTATTTATAGTTGTTGCAGGAACCAATGTTCCTCTCAAGCTAACCAATTTTTTGGATGAAATATAACCATCCATTAATATAGAGATAGCAGGTCCGATTGCATACATTTCCTCAATTGTAGTAAGACCTTTTTGACTAGAATATATCATTTCAAAATCAGTGAACCTTATTCCCTCACCAGTTAAAAGATCTGCAATTCCTTGAAGCGATGCTAGGCTTAAAAGCTTAGCAAAAACAGGTACTTCTTTAACTTTAAAATTATCAATAATTAATACAGAATTAGAAACACCATCTTTTTTTATAGAATTAAAATTTAAATAACCTTCCTCGAATCCTTTTATGAAATCATATCTTTTAATCAAAGGTTTTGGGTAGTTTGAAAAGAATTTTGTAATAGTTTCTTTTTGCTTATTAGTTTCAATAGATAAATTCATTTTTTTATTATTAGAAAAAGTAGACTCTAGGTTCAATTTATCTAATTTATTTTCTTTAAAAGAAAAATTTCCAAATAAATTTTTTGTATAATCATTTTTATTTATGAAGGTTGTATCTATTTTAATATCAAATTTAGAATTAAAATTTTCAAAAATTGTAGAACTTTCATCATCGTTCATACTGTTGTTAATGAGCTGAGTTGCGTCAAAACTTTTGCCCTCTATGAAAAAATTAGATTTATTTCTCTTTAATTCTATTTTATTAATAAGGTTATTTTTATTTCTATAATCAAGTTTGACGTAATCTAAATCTTTAATTTTAAGGTTTTTGCTAAATAATAAATCTTTAATTAAAATTTGATTATTTTTCTCTGTTATAGAAATAGTTTGAAGTATTAATTCTTCATTTTTTTTGTAAATACCTTTTAATAAAATATCTGAACTATCTCCTTTTTTCTTTTTATAATCTAAAAAATTTATTATTAATGGGTTGTTTTTAATATTAAGCTTTGTATCAAATGCTATTTTTCCATCATTATTAATAATATTGTAAGATAATTTTTCTAACTCATCTCCAATATAGATATCCCCCTCTCCTTTAATATCCAATATATCTTTTGTTAATTTAATTTTAATCTTATGATCTTCAAGTTTAACTTGCTTGGTATAATTAGGTAAAAAAATCTTTAAATTTAGAGGATTTTTAACTATTTCTAAATTTTTTAGGCTTAAGTTTGTTTCAACTTTTAAATCTTTCAATTTTAATTTTTTATTTACGTTAAAAGAAAAGGTATTTATAGAATTAAAATCTATCTTTTCTATCTCAATAGTGTTCAATAATTCTCCAAGTATAGGTTCTAATTTATTTATATCAAAACTTTGTTGATCATTTATTACTTTTCCATCAATAAAGAATATATTTTTCTTTTCTTCAACTTTAATTGAAGGTGATTTTAATTTTATATTATTAATATCTGTTTCTACTTTTTTTAATGTTAAATGATTTTTCCTTATATCGAATAAAAAGTTTAGGTTTTTGATTTCTACTTGGTTAAAAATATCAAATTTTGCTTTTTTAACAATTCCATCGATTTGATAATTTTTTTTTATCTTTCCATCAAAGTCAAACATAAGATTAATATTTGCAGAAATTAATCCTGCTTTAGTTACGGTATCTAAAACAAAAAGTTGTGGCGACCCTTTAATTGTTCTTGTTAATGAGATTAAATCTTTAATTTGAATTTCTTTTGTGGAAATTTTTAAATCATCAATAGAAAACTGATCATTTATAAAAGATTTTAATGATATATTAGTAGTGACATTACTTAAATCTAGGTTTTTATCTTCTAACAATATAGTTGGGTTTTTTGCTGAAATATTAATACTAAAGTTTAGTGGGTTTAATAAATAATTGACCTCGTTTAATGAAAGATTAATATTTTTATTAATTTTTGAAACATTCTTTTTTATTTCATTATTAAACTTTTCTGTCTTTATTCCATATATGCTTAGGTAAATGACGATAGTAGCAAGGGTTATTATTAATATTATAAGAATTTTAATTATTCTTTTCATCATTTTACCTTATATAATGAGCTTTCTAAAAAATCATCAATCTCACCATCTAAGATTTTATCAGGATTTGAGCTTTCAAAGTTAGTTCTATTATCTTTTACCATTCTATATGGATGAAGTACATAAGATCTAATTTGATGACCCCAACCAATTTCTGACTTTGAAGACTCGATCGTTTGGCTTTCTTTTTCTTTTTTCTTTAATTCAAAATCATACAACCTTGCTCTAAGCATATTCATGCAGGTCTCTTTGTTTTTATGTTGTGATCTTTCATTTTGACATTGGACAACAATTTTAGAAGGTAAGTGAGTAATTCTCACTGCGCTGTCAGTGGTATTTACATGCTGTCCTCCTGCACCACTTGATCTATATGTGTCAATACGTAAATCTTTTTCATTTATCTCAATTTCAATATTTTCGTCTACTACTGGGTAAATCCAAATACTAGCAAAACTAGTATGACGTCTAGCACCAGAATCAAAGGGTGATATTCTAACTAACCTGTGAATTCCAGATTCGGCTTTTAACCATCCATAAACATAATCACCCTCAATTTTAATTGTTGATGATTTTATGCCAGCTTCATCTCCCTTGTGTTCGCTAATTAATTCTGATTTAAAACTCTTAATATCTGACCATTTTAAATACATTCTTCTTAGCATTTCTGCCCAATCCTGACTCTCTGTTCCGCCAGCACCAGCATGAATTTCTATATAACAATCCAAACTGTCAGTTTCATTTGATAAAAAACATTTAGTTTCATTTTTTTTAGCTAATTTTTTGAGATTTTTGATGCTCTCTAGAACTTCATTTACGACAGACTGATTTTTTTCTTCTAAAGCAAGTTCATTTAATTCATCTAGGTCAATTATTGATTTAGATGAATTTTCATATGAATTTATTAATTCTTCATATAATTTTTTTTTTTTAATAACTTTTTGTGAATTTGATTTGTCTTGCCAGAAATCAGATTCTAGTATTTTTTGGTTATTCTTTTCTAATTTTTTATGAATATTATTTGTTTCAAAGGTACTCCTTAACTCTTTGATTGATTTTCTCTATTTCAGATTTGTAATTTAAATATTCATTATCCATTAATAGAACCTTAATATATTATTATTTTTTAATCTATTATTAATATCTTGATTCAATAAACTTTCCACTTTTACATCTTTATAGGCTTCAATAATTGTTCTACTTGTTCCAATTTCAGCTTTTTTTCCTGTAACAGGATCAATAACTTTCATTAAAATATTTTTTGCAACCTTAAATGGTCTTGCATCTTCTTTCTTCACAGCTTTTTTAACAAAGCTTTTAAAAATTGGTAATGCTGTTTTTGCCCCCGTTTCATATCTTCCAAGTGATTTTGGATTATCTGATCCCACATAAACTCCTATTGTCAATTTTGAGGTAAAGCCAACAAACCAAGTATCTGTATTTCCATTCGTTGTTCCTGTTTTACCAGCTAAGTCTAAATTTAAATCTTTTAAATTTTTTCCCGTTCCATTTTGAACAGTTCCCTCTAATATCGAGGTCATTTGATATGCCGTTTCTGGAGAAAATATTTGCTCAAACTTGTCTTCTATCTTTGGATAATTTTCACTTAAGTGTGATATTTGATCACAATTTACGCACTCTCTCATTTCATTATTAAATATTGTATTACCTTCACTATCTTGAATTCTATCAATCATTATTGGTTTAACTAGTTTTCCTCCATTAATAAATGAAGAGTATGCGGATGTTAATTTTAACAAAGTTGTCTCAGCAGAACCTAATGAAATTGATAAAAGTTCACTAGGATTTTCATATATTCCAAGTTTTTTTGAAAAATTAACAATTTTTTTAACTCCGAGGTCTTGTGCAATTCTAACTGTCATCAAGTTTCTAGATTTTTCCAATCCCATTCTCAGTGTTGATGGTCCATAAAATTTTTTTCCATAGTTTTCTGGTTTCCACATTTTTAAATCAGTTCCCTGTTCTAAAACTAATGGTGCATCTAAAATTAAAGTTGATGGTGTGTATCCATTCTCAAGAGCTAAAGCATAAATAAAAGGTTTGAAAGCAGAACCTGGTTGCCTTAGTGCCTGCGTTGCTCTGTTAAATTCACTTTTTTTAAAACTAAATCCACCACTTAAAGCTAACACCCTTCCAGTAAACGGATCCATAACAACAATTCCTCCATTAACCACTGGCAGCTGTCTTAAGGCAAATATTTTTTTGTTAATATTTTCAACATAAATAATATCTCCAATTTTTAATATTTCTTTAAAATCTTTTTTGATCCATGAGATATTTTCATATTTAATAATTCCTTTTTTTTCATATTCTGTTTCAATTTCTATTGAAAATTTGTCTATCTTTTTGACTATTGCTAAGTCCCAGTTAATTGATTTTTCTAACTTAAATTTATCTACTTTTTTATTCCATTTTTCTAATTTTTTAATATTAGTCAATGCTCCACGCCAACCTTTTCTTTTATCATATTCAATGAGACCCTGCCTCAATGACTTAGTTGCGATTTTTTGTAAATGAAGATTGATAGGTGTGCTTATATTTAATCCTTGCTTGTAAACTCTATCAAATCCTAACTTTTCAACGACATCTTTTCTAATATCTTCAACATAATAACTCGTATCTTTTGTAAAAACTTTTTTTCTTTTTTTTAGTATAATTTTTTTTGACAAAAGTTCTTTTTGGTTTTTTTTATTTATATAATTATTTTCAAATAAATTATTTATAACTAAATCTCTTCTAAATTTTGCAAGTTCAATATTTTTATAAGGATTATATCTACTTGGGGCTTTTGGCAGGGCCGCTAATAAAGCTGCCTCTTCATAATTTAATTCACTAATTGATTTGTCAAAATATTCTAAGCTAGCTGATGCAACACCATAAGTGCCCTCACCAAGATATATTTGATTTAAGTATAGTTCTAATATTCTTTCTTTTGAAAGAGCTCTTTCTATTCTAAAAGCAAGAATTGCCTCTTTAATTTTTCTATTTAAACTTACTTCATTTGTTAATAAAAAATTTTTTGCTACTTGTTGGGTTATAGTTGAGGCACCCTCTAGTCTTCTTGATGCAATCACATTGGAAATATTATTAATTATTGCTCTTAATACTCCTTTGGCATCTACGCCCGGATGTGAATAGAAGTTTTTATCTTCTGCAGATAAGAAAGAGTTAATTACTTTTTCTGATATCGACTTATAGGGCACAAATATTCGTTTTTCTGATGAAAAATCATTTACTAACTCACCATCACCAGAATAAACTTTACTAGAAACTGATGGCTTATAATTTTTAAGGAATTTATAATCTGGTAAATTGTTAGAAAAAGCCCACAAAACAGCTAATATGGAAAATGCAGATAATAGACCTATGCTTAAAACTAATATAAATATATTTTTAATTATTCGATGCATTTTAGTTTAATATATATAAGAATTTGGTAAAGTTAAGGCATCAGAATTCAACAAAATTTAAAATTATTTAAATATAAAATGAAACAATTAATCAAAAATATATGGAAAAAAATTTATACATTGATGCTTCGCATCCAAATGAAACAAGAGTTGTACTTAAGTCGGGTGAAAGCATTGAAGACTACGAGTACGAAGGCTTAAAAAACAATTTAATCAAAAATAACATATACCTTGGTAAGGTAAGCCGTGTAGAGCCATCTTTGCAGGCTGCATTTATTGATTTTGGTAGAGATAAACATGGCTTCTTATCTTTTAATGATATTCAATCAGACTATTATCAAATACCTCAGAGTGATTTAGCAAAAATAAAAGAAGAAGAAGAAAGAGCCAGAGAAGAACTTCTAAAAGAAAGTGAACTGGAAGAGCAAAAAAATATTAATGAGGGCAATCTTAATGCTAACGATCCAGTTGAAGTAAAACCTGAATCTGAATTAGAGAGTGATGACCAGATAACAGAAGAGAGTGATGCTCCTGTTACAGATGGTGCTCAAGTTGATGAAAACAAAGAACAACGTTCGCCTGTAACATTTGTTAAGAGATCTGAAGTAAGATTTAGATCTAAAAGATATAAGATTCAAGAGGTTATAAAACCTAACCAGGTAATTTTAATACAAGTATTAAAAGATGAAAGAGGGCAAAAAGGTGCAGCATTAAGTACTTTTATTTCTATAGCAGGTAAATATATTGTCCTAATGCCAAATACACCGAAAGGTGGTGGCATATCTCGTAAAATTTTTAACCCAGGAGAAAGAAAAAAAATTAGAACTATCTTAAACGACATAACCATTCCAAAAGAAATGGGACTTATTGTAAGAACTGCAGGGTCAAACAAAACAAAAAATGATATAGATCATGACCTTCAAACTTTGATTAAAACTTGGAATGAAATTAAAGATAATGCATTAAACTCTATAGCTCCATCATTAATCCATCAAGAAAGTGATATTATAAAAAGAACTTTAAGAGATATGTATGATGAAGATACAAACAGTATCATCATTGAAGGTAACGAGGGTTACAAAAAAGCTCAAAACTTTATGAAGTTAATGATGCCCTCTCATGTCAAAAAAATAAAAAAATATAGAGAAAAAGTTCCTTTATTTTTCAAAGAAAACATTGAAGAAAAATTAAATCAAATTTATGACTCAGAAATAAAGCTAAAATCAGGTGGATACCTAGTTATAAACCCAACTGAAGCACTAGTTTCAATTGATATAAACTCAGGAAGCTCTATTAAGCAAAAAAATGTTGAGAGTACTGCTTTAGACACTAATCTTGAGGCAGCAGAGGAGATATCTCGACAAATAAAAATAAGAGACTTGTCTGGTCTAATTATTATTGATTTTATTGATATGTTAAGTTTTGGAAATAGAAGATTGGTTGAGAGAAAACTTAAAGAGCAATGCAGAACTGATAGGGCAAGAATTCAAATAGGAAGAATTAGCACATTTGGACTTTTAGAGATGTCCAGACAAAGATTAAGAGAAAGTGCTGTAAAATGGAAAGTTACTCTTACCGATGAGTCTTTCGCAATGAAAATTCTTAAATTAGTTGAGGTTAAAGCTGTTTTAACAAAAGCAAAATTTGTAGAACTTAAGATTTGTGAAAAGATATCAGACTTTATGAAAGAAAATTTCATTGAAGATTTAAAGTATTTTGAGGAAAAAAACTTGATCAAGATAGATATAGTAGCAGATAATACCCTTATTATTCCTGAATATATAATTGACCTTCAAAACAAAACTAAAAAAACTATAGAAACAGTTCAACATATAGAAAAGTTAAAAAATCTAGAAGAGCAAAAAAAAGAGGTAAAATCTTTTGAAAGTCCAATTAAAAAGAAGCCTTATAAAAAAAAACCTTTTTTTAAAAAGAAATTTTCCAAAAAACCAGCGGCTTAAATAATTCCCGTTTTTGGAGAAGATGCACTTCCATATATAGATTTTTCTATACGACCAGCTAAATAAGATTGTCTTCCTGCAATTACACCATTTTTAAATGCTAAAGCCATTTGAAATGGTTTTTTAGCTTTAGCAATTGCAGTATTAGCCAATACTCCATCACAACCCAATTCCATAGCAATAGCTGCATCAGACGCCTGTCCTAATCCAGCATCGATTATTAAAGGGAGCTTTGTTTGACTTCTTATAATTTTTATATTTGTTGTATTTTGAATTCCGAGTCCAGAGCCTATAGGTGCTGCTAAAGGCATAATTGCACAAGCTCCTACATTCTCTAATCTTTTAGCTATTAAGGGATCATCATTGCAGTAAACCATTACACTGAATCCTTCTTTGGTTAAAACTTCTGTAGATTTTAATGTTTCAATCATATCTGGAAATAAATTTTTTTTATCTCCTAGCACCTCAAGTTTTACCAGTTTCCATCCACCAATTTCTCTTGCTAAACGCAAAGTTCTAAGAGCTTCTTCGGAATTAAAACAGCCAGCAGTGTTTGGTAAGTAGGTAATTTTTTTTGGATCAATATAGTCCATCAATAAAGGTTTTTTTTTATCAGAGATATTTACCCTTCTCACCGCAACAGTGACAATTTCCGCACCAGATAGTTTAATAGCTTTTGCACATTCAGCCATACTTTTATATTTACCAGTTCCAACTATTAATCTGGAATTAAATTTTTTTTTATCAACTATTAATTTATCTTTAACCAATTTCACCCACCTCCAATAAAATGAACAATTTCTATTTTGTCATTTTTTTTTAGTTTTATTATCTTCAAATTATTTTTATCTATTATTTCTTGATTTAATTCAATTGCTACTTTTTTAAGGGGAATTTTTAGTTCTTTTAAAAAAGTTAAGAGGCTTAAATTTTCATTTATTGTTGAAAATTTACCATTTAACTTAATTTTTATTTTTTTTATTTTTTTCATAATGTATAAGAATCTGATGAGTAATAATATTATAATTATTAATGGCCCTAATCTTAATCTATTAGGTGAAAGAGAACAATCACAATATGGATCAATAACTTTCGATAAATTAAAAGAAAATTGTTTAAGTAAAGCTAAAGATTTAAATATTAATTTAGATTTTACTCAGTCAAACATAGAAGGAGAAATAGTTACAATCATACAGGGAGCTAAAAGTAAGTTTGATGGCATAATTATTAATGCTGCAGGATTTACACATACATCTGTAGCTATCAGGGATGCTTTAGATATTTATAAAAAACCAATTATTGAACTTCACATATCAAATATATATAAAAGAGAAGAATTTAGACACAAATCTTTAATCAGCGATATTGCTACTGGTGGAATTTTTGGTTTAGGGGATAATGGTTATATTTTAGCCATAATTGCAATGCAAAACATACTACAGAAATGAAAATAGATAAAAATATTATTAAAGAATTAACTGATTACTTAAATGAGTTCAATTTAACTGAAATTGAATACACAGACAAAGATACTAAAATCAAAGTATCAAAATCAAACCCAGCTAGTTCAAATCAAGCTGGAAGTGTTGCTGCCTCAACACCAATCCTTGGTACAGCTAAGTCTACTGTTATATCTGGGACTGAAGTGAAGTCTCCTATTATTGGTACAGCTTATCTTGCGGCAGAACCTGGAGCTAAAAAATTTGCAGAAGTTGGTAAAAAAATTAAAAAAGGTGAAACAGTTATGATAGTTGAGGCTATGAAAACTATGAATCATGTTCCATCAACAGCAGATGGAATTATAAAAGAAATTTGTGTAGAAGATGGCCAACCTGTTGAGTATGGTCAAACTATTATCATTGTTGAATAATGTTTAAGAAAATTCTAATTGCAAACCGTGGGGAAATTGCAGTTCGAGTTATTCGAGCATGCAAAGAATGGGGAATAGCAACTGTTGCTGTTCATTCAGATGTAGATAGAGATAGTATGCATGTTAGATTAGCCGATGAAAGTGTTTGCATTGGTTCACATCAACCAGCAAACAGTTACTTAAATATTCCAGCCTTGATGTCTGCAATAGAGCTGACAAAAGCTGAAGCTGTTCATCCTGGTTATGGTTTTTTATCTGAGAATGCAACTTTTGCTAAAGTCTTAGAAGAAAACAATATTAAATTCATTGGAGCTTCTTCAAAACTCATAGAAATGATGGGAGATAAAATTCAAGCAAAAAGAATAGCTAAACAACATGGGCTTCCAGTGATTGAAGGTTCTGAGGGTGGTGTAACCGATGTAAAACAAGCAATAGAGTTGTGTAAAAAAATTGGTTTTCCTGTTTTAATTAAAGCTTCTGGAGGTGGAGGTGGAAAAGGAATGAAAATTGTTAACAAAGAAGAGGAATTTGAAACATCATTTTCAACAGCAAAATCTGAAGCACAAAAATACTTTGGAAATGATGAGGTTTATATTGAAAAGTTTTTTCAAAACCCCAGGCATATTGAAGTTCAAGTTTTGTCAGGCAAAAACCGAACTGTTCACCTTCATGAAAGAGACTGCTCTGTGCAGAGGAGGCATCAAAAATTAATAGAAGAAACTCCTAGTCCAGTCTTAACTGATGAAATCAGAAAAGATCTTTTTGAAAGAACAGTAAACATGGTTAGTAAAATTGGCTATGAAGGTGCTGGAACAGTAGAATTTATATATGAAGATGGTAAATTTTATTTTCTTGAAATGAATACTCGTGTTCAAGTAGAGCACCCAGTAACTGAAATGGTAACGGGGATTGATATAATTAAAGAACAAATTTGGATAGCTTACACTGGTGAAACAGCTTTAAAACAAAGTGATATTAGTCCTAGAGGACATGCAATAGAATGTAGAATTAATGCAGAAGATGCGAGTAAAAACTTCCAACCATCACCTGGAACTATAGGTATGTGTCATCAGCCATCAGGTTTTAGAACTAGAGTTGATGGTGCAATTTTCCAAGGTTATAAAGTTACCCCATATTATGATAGCTTGATCTGTAAAGTAATAACTCAGGGAAGAAACAGAACTGAGGCAATACAAAGAATGAATCGATCTTTAGATGAATTTGTCATTGAAGGAATAACTACAACGATACCTCTTCATAAAGTGTTACTAAACCATAAAAAATTTATTGACTCAGATTTTAATGTTGGTTGGCTAGATAACGAAAAAGTAATCTAATAACATCTTGTTAGCCAAATGTCATATACCGCATGATCAAAAGGGTTTACAGCAGGACTAGATGAAAAAGTCCATCCATTAAAAATAAAAACTTCATTATTATCTTTATTTGTCACATCTTTAACTTGAATATAAGCAGTTATTTCTGGGTTGTCGTCAAATTCTGAGTTTTTACATTTGAGACTTTTTATTAATAAAGCTTTAAATTTAAGTTCTTTACCTATCTCTAATTTCAAAAGGTCAGTCTTTGAACTTACTTTATCTAGAACTTTAATTTCAACAAATTTTCCCTCATTAGCTATTAAGGGTAGTGACTGACTTATTAAAAAAAAATAAATTAAAAAAAATAAAAAATTAACTTTTCCAGATTGTATATTTTTTTTTGATTGGATCATTGTTTTTATTTGGATGATAGGCATTCTCAGTACCTGTTTGATTGGATTGATGTGGTTTTTGCCAATCATACTTATTCAATTCGTGATTGTTTTCAATTCTATTATTAGTGAAGTGCATCCAAGAATACCATTCAGTAGGTATTTTTGAAGCATCGATTTCATCATTATAAATTACCCATCTTTTTCCAGATTTACTTTCATAATATTTATTGCCACTAGAATCTTTTCCAGCAAGTTTTCCATAAAAAATAGTTTTTAATTTTGTGCCTAATGTTTCTTGGTTCCACCAAATAAAAATTTTTTTTAAAAATTTCATCATATTATTTAATCAATTCTTCAATCCTAAATTGTATTATTTAAATTAGACTAAAGTAAGGATTTGTATATAAATTAATTATCTTACGATTCAAAATAAAAAATTAATTAAAGGAAAAATGGCAAAATATTTAGTAGAAACTTATTATACTTGTAGCTTTAAAGTTGATCATTATTTAGATGATATTAATGAAACAGAATTAGCAAACCTTGAAAAGCGCGATGATGGAAAATTTGAAGTTTTAGATGTTAAGCTTGATACAAGAAAAACAAAAAGTTTAGATCCAAATAATAAAGTAATTGAGCCTAAAAAATTAGATATTATATCTGAGCAAAGCCAACCAAAAATTGTTTCGAAAGAAAATAATACCGCTTTTGTTAAACAAATTAACGAAGGTGTGGGTAAAAGATTTAGCATGCCTGATAGAAGAAAAGGTTATATCCAAAAAGCGACGATTGGTGACCATAAAGTTTATTTACATACAGGTGAATACGAAGATGGTAAAATTGGTGAAATTTTCATAGACACAAGTAAAGAAGGTGAACTAGTAAAAGCTTTGATGAATAATTTTGCAATAGCAATATCTCTTGGGCTTCAATATGGTGTTCCTTTAGATGAGTTTATTAGCGCTTATGTTGATACTAAATTTGAACCATCTGGAAAAGTTCATGGCAATGACAGAATAATGAGTGCCTCTTCAATACTAGATTACATATTTAGAGAACTGGCTATCTCTTACCAAAATAGAGAAGATCTAGCACACACTCCATCTATTGGAGGATCTGACAGATCTTTACCTGAAGAAGAAAACACTGAAGATCAAAATCAATTACTTAAGATTATAAAAGATGTTACCAGCAAAGGTTTTGTTAGAAATAATTATAAAAAAAATCTTGTTGATTTATCTGATGTTAAAATAAATTTAAAAGGTAAAAAGTAATTTTATTTTTTAAGTTTTAAAGCTAACCCAAGTTCTTTAAGTTGTTCTTCATTTACCTCTGATGGAGCATTCATCATTAGATCTTGTGCATTTTGATTCATTGGGAACATCGTAACCTCTCTAATATTCTTCTCATTAGCTAAAAGCATTACAATTCTATCTATTCCTGGTGCTATACCCCCATGAGGTGGTGCACCATAACTAAGAGCATTGATCATGCCACTAAATTTCTCATCAACTTGCTCTTTTTGATAACCTGCAATTGAGAACAGTTTATACATTAGTTCAGGTACGTGATTTCTAATTGCACCAGAAGAAAGCTCAATTCCATTGCAAACAATATCATATTGGTAAGCTTTAATATTAAGAGGATTATCAAAATCAATATTTTTTATATCACCTTGAGGCATTGAAAATGGATTGTGACTAAATTCAATTTTATTAGTTACTTCATTTTTTTCAAACATTGGATAATCAACAATCCAACAAAATGCAAAAGTATTATCATCAATTAATTCTAAATCTTTAGCAATTTTATCTCTTGCTAAAGAGGTTATTTTTTCAACTTCATTTATTTTTCCACAAGCAAAGAATATACTGTCCCCTATTTCGGCTCCAGTGATTTTCATAATTTCTTCTAAAGCTTCTTTAGAGAAAAATTTTCCTACTGGTCCTTTTGCTGAAAGGTTTTCTTCTTTTTCAATTGTAAAATAAGCAAGACCTGATGCACCCTGTTCTTTGGCCCACTTGTCAATATTATCAAAAAAACTTCTAGGTTTATCTTTTGTATTTTTGGTAACTATACATCTTACTTTAGAGCCAGATTTTACAAGCTTTTTAAATATCTCAAACGTAACATCGTCACGGGTAAAAATGTTTGATAAATCATAAATTATTAATGGGTTTCTTAAATCTGGTTTATCCGATCCATACTTAAGCATAGATTCCTCATATGGTATTCTTGGAAATTTTTCATACATTAATTTTTTTGAAGAAAAATTCTTAAAAACATTGACTATTAATTTTTCAACAACTTGAAAAACGTCTTCTTGTTCAACAAAAGACATTTCTAAATCGAGCTGATAAAATTCACCTGGACTTCTATCTGCCCTCGCATCCTCATCCCTAAAGCATGGAGCTATTTGAAAATATTTATCAAAACCAGAAACCATTATTAATTGTTTAAATTGTTGTGGTGCTTGTGGCAGTGCATAAAACTTTCCTGGATTTAATCTACTTGGTACTAAAAAATCTCTAGCTCCTTCTGGGCTTGAAGATGTAAGTATTGGTGTTTGAAACTCCAAGAAACCAAGTTTAGACATCTCACTTCTAATAAAAGAAATAACTTTTGACCTTAAGATAATATTATCATGAATCTTTTTTCTTCTTAAATCTAAGAATCTATATTTGAGTCTAATTTCTTCAGCATATTCTTGATCGCTGAAAACTGGCATTGGCAATTCTTTGCAAGCACCCAGCACCTCAAATGAATTTATATCAACTTCTATTTCACCAGTTTGTAGGTCAGTGTTAATAGTCTCTTTTGTTCTCTGAACAACCTTACCATTTATTTTAATTACGCTTTCTAATTGTATTTTTTCTAATGATTTAAAACTATCGTTACTCTTATCTATGATGCACTGAGTCATCCCATAATTGTCTCTTAAATCTATGAATAATAAGTTTCCATGATCTCTTTTTTTGTTTATCCAGCCTGACAAAACAACATCTTTACCACTGTTGTCTTTCGTTAACTCACTACAAGTATGTGTTCTATATTTATTCACTTATTCCTCAAGAGCTTCATTAATAATTTTAAAATCGATTGATTTCTTTTTTTTTAAACTAATCTTGTCAATTTTATATATGAATTCAAATATTTTGTCATACGATCTCTCAATTCTTTTAATAATAAAATCAATCAATTTTTTATCTAAAGTAATTTGTCTATCTGATAAATTTTTTAATATCAGTGCAAACATTAGCTCATCATCAGGATTTTGAATATTCGCAAAAAGACAGTTTTTAGTTCTTGATCGAAGATCCTCTAACTTAAAATTAATCTCAGATATCGGTTTAGTTGATGTGATTATTAAAAACTTGTTATCTTGATCTATTATATTGAAGAGAGAATAAATTAGTTTTTCATTTATATCTAAATTCAAATCTTCTAAAACTATATTTTGATAAGGTTTAATAGTATTAAGATTTTCATCATTTAGTGATTTGATATCAATCCTAATACCATTAAACTTTTTCAAAAAAATATTTACTAGGTGGGTTTTTCCTGAAAATTTTTCACCATTAATGTTCAAAAAATTTTTTTCCCATTTTGGCCATTTGTTAATCAGTTCAAAAGCATAAAAATTACTTTTTCCAACATAAAAATCATCATCTTTGAAGTTTTGTTCGTAATCAAAATCTAATAATAATTGATTTAAACTTTTCATTTTATTGTCCAAATATTATTTTTCATTTCTAATTCAATATTTTTTTTTTTCATGTCATTTAAAAATATATTAGGTGTACCATTATAAGTAATTTTATACTGAACACTCTCACTATTAAAATTCAAGATATTAAAGTCAGACACTAGATCCATACTATCAAGCACCCGTTCCAACTCTATAATTTTTTTAGTTTTTTTTGAATTAATAGATATTGTTATAGGAAGTTTTATTGATGTATTAATTTCATTATTTTTTTTCCATTGATCTTCATAAAATTGTTTTAAACTTTTAACAATATTAGAGAAGTTATCCTCATTTAAAATGTCTGTTTTGGGATAGTTCTTGTTTTGAATTTTCAAAGTATTGTTTAAATTAACTTTTGAGAGTGTTCTTATGCCGTTACCTTCTTTGTATATTATCAAAATTATACTATCTTTAATATCATATTTATTAATCAAATTTGAAAAATCATAAGTTTCGATGTCTTTAGATTTTTTTTGTAATTCTATCAAGTCCTCTAAATCTTCACTTGGTAATAAATAATCTAATAAATCATAAGAATTTTTTTGTTCATTCCATCTATCGTAAAAAATATTATTATTAAAAAGATAAATATTATTATCTTTAGTTTCTACGAGAATAGGAAATAACAAGACCTTATTTCTTTGAGGTATTGATGGAAAAATATTCTTATTTTCTAAAAATTTAAGAATTTTTTTTTTATTAAATGTTGTTTCTAAGTTTGCAAAATACTCATTATTTACAAATTTTTCATCGCTAATGGTAAAAGAATCGATCATGCCCTTAAGTTTTTTAATTGAAATATTTTTAATCTTTTTTCTATCATCAGAGGTTGTAATCATTGAAATCAAATCAGAAAAGGAAATTTGAAATCCTTTATCTATTACACTATTTTTTTCAAAATTTAGTTCAAATGGAGAAGATATTTCGACGCCAGTCACCTTAAATGCATTTGCATTTGAATAAGTTGTGGAAAAAAATACTATTAATAGAGAGAATAAAATAAAATAAATATATACATTCAGTAATTTATTAAATTTATTAATTATTTGCATATATTATACTAATGAAAAAAAAAAAATTTACCTATGAAAAAAGTGGTGTAAACATAAATGCTGCTGATAATTTTGTTAAATTTATATCCTCGATATCATCAAATAATAAAGGCAAAAAAAAGTTTAACAATATTGGTGGCTTTGGCTCAATAACTAATATCCCGAAAAATCTTAAAAATCCTAAAATTGTAGCTTGCACTGATGGTGTTGGTACGAAGGTAGAGATAGCCAATTTACTTAATAAATATGACACAATTGGTATTGATTTAGTTGCTATGAGCGTAAACGATCTCATTGTTCAAGGAGCAAGACCACTTTTATTTTTAGATTATATTTCTATTAATAAAATTGATTTAAAAAAATTAAAATCAATTCTTAAAGGGATAGTGAGGGGCTGCAAGATCTCTAACTGTGAATTAGTTGGTGGAGAAACAGCAGAAATGCCAGGTACTTATGAGAAGGGTAAATTTGATATAGCAGGTTTTGCTGTAGGTTTGGTTGATGAAAAAAAAATTCTAGCAAAAAAAAATATAAAGAAAAATGACTTGGTGTTAGCTATACCATCCAGTGGTGTTCACTCAAATGGTTATTCACTAGTTAGACATGTTCTTAAAAATAAGAAAATTAATTTAAAAAATAATTTATTTTTAAAAAAAGAGTTACTAAGACCTACAAAAATTTATGTCCAAGAAGTTTTGAATTTAATTGATAACAATCTTTTAAATGGGTGTGCAAATATTACAGGTGGTGGATTAGCAGATAATATTAAGAGAATTATTCCAGATAGATTAGTTGCTGATATAGATTTAAACAAAGTTAAAACAAAAAAAATTTTTAAGTGGTTGAAACAAAATAATATTGACGACAAAGAAATGTTAAAAACATTCAATTGTGGAGTTGGTTTTTGTTTAATAGCTAACCCTAAAAACTTAAATAAAATTACTAAATTTTTTACAAAAGAATATAAACCCTATGTTATTGGAAAAATAACCACAGGAAAAAATAAAGTTAAACTTAGTGGTAAAATTGACTGGTCTTAAAAAGATTAAAACAGCAGTTTTTATATCTGGAACTGGAAGTAATTTAAAAAATTTAATAAAATTTTCTAAAATAAAAAATTCACCTATATCTATAAATTTAATTTTTTCGAATACTTCTAGAGCCAAAGGCTTAAGGTTTTCAAATCAATTTAATATCAAAAAATATATATCAAGCTTTAAAGACACTAAAATATCTGAAGCAAAAACATTAAATTTACTAAATAAGGAAGATATAAAATTTATTTGTCTTGCTGGTTTTATGAAAATTTTATCTAAAAGTTTTATTAAAAAGTTTAATGGAAAAATAATTAATATACATCCCTCTTTACTACCAAGGTACAAGGGGCTTAATACCCACATTAAAGCTATACAAAATAAAGATAAGGTAGCTGGTTGTACTGTTCATTTTGTAACAGCAAAACTTGATTCTGGAAAAATAATTCTACAAAAGGAAGTTAAAATTTCAAGAAAAGATACTCCAACCTCTTTAGCTAAAAAAGTTCTAAGACAAGAGCATAAGCTCTATCCGGCAGCTATAAAAAAAATATTTAATTAATCTTTAAAGAAAAAATCAATCTCAATTTTGGCGTTTTCAACACTATCAGAACCATGTACAGAATTTTTATCAATAGAAATTCCATATTTTTTTCTTATAGTTCCTTCTGCAGCGTCCTCTGGTTTAGTCGCTCCCATTAATTCTCTATTTCCTAAAACTGCATTTTCTTTCTCAAGCACCATCACAACTATTGGTCCTGATGACAAATAAGTACATAAATCATTATAAAAAGGTTTGGTTTCATGAACTTTATAAAATTGTTCTGCTTCTGCTTTTGCTATCTGAATTTTTTTATCTTTAATAATTTTGAAACCTTTATTTGTAAACATTTCTTTGATTTCATTATCTAAATTTCTTTCAACCGCATCAGGTTTAATAATTGATAGTGTTTGTTCTGTATTACTCATAATTATCCTCTATTAGTTGGTTTAATAATCTTACTCCATAACTAGTTGCTCCACCTGAGTTTAAAGCACCACCATATTTTGAAAATGCCATACCAGCTATGTCTAAGTGGGCCCAAGGTGTTTTATTCAAAATAAATCTTTGTAAAAACTGTGCTGCAGTTGTAGATCCTGCACCACCAACATAATTAATATTTTGCATATCTGCATTTTTTGAATCTATAAGTTTGTCAAAGTTTTTGTGCAATGGCATTCTCCATAATTTTTCTTCAACTTTGTCACCTGCTTCTAATAATTGTTTTGACAATTTATCATCGTTTGAAAATAGGCCTGCATATTCAGAGCCTAATGAAACTATAATAGCACCTGTTAAAGTTGCTAAATCAACCATAAACTTAGGTTTAAATTTTTTCTCAGTAAAGGTTAAAGCATCAGCCAAAACCAATCTACCTTCAGCATCAGTATTTAATATTTCTATTGTCTTTCCACTATAAGATTTAACAATATCACCAGGTCTTTGTGCATTTCCACTAACCATATTTTCAACAAGTCCCACAACACCAACAACATTTATTTTTGCTTTTCTTAATGCTAAATTTTTCATTAAGCCTACTACAGTAGCAGAGCCTGCCATATCATAAGTCATATCTTCCATAAACTTTGCAGGTTTTAATGAATAACCACCAGTGTCAAAACAAACTCCTTTTCCAACAAAAGCTAACGGGTTAGAATTATTCTTTGCCCCATTCCACTCCATTGTTACAAGGTATGATCCTCTAATACTTCCTTGTCCTACGCCAAGTAAAGCATTCATTCCAAGTTTTTTTAATTTCTTTTCATCGTATATATTTATTTTTAATCCTAATTTTTTAAGTTTATTTATTCTTTTTGCATATTCATCTGGGTGTAAGATGTTTCCAGGTTCTGACACAAGATCTCTTGCAAAAAAACTTCCTTCTTCTAGGGCTTTAAATCTTAAATGATCTTTGGTAGATATTTTATTCTTATTACCAAAAACAATTATAGAAACAATTTTTTTGTTTTTTTTTGATTTATAAATATTAAATTCATATGATTTTAATTTTAATCCATGAAGAAAATATCCTATAAAATTTTTTATTTTACTATTGATGGTATCTGAATTTATAAAATAATCATTTTTATTTTTATTAAAATTGATAAACCCATGAAATTTAGCTCCTAAATTTTCTATATCATAAGTTTTTAAATCTTTTTTAATAGATATTAAAAATACTGTTTTTTTTGAATTAATTTCAAAATAAAGTAAATTTTTTTTTAAATCACTAGTTTTTAATAGGTCAGATATGTAAGAAAAGTCGGTAATTGAAATTAATTTTCTTAACCCCTCAATAGTGAAATTTTCATCAACAAATAAGATAAGATTAGCTGAAGATTTATTTAAGTTATTATTTTGATAATTGATATTAATAGACATAAATTTTAATACACTCTATACGGGTTGAGTGCTATATATGAGTTAAATTATCATAATTCAATGAAAAAAATCATATACAGAAAACTAGCTCAAGATTATACAAGCTTTTTCTTATTAATTTTATTTACTATAAGTGTAATTATTTGGGTATTACAGGCTGTTAATTATTTAGATTTTGTTACAGAGGACGGACATGGATTTTTAGTTTATTTTAATTACACACTTCTTAGTTTTCCAAAAATCTTAAGTAGAATTTTTCCTTTTGCGGTATTTTTAGCTTTTACTTATATACTATTAAAATATGAAAATAAAAATGAGCTAGTAATATTTTGGAATTTTGGCATAAAAAAAATAGATTTTATTAATTTTTTTATAAAATTTTCATTTGGGTTTGTCATTATAAGTATATTGCTGAATGCTTTAATTACTCCTTATATGCAGGATAAAGCTAGGTCCTTTATTCGTTCATCAGATTTAGATTTTTTTGAAAGTATATTAAAACCAAAAAAATTTATTAATATTATAGAAAACCTAACAATTTATTTTGAAGAAAGAGACGAAAATGGAAAATTTAAAAATATTTTTTTAAATGATAAGTCAAATCAATCATCTCAAATCACTTTTGCAAAAAAAGGTAAAATTGAAATTCGCGATAATAAAAAAATATTAGTTTTAGAGGAAGGTGAAACTATTAACGAGGTGGAAGGAAGAATTTCTAAATTTAAATTTTCAAAGACAAATTTTAATATTTCAAAATTTTCAACCAAAACAACCTTAACAAAAAAAATACAAGAAACTTCCACTAAAGATTTGATAAAATGTGTAAAAATATTTCATAAATCGCCAGATAAAATAAATTTTTCTAAAATTATTTTAGATAGAAACTGTGGTGCAGATAACCTTGAAAACATTCATCAAGAGCTCTACTCGAGACTGATAAAACCCATGTATATTACTTTTTTAATGGCTATCTCACTTTTATTAATATTAAAGTCCAAGAATAATCATTTATTCAATAGTATTAAAATTAAGGTTTATTTATTGGGGTTTTTATCTATTGTTTTTTTAGAACTATCTCCAAAATTAGTTAA
>CAJQRT010000037.1 GCA_905612335.1 uncultured Candidatus Pelagibacter sp.
GAAGAAATCAATACTGAAAACTAGATAAAATTATGGATTTAAGAGAACAAGTAATAGCTGAAATTAGAAAAATTTACGATCCTGAGATACCAGTTAATATTTATGAATTAGGTTTAATTTATGATGTTAAGGTAAAGGAGGATAAAGCTAAAATTATAATGACTTTAACTACACCCAATTGTCCTGTCGCTGAAAGCTTACCTCAAGAAGTTAAAGATAGTGCCATGCAAGTGGAAGGTATTAAAGAAGTTGATCTTGATTTAGTTTTTGAACCACCTTGGGAAAAGTCAATGATGTCTGAAGCAGCTAAATTGGAATTAAATTTATAATGAATCCAATAATTAAACTAAGTGATAATGCTGCAAGTCGTATTAAAGAAATTATGTCTGGAATTGAATCAAGCTCAATTGGTGTTAGAGTTGCAGTTAAATCTGGTGGTTGTGCTGGCATGTCATATGTAATGGAATATGCTAAAGAAGTTAATCCTACTGATGAAATTATCGAAGACAAGGGTGTAAAAGTTTTTGTGGATGCGGCAGCTGTAATGTACCTACTTGGAACTGAGATGGATTATAAAAAAGAGGAGTTTTCTTCATCATTTGTGTTCAATAATCCTAATGAATCTGAGCGTTGTGGCTGTGGAGAATCCTTTAAAGTCTAATATAATAAATACGCATATCAGTATTGCAATTTACGCATATCTAAGGTAATTAACAGTTATGAATAAATTTGAATTTAAAAATCTTGTGAAATCATTAGAAAAGTCATTAAAAGAAAGAACATTTTTCAAGACTCTTCGAACAGAAGTAAACACTGGTGCTAACGGTACACAGGACTATGTTGTTAAAAAAGGAATTAACAAAGATAAAATAGCAACCACTAGACAGTAATTATCTTAGCTACTGTAATACATCTCAAACTCAACAGGATGAGGCGCATGTTCAAATCTATGTATCTCTTCAAATTTTAATGCTATGTAAGCATCAATTTGATCATCTGTAAATACACCACCTTCAGTTAAAAAATCTCTATCCTTATCTAAACTTTCCATAGCTTCTCTTAGGGAGCCACAAACAGTTGGGATATTTCTAACTTCTTCAGGAGGTAAGTCATAAAGATCTTTATCAAAAGATTCACCTGGATGAATTTTATTTTTAATACCGTCTAAGCCAGCCATAAGCATAGCAGCGAAAGTTAAGTAAGGGTTTCCCGATGCATCAGGAAATCTTATCTCACATCTGGCACCATTTTTATTTAAACTAATTGGTATTCTACAAGATGCAGATCTATTTCTTGCAGAGTAAGCTAACAGTACGGGTGCTTCAAATCCTGGAATTAATCTTTTGTAACTATTTGTTGTAGAGTTTGAAAAAGCATTAATAGCTTTTGCATGTTTTAAAATACCACCAATATAATGTAATGCTATCTCTGATAATCCAGCATAAGCATCACCAGAAAAAACAGGCTTATCATTTTTCCAAATTGATTGATGAATATGCATTCCAGAACCATTGTCACCGGCAACAGGTTTAGGCATAAACGTTGCTGTTTTTCCAAATGAATGAGAAACCATTTGAACTACATATTTATAAAGCTGAACATTATCTGCTGTTTCAACTAAAGTTCCAAAAACCATACCTAGCTCATGTTGGCTTGGAGCAACTTCATGGTGATGTTTTTCAACTTTAACACCCACTTCTTTTAAACTTTTTAAATATTCACCTCTCATATCTTGTTCACTATCAACTGGAGGTACTGGAAAATATCCACCTTTAACTGGTGGTCTATGACCCATATTTCCATTAGCATATGCAGTCCCAGAATTATAAGGACCTTCTTTACTATCTATTTTGAAACCAGTATTATTTGGATCGTTATTAATTCTAACATCATCAAAAACAAAAAATTCTGGTTCAGGACCAAAAAATGCTTTATCACCGACACCAGATTTTTTTAGGTATTCTTCTGCTTTTTTAGCTGTTCCTCTTGGGTCTCTTTCGTAAGGAGATCTTTTAACTGCATCCAAAATATCACAAAAAAGTATCAAAGTGTTATGAGAAGTAAAAGGATCCATAACAAGTCTTGAAGTATCTGGCTTTAAAATCATGTCTGACTCGTTGATAGCTTTCCAGCCAGCTATAGATGAACCATCAAAAAAAACACCCTCATTAAGCATTTCTTCGTCAACAATCGTATGGTCCATAGTTAAATGTTGAAGCTTTCCTCTAGGGTCAGTAAATCTTAAATCAATAAATTCAACTTCTTTATCTTTAATAAATTTTAATACATTGCTAGCAGTCATAGTTTCTCCCTTTTTAAATTTTGTAGTTCATTATTAACAAATCTTTTTCAAACAATATTGCTTGATTAATAAATATCACCTATGCGTTTTTTACATATGAATTACAACATTATTTGCTAAATTAGCAATCAATTGTTAGTTGAAATATGAGCTTATTAGACAAAGAACCAGTTAAAAGAGTAGAAAAATTTCTTAAAGGTTTTGACCAATCTTTGGAAGTTATCGTTCTTGAAAATTCAGCCAGAACAGCAAAAGATGCAGCTATAGCTTTAGATTGTGATGTGGGTGCAATTGTTAAGAGCTTATTATTTAAAACAGAGGATAGTTTTATCTTGTGTTTAGTGGCTGGTGACAAGAGGTGTTCCTTGAATAAATTAAAAAGAATCAAGAATATAAAAGATATTTCTATGGCTTCTCCAGAAGAAGTTAAAACTCAAACTGGTTATACGATTGGTGGTGTTTCACCGGTAGGTCATTTAAATGAGCTAGAAATTTTTATAGATAAATCTTTAGAAAGGTTTATTGATCTTTTTGCAGCCGCAGGTCACCCTAACTGTGTTTTTAAAATTAATTTTAGTAATATCCAAAAAATAACCAATGGAAAAATTGAAGATATAATAGAGTGAGAGAACCAAAATTAGTTGATTATACACTGTTAGTTATTTTAGCCTTAATATGGGCTTCAGCATTTTTTAATATTAAAATTGCAACAGAATCTTTTGGACCAATTACAATTGCTTTTTTAAGAGTTTTTTTTGGTTCCATTCCAGTTTTATTATTATGTTTTTATAAAAAAATAAAAATAGAAGCTTTTTCAAAAGATTGGTATTGGTTTGCTATAATTGGATTTGTAAATTTAGTGCTACCATTTTTTTTAATTGCCTATGGTGTAAAATCGGTTCAAAGTAATTTAGCAGCAATTTTGATGTCAACTACACCTTTAAGCTCAACAGTGTTAGGACATTTTTTTACTAAAAATGAAAAATTTAATTTTATTAAGACATTTGGAATATTGATTGGGTTTTCAGGAATTATCTATTTGTTTTCAGATAATTTTTTAATCAATGATAATAATTTTATTTCTGCACTCTTAATTTTACTCGGATCAACTTGTTATGTAGTAGGAGGAGTTCTAACTCTAAAGATTAGTGAGAAAAAAAATGAAAATGTAACAGGTTCGATATTAATTTGGGCTATAATAATTTTAGTACCATTAGTTTTTTTTATAGAAAAACCTTGGCATTCAACTCCATCAATAGAATCTAGCATTTCAGTAGTTTATCTGGGGCTTGTGTCTACAGGGTTAGCTTGGCTACTTAGGTTCAGAATTTTAAAAAATAATGGATTAATATTTCAATCACAAGTCTCTTACCTAATTCCAATTTTTGGGATTATCCTAAGTTATATATTTTTAGATGAAATAATTACTGATAAAGTTTTAGTTTCATTGTTAGCGGTACTAGTTGGGCTTTATTTTGTAAAAAAAGCAGGAAATAAAAAAACTACTTAAGTTTAGCAATCTCTTTAATATGTGATGGTCTAGTTTCACAACAACCCCCTAAAATAGTGGCACCAGCTTCTTTAAATTTTTTCACAATTAAAGCCATTTTTTCTGGTATCAAATCTTCCCTGTGACCCAAAAATTCATTTGGATTTCCTGTTTTACTTTTATTAAAATTATTAGTGTAACCTTTGTCAGGATTTGTTGTCACAAATCCATTAAGTTTAAAACCAAATGGAACACCTAAACTTTTTAATTCAGTAATATTTTGTTCGTAGTTTTCTGGTGATACACAAGAAAGTATTATTCCAAGTAAATTTTTATGATTTATTGTTGTGATAATTTCAGAAATATTTTCACCACTTGGTAATTTCACACCCTCCGATATATGAGCTCCAACTAAGTATGGTTTATTAAAGCTTTCTATAGCCTCTATTGCCAACTTAAACTCTCTTACACTACTTAATACATCAAAATAAAAAAAATCTATAAATGGATTAAGCAATTTTGCTTGGTCATAGAAATTTTCTTTAATCTTATCATCAGATCTTGTGTCTGCTTCATAGGTTAAATATTGAGGAGGTAATCCTCCAGCAACTAGAACATGTGGATTTAAATCCTTTGCTTTTTTAGCTATTTCACCAGCTTTTGTGTTTAAATATTCAAATTTATCCTCAACACCATTGTCTCTTAATCTCATTCTTCTTGTGGTAAATGTTGTTGTTACAATTATTTCAGCTCCAGAATTTATAAAATCTAGATGTGTATCAAGCAAAAGTTGATGATATTTTTCTTGCAATAATGCGTTAGCACTCCAAAGAGTTCCATTCGCCTCTACACCTCTCGCTAATAATTCCTGACCCATTCCCCCATCTAGAACTCTTGTTTCTTTGAAAAAATTTATATCCATCTTTGCTCCTAACTTTTTTAGTGCTTTAGCTTTATGCCAGGTGCACAATATAGTCCAACTACCTTTACCAATTATTTAATGAATTCCTTTTTAGCAGCTAATGCCTGCAATATGGATCAAATCGGCTATCTATAATATATTCTTAATAAGCTTATTTGTAAATCACTTTTTAATAAAAAAACTATATAACTAATTTAAAACCCATTCTAACAGCAACAAAAATTACTAACCCACTTGTCAGCAAAGCTAATATACGTGTTGGAAAAATTTTTATATTTAAGAAATTTCCTAATTGGCCACCAGCAAATACTAATAAAAAAAGAGGCCAATAATTAAAAATCTCATTGAATATCAAACCTTTTGTATATTGACCTCCAAGACCAGCTATTGAATTTATTAAAATAAATAAAGAAGCTGCAGTAGCTATATGTCTAGCCTTACCTGCTTTTATTAATAAAAGTATTGGACTTAAAAAAATTCCACCTCCAATGCCAACTACACCAGATATAAATCCAATACAACCACCAATTAAGATCGAAATTATTTTAGGAATAGTATTATTGATCGATTTCGTATCATCAAAAGATTCAAATTTTAAAAGCAATGATATTCCTGCTAATGTCAAAACTATAAATAATAAGATTTCAAAAAAATCCTTGTTTAACTGAAGAGATCCTCCAATAAATGCAAAGGGTATTGAAGAAATTAAATAAGGAGTTAAAAGTTTAATATTAACATTACCAACCCTGATATAGTTAAAACAATTCCCAGATACGACAATAATATTACAACAAAGAGCTATAATAGGAAAAACTTGATAGGGCACATCCCAAATTAATAGAAGAGCAAGATATGTTGATCCACCCCCAAAACCTACACTTGAGTATAATATTGCTGTTAGAAAAAATAAAAATGATAAGATAAACATTATAATTAATTAAAATTTATGATTGTAAATATAGCACTTTTGACTGTTACAGACACTAGAACTTTTGATAATGATAAGTCGGGAGCAATTTTGGTAAATAAGATTGAAGAAGCTAAGCATAAATTGGTTGATAGGAAAATTTGCAAGGATACCAAAGAAGAAATTATAAAAATTTTAAAGGATTGGATAAATCAAGAAAATATTGATGTAATTATAACTACTGGTGGAACTGGATTAACAGGTAGAGATATAACACCAGAAGCAGTAAATGAAATTGCAGATAAGCATATCCCAGGTTTTGGAGAAGTGTTCAGAACACTCAGTTTAAAAACTGTTGGAACTTCAGCCATTCAATCTAGAGCTTGCGCAGTATTGGCTAATGGCAAATATGTATTTGCTTTACCAGGATCATCAGGAGGAGTTACTGATGCTTGGGATGGAATATTAAAACACCAATTAGATATAAATCATAAACCGTGTAATTTTGTGGAATTATTTCCAAGACTTAAAGAAAAATAATCATTTTTGGTACTTTTCTTTCCATTCTGAATAGGGCATACCATAAACATGTTCACGAGCTTCAAGTTCAGTAATTGAGATACTCCTTTTTTCTGCTTCTTCTTGGTACCATCTTGATAAACAATTCCTGCAAAAACCAGCAAGGTTCATAATATCAATATTCTGAACATCCTTTCTTTCATCTAAATGTTTAAGAAGTCTTTCAAATGTTGCCGATTGTAATTCTTTTTTTTTATCATCATTCATATTTAAAATATTAGACACATTTTAATTAACCACAAGATATAGGTTATATTCAATTCTAAGTAGAAACTTAATAATAAAATCCATAGATCTTAAGATTAGATTTTGTTTAGATACGTAATGGCTATAAAAAAGAAAAAAACAGCCAAAAAGTCTAAACGTAAAGCCAAAAAAAAAATTAAAATTAATTTGCTCAAGCGATCATCTAAAAAAAGTAAAATTATTAAAAAAGTTAAAAAGAAAAAGGGTGTGACTAAAAAGAAGTTACTTAAGCCAATTAAAAAAAATAAGGTTAAGAATAAAAATAATAGAGAGGTGAAGAAAATGAGCACAGAAACAGTAAAAAGTGGACGATCTGCAATGCTGGATACGTCTCACTTAAAAGTTAAATTTCCATTTAAAGAAAAATATGGAAATTTTATAGGTGGAAAGTTTGTAGAACCAAAGTCTGGTAAATACTTTGACAACGTAAGCCCAATTAACAATGAAGTAATATGTTCTATAGCAAGATCGGATGCAAGTGATGTTGAGGCTGCATTAGACTCTGCGCATGCTGCTTTTCCTACTTGGGGAATTACATCAATAACTGAAAGATCAAATCTACTACTTAAGATAGCTGACGTTATTGAAAAAAATCTAGAACTATTAGCTACAGCTGAATGTTTGGATAACGGAAAGCCAATCAGAGAATGTATGGCAGCTGATTTACCGTTAGTTGTTGATCATTGGAGATATTTTGCTGGAGTTATTAGAGCAGAAGAAGGCTCTGTTTCAGAGATAAGTAATAGTGAGTATTCTTATCATATTCCTGAGCCACTTGGTGTAGTTGCTCAAATTATACCTTGGAATTTTCCATTATTAATGGCTACATGGAAGCTTGCGCCAGCGCTAGCTGCTGGAAATTGTGTTATATTGAAACCAGCTGAGCAGACTCCAGCATCCATCTTACTTTTAATGGAATTAATTGGAGATATATTACCTCCAGGAGTTCTTAATGTTGTAAGTGGTTTTGGTCTTGAAGCAGGGAAACCTTTAGCATCTTCTAAAAGAATTAGAAAGATTGCTTTTACAGGTGAAACTACAACTGGACGTTTGATTATGCAGTACGCAGCGCAAAACTTAATTCCAATAACTTTAGAATTAGGTGGAAAATCTCCAAATGTTTTCTTTGAAGATGTCATGGATCAAGATGATGACTTCTTTGATAAATGTCTTGAAGGTTTTACAATGTTTGCTCTTAATCAGGGTGAAGTTTGTACTTGTCCTAGTAGAGTACTAGTTCAAGAATCTATCTATGATAAATTTATGGAAAGAGCAGTGGCTAGAACAAAAGCTATCGTACAAGATAACCCTTTAAAAATGGAAACCATGATCGGCGCTCAAGTATCATTAGAGCAAATGGAAAAAATAAAATCTTACTTAGATTTAGGTAAGAAAGAGGGAGCTAAAGTTCTATGTGGAGGTGAAGTCGCTAGCTTAAACAGTGGTTTGGAAAAAGGTAATTATATCCAACCTACTATTTTTGAGGGTGATAACTCTATGAGAATATTCCAAGAAGAAATTTTTGGTCCAGTTGTATCAGTTACTAAATTTAAAGATGAAGCTCATGCATTAGAAATTGCTAATGACACTCTTTATGGTTTAGGAGCAGGTGTTTGGACTAGAAATGGAAATATTGCTTATAGAATGGGAAGAGGAATCCAAGCGGGAAGAGTTTGGACTAACTGTTACCATGCTTATCCAGCTCATGCTGCTTTTGGAGGTTACAAACAATCCGGAATTGGTAGAGAAACTCATAAAATGATGCTTGATCACTATAGACAGGTGAAAAACTTACACGTGTCATACAGTGAGAAAAAATTAGGCTTCTTTTAACAGATATATTATAATGGCCTGTATTAAACTACAGGCCATATAACTATGAAAGTATCAGCAACACCCTTAGCAATAGAGTTAATAGAAGATCTTAAAAAAGATCATGGTAAAGAACTACTTTTTCATCAGTCAGGTGGATGTTGTGATGGTAGTGCTCCCATGTGTTACCCAGTGAAAGAATTCTTAATAAGTGATGACGATGTATTAGTTGGAAAAATTGGTGGTATTCCTTTTTACATAAGTGAAACTCAACACACAGCATGGAAAAATACAGATTTAATCATTGATTGTATTAAAGGAATGGGTGGAATGTTCTCTCTAGACAATGGTACCGGAAGAAGGTTTCTAACAAGGTCAGAAATCTGTGTGCCTGAAAAAAGTAAATCTAATTAATTTAATTTTGTTTTAGCTCTTAGTGTAAGTAAAATTACTATAATGATAAGATAAATTAAGGGCTCAACTGTAACTACTTTGACTAACCACAAGTAGTGAGTAATTCCTAATAAAGAAATTATATAAATAAGTTTGTGTAGTTTTTTCCACTTATCTTTTAACAATCTTATCATTCGTTTAGACGAAGTAAGAGCAAGTGGCACTAATAAAAGCCAAGCTAAAAATCCAGCAAATATAAATTTTTTTTTAATAATATCATCACTAATACTAGACCAATCAAAGCGGTAATCTATTCCTACATAAGTCATCATGTGTGCTGATGCATAAAAAAAGACAAACAAGCCAAACATTCTTCTATAGGTAATCCAGAAATTTAACTTAGTAAATTTTTGCAAAGGAGTCATTGCAAGAGTTATTATAATAAAACGAAGTGTCCAATTACCAGTTACATGTGTAATTTCTTTTACAGGCTCAGGGCCTAACTGATTAAAGATAATTTGATAAAAAATAATTAATATAGGCATTAAAGATATAAAGAAAATTGGTATTTTTATATATTTATGCATATTTTATAAAAAAAATTTTATGTATTTAAAAGTTTTTTTTTAAATCCATACCTGAGTATAAATTTGCAACTTCATCATTATACCCATTAAACATTTCTGTTTCAATTCTGGGGGACAAAATACCTTCACCAATGACACGTTCTGTTGCTTGTGACCATCTAGGATGTGAAACATTTGGGTTAACATTTGAGTAAAACCCATATTCTCTTGGGGACGATCTCATCCAAGACGATGTAGGCATTTTTTTAACCAATTTTATTTTCACAATTGCTTTTGCACTTTTAAATCCATATTTCCATGGAACAAAAATTCTTAAAGGAGCACCATTTTGATTTGGTAAAGCTTTTCCATAAAGACCAGTAACAATAGTTGTTAAAGGATGCATAGCTTCATCAATTCTTAACCCCTCTCTATAAGGCCAATTCAACACGGGATATCTTTGGCCTTTCATTTGTTCTGGATCATAAACACTTTCAAATTCGATAAACTTTGCTTCAGTTTTAATTGAAACTTTATTAAGTAATTTACTTAATGAAAAACCCATCCAAGGGATAACCATTGACCATCCTTCAACACACCTTAGCCTGTAAACTCTTTCTTCAGAAGGGTATAACGAAAGTATTTCTTCAGCAGAAAGGGTAATAGGGCTTTCCACCTCTCCTTCAATTGAAATATTCCATGGTTTAATTTTAAATTCTTGAGAATTTTTATAAGGATCACCTTTACCAGTTCCAAACTCATAATAGTTATTATATGTAGTGATATCTTTATAACTGGTCAATTTTGAATTATTTTCTAAAGAATGAGCGTTATTTAATAAAGACATTGAACCTAGTGTTAGTGATCCAAGACCTAAACCAACTGATTTAATAAATTTTCGTCTTTTGTTGTAAACCTTTTCTGGTGTTATTTCAGAATATTTATATTTTTTCATTAATAATAGATTTGCCTTTTAACCATTCAGTTGTTTGATCTTCGTAGTGTTCTTTTTTCCAAATAGGAGATCTTTTTTTAATCTCTTCAATAATATATCTAGATAAGACATATGCTTGATCTCTATGTTTACAAGCTACAGCAATTAAAATGCTAATATCACCTAAACTTAGATACCCTTTTGTATGCTCTATAAAAACTGCTTTATTTGTTATTTTAAGTTTTTCACTAGCTTCTTGATATATCTCTTCAAAACTTTTTATAACCATCTCGTCATGAACATCATAAGTGATACCAGTTACTTTTTTATTTTCATTAACATCTCTCACTGTTCCTGTAAAAAAAATGGAAGCTCCAAATTTAGAGGAGGAAATAAATTTTTCAGCGCTAGCTATTGAAATTTTATCATTTGTTATGTCAATTATTCTAGCATGTAACATTACCCACCCCCTATTGGTGGTATAATTCCTATTTTTTGATCTTTAGTAATTTTGTAATTATCATTAATAATATTGTTACTCTCTGAACAAAAAGCAGAACTTTCAACAATTCGTATAAAATTTTTATTCCCTTTAAAGTTTTTATCTAAATAATTAATCAATTCTTTTCTAAAATCTTTAATTTCAATCTTTTCTTTAATTTCAAATTCTAAATGATCTTTATTGCTGAATTCTCTACTTGCACCAAAAAGCTCAAGTTTTATTTTCATGATTAAAAGATATTATTTAAAAATTCTGGAAGACCATCAGGGTTAGTCCATAGTCCACTTTTTCCACCTTCTTTAATTAATAATCTAACATTATCAATTCTAAGATGTGGATTTACAATTTTACTCAAATCATAAATTGTAATTAATGCAGCATTAACTCCCATTATAGCTTCCATTTCAACACCTGTTTTAGCAACTGCAGACACGACACAAAATACCTCTAAAGAGCTATCTTCTTCATGCATAACAATTTTAGTTGCAGTATGATCTATTGGAAGAGGGTGACACAAAGGTATTAATTCACTTGTTTTTTTGACACCTAGGACAGCAGATACTTCAGCTAGCGTAATAGGGTCACCTTTAGGCATTTCTTTATTTTTGATTAAATTAAAAACTTCTTCGCCAACATAAATTTTCCCTGATGCTAAAGCTCTTCGAAAAGTTTCTACTTTCGAAGAAACATCAATCATATTAAAAGAATTTTTTTTAAAAATCTCTTCAGCCCAATCTTTTAATTTTTTTTTATTTATTACTTTTAAATTTTTCATTTATCCACCAGTGCTTGATAGGTTTGGGGTAATACCAGTATCCCCAAGCTCTAAATAATGAGACTCTTTCTTAAGATGTAATTGTTTTATTATAAGATCTACAAGCTCTTCTTTTTGATTATCATTTTGCAATAAGTGCCGGATACTAATTCCCGTGTTTCCAAACAAACATAATCTTAAATCACCTCTGGAGGTAATTCTTAATCTATTACAAGTTTTACAAAAATCTTTAGAGTAGGGGGCAATAATTCCAAATTTACCCTTATACTGGGGATGTATAAAGTTTAATGCAGGACCCGCATCTTTTCCATGTGTTTGATAAATCCAATTATTTTTCTCTAAATAATCTTTAAATACATTTGAAGAAACATGGTTTTTTTTAAAATAATCTAAATTATCACCAGTTTGCATTAATTCTATAAATCTGAAATCAATCTTATTTTCCCTTATAAAATTTCCAAATAGTTTAAAATCCTCATAAGTATCATTGACACCCTTAAGCAAAACAGCATTAACTTTTATACTTTTGAAGTTTAATTTTTGTAAAATCTTTATACCCTCTAAAATTTCAAGAAGCCTGTCATGTCCTGTTAATTTTTTAAACGTTTCTCTGTTTAAACTATCTATACTGATGTTAATTCCGTCTAAACCAGTTTCATATAATTGTTCTGCAATCTTATCTAATTGATAGCCATTAGTGGTCATTGTTACTTTAGGAATATTTGAATTCTGCTTCATGTCCTTAAGAATATCAAAAAAGTCTTTTCTAACTGTTGGCTCTCCACCAGTTAGTCTTATTTTACAAACACCTAGTTCAGATAAAGCTTTTGCCAGTCTTGATATTTCTTCACCAGACATAAAACTTCTCATATCTCCAGGATTTTTTTTGTATCCTTGGGGCAAACAGTAAGTACATCTATAATTACAAACATCCGTTATAGACATTCTTATGTATGGGAATTTTCTCCCAAAAGTATCAGTAAGTGCTTTCATCTAATTGTTATTATATTATATTATATTTAAATGAATGAGTAAAATTATCAACAATACAGAGGTAGAACAATTTAAAAAAGATGGTGCTGTTCTAATTAAAGGTAAATTTGATAACGCATGGATTGAAAAGTTAAAAAAAGGAATAAAAAAAGCCAAAGATAGCCCCAGCCCAAGATTTGTAAATCACACCAAAGATAAAAAATTACCTGGATATTATGAAGATTTTTGGACTTGGGACTTACATGAAGAGTTTAAGGATTTTGTTTTTAATTCACCAACATCTAAAATTGCAGCTGAACTTTTAGAGGCAAAAAAAATTAATTTAGTAATGGATAACTGGTTTTTTAGAGAAATGGGCTCTAAGTCATCACCACCTTTCCATCATGATATATCGTACTTTGATTTTGAGGGATCGATGTGTGTATTATGGATACCACTTGAGCCTGTTAAAAAAGAAGATGGTATTGCTTGGGTTAAAGGATCTCATTTATGGAATAGATTATTTTTAAGAACTAGATTTAATGATGGCCACCAAGTTGATGGTGAAGCTGGAATTGTTAATGGAAAAAAATACGAATTAACTCCAAATATATTAAAAAACAAAGATGATTATGAATTTCTACAATGGGATCTAGAGGTTGGTGACTGCATTTATTTTGATATTAGAACGCTGCATGGAGGATTGAATACTGTTACACCTAAAAAAGATGTTCATAGATACACATTAAGAATGGCAAAAGAAAATTCTAAAATTATTTATAGAGGAGGTTGGGCCAGAGAAGAAAGAGCCATCATGGAAGATAATGGTTATAAAAATGGTGATGATTTATCTGGTAAAATGTTTCCAACTTTATTTGAAATTAATTAACTCCCAATTCTTTCAAACTGGAAGTTAAATTTTTTTATTTTCCTGGCTCTTTGTATCCAGAAGCCATTTTGTTTGCAATTTTTGCAACTGCATTCAGATTAATTACTTCATGAATTGTAAAATCTGTAACAGCTCCACTAGATACCGCTACCATCCCAGATGCAGAAGCCTGTTCAAAAGTACCTTCTACTTCCACCATAAAATCATACTTTCCTCTAAGACCAGCATATCCAGTGAGTTTTGCTCCAGCTGCTTCACAAAGAGCCATTGTTGCAACTTTTCTGTCAGTGTCTGGATTATTTACAAACCCACCAAGACCTTTAGCCGTATAACATCCCATAACTATAAATTTAGACATTGTTAACTCCTTTATTAATTTGAAACATTAAAACATATTTGTTAAAAATTTGGGACAAAATATTTTTTTAAAATCAACTTAAGGTTTAGCAAATTATGTACGAAAAATTTGGACAATTCATTGATGGTAATTGGTCGCCCTCTTCTAATAAGGAAACTTATGAAGTTATTAATCCTGCAACAGAAGAAGTTTTAGGTCATGCATCAAAAGCCACACCTGCTGATGTTGATAGAGCACTAAAGTCTGCTGAAAAAGGATTAAAGGTTTGGAAAAAAATAACACCATGGGATAGATCTTATATTTTGAGACGTATAGCAGATAAAATAAGAGAAAAAAAAGATGTACTAGCTAAATGGATGACTTTAGAAAATGGAAAGCCCTTAGTAGAAGGTATTGGTGAAACAAATGGTGCGGCTGATATTTTTGAATGGAACGCTGAAGAAACAAAAAGAATTTTTGGTCAAACTATAGAAAGTAGATTTGAAGACACAAGAGTTCATGTTTATTACCAGCCAGTTGGAGTTGTTGCTGCATTATCCCCTTGGAATTTTCCACTTATTTTAGCGGCTAGAAAGATATCAACTGCACTAGCGGCTGGTTGTTCGGTAATTATTAAACCAGATACCATTACACCAGGTGTGGTAATGGAATTAGTTGATATTTGTAGAGAATGTGGTGTTCCTCCTGGAGCAGTCAATCTTTTATCAGGCGATCCACCAAGTATTGCATCTCAATTAATTCAATCAGATATAATTAAAAAGATTTCAATCACTGGATCTGTAAGAGTTGGGAAATTAATTTTAAAACAAGCTGCAGATAAAGTTCAAAGAGTAACAATGGAATTAAGTGGACATTCTCCTTTTATAGTTTTTGATGATGCTGATATTAAAAAAGCAGCCGATATGGCTATTGCTGCAAAATTTAGAAATAATGGTCAAGTTTGTATCTCTCCTAATAGGTTCTATATTCACGAGTCAAAAAAAGAAGAATTCACAAATTTATTTATAGAAAAAACTAAAAAGTTAAAAATTGGAAATGGAATGGATCCAGATACTCAATTAGGTCCTTTAACAACTCAAAAACGATTAGAAGAAATTGAAGAGTTAGTTGAACAAACTAAACAAGAAGGAGCTAAAGTTTTACTGGGTGGTAAAAGACCAGCAGGCTTCAATAAAGGTTTTTATTATGAGCCAACAGTTTTTGATGATGTAAAAGATGACTTTACAATCATGAAACAAGAACCATTTGGACCATTAGTTCCGATGTTATCATTTAAATCATTTGATGAAGTTATTGAAAGAGCCAATGATCATGACCTTGGCTTATGTAGTTATGTTTGTACTAATTCAATGGAAACAGCTCATTTAGCATCCGAACAGTTAGAGACAGGATCTGTAGCAGTTAATACTGGAGCAGTTGCAATTGCTGAAGCTCCATTTGGGGGAATTAAACAAAGTGGATACGGTAGAGAAGGTGGATCAATGGCTATTAAAGATTACCTTAACGTCAAGTATACGCACATGGGTATTAAGGGTTAATTATTCTATAATTGTAAAGTCTGATTTATATTTATCAGTAAGTGTCAGACCCAACCCAGGTAAGTCATCTTTTAAATCTATAAAACCATTTACAGGAGTGGGGTCTCCTTCAAAAATATAATAAAATAACTCATTACCAATTTCCACATCATGCACTGGAAAGTATTCTGAAATTGGACAATTTACATTTGCCATTGTCAAATGATAGTTATGCATCTGTCCTGCATGTGGAATAACAGGAACCTGATATGCCTCAGCTAAAGCATTAATCTTTTGAGCAGCAGTTATACCACCAACTCTATTAGTGTCATATTGAATGTAACTTATTGCTTTTAAATCTAGTAATTGTTTAAAACCAAATAAGCTAAACTCATGCTCGCCACCGGAAATAGGTATCATGTTCATATTATTAAGTTCTGCATATCCATGAATATCATCAGCTATTACAGGCTCTTCTAACCATCTAGGATTAAATTTCATTAATCTAGGCATCATTCTTTTTGTGTAATCTAAATTCCAACCCATATAGCATTCAAGCATCAGATCTGCATCTTCACCTATAACCTCCCTCACAGCTTCAACTAATTGAATATTATTTTTCATGCCTTCGGGACCATCTTGAGGGCCCCAGCCAAATCTCATTTTATACATATTGAAACCCTGGCTTTTATAAAGTTCAGCTTCCTTTTGAAGCTCCTTTAGTGGTTGGCTATAAAGTTTAGATGCATAAACAGGAATTTTTTCTTTTGTTCTTCCCCCTAATAACTTGAAGACAGGTTTTTTAGTTATTTTTCCAATAATGTCCCAAATAGCAATATCAATTGCAGAAATTGCAGTCATACCGACACCTTTTCTTCCCCAAGCCAAAGTTCTTCTATACATTTTTTCCCAAATGTAAGCATAGTCAAAAGGATCTTCACCAATAACCAGTGGCTTTAAATACACATCAATAGTCTTTTTTGTAACTTGAGGGGCTAAGGCTGCGTTGCCAATTCCTATAATACCATCGTCAGTTTCAATCTCACATACTAACCACTCATGAAACCTAAAAGAACCCATTGCATCTGATTTTTCATAAAGAACATCAGAAGCATTGGTGCAAAAATTTTTTTGAGGAGGAACGGTTTTACCTTTCCATTGATAAACGGTAGTTTTTATATTTTTAATTTTAGTCATTAGGTTTATTTTCAGCCATAGTTAATGCAATTTTAAAAGAATTTAAAGTAGGTTCTAAATTAGCTTCATTTTTTCCAGCAATATCGAAGGCAGTACCATGTGCTGGAGTTGTTATTGGAACTGGTAAGCCGCCTTGAACAGTAACACCTCTATCAAAGCCAAATGCTTTTAAGCCAGATTGTAGTGCGTCATGATACATGCCAACAATACAGTCAAATTTTTTATTTTTAAAAGCAGTAATAAAAGACGTATCACAGGGTAGTGGACCATCAGCATTAATACCCAAACTTTTAGCCAACTCAATGGCTGGAATAATTTCATCTTTTTCCTCTGTACCAAATTCTGCATGGGGGTTAAGAGCCTGAACAGCAACCCTAGGATTTTTAACACCATTAAGTATCATCGCTTCATTAATTAATTTAATGGGTTTAATAATTTTTTCTTTTTTAATATGTGAAGGAACTTCACTAATAGGTATATGGGAAGTAACTCGAGCAGTCCAAAAATTATCCACAACATTAAATTCACAAAAAAAATTTTTTACCTCTAATTTTTCAGCCATTAAATGAAGTTCATCAGAGAATTTGTTGCCTCCTAGTTTTAAACTTGTTTTATTAAAAGGACCAAAGTTAATTGCATCAATTTTATTTTCTTTTGCTAAGTCTAATGCTAAATTTAAAGCGTCTAAAACACTTTCACCAGATTCTTTTGAGCATTCAGATAATTTATAGTTATGATTTTTACCATTAGAAATATCTAGGAAAAATTTATTTCCACTTTCAAAATTAATTTGATCAAAACTTTCTACAACTTTTAAATTATGTGATTTTTTTGAAATTTTATTTCCTTCTTCAAGAATATTTTTTTCACCTATAACAACAATATTTGCTTTATTCGTAATTTCTTCTGATAATAGTTTGCTGATCAATTCAGGTCCTATACCTGATGGATCACCTAATAGTAAAGCAATTTTTTTTTTATTTGTTATCATTATTTATTGTACTTAAATATTTTTTACGGTAGTTTTTTATTAAGTAATATTTATATTATAGATATTATATAACAACAAACGAGAGGGAAATAATGAAAAAAACATTTAAAGCTTTTTTAGTTGCTGCTTTTGTAGTAACTGAATTTTTTGTGATTGCATTACCTTTAGTAACTACTTCTGCAAAAGCAGACGGTGCTATTCAAGCAATTACGCATGCTGGTTTCGGCGGTGGTACAGATGTTACTACTAGAATGATGCTTTTAAGAGCAAGAAGAGTTCTTAAACAAGATATGCAGCTAGTTAATAAAAAAGGTGGTGGTGGAGCAGTATCTATGGATTACATGATGTCACTTCCTGCTGATGGTCAACACACTTTAACTTGGACTACTGGACATGCCGTTTCCATGGCACTAGGTAAAACAAAAGTTAAATTAAGTGATATGCAACCTTTAGCTAGAGGAACTGATGATCCTCAATTATTTGTTGTTAACTGTAAAGCTGACATTAAAGACGCTAAAAAATTTATTAGTGTTCAAAAATCAAAATCACTTAAATATGGAACAACTCATACAGGTGGAATTGATGATGTAAGTGCAATTGCTTTTACAAAAAAAGGTGGATTAAAAGATCCTACAATCGTTGCATACAAAGGTGTTGCACCAATTAAAACAAACTTAATCAAAGGAGATATTGATGTGGGTGTTTTAAATTTAGGTGAAGCATTAACTGAGATTAACGAGGGAACACTGTGTGTTTCTGTAGTTCTTGCAAATGAAAGAATGGCTAAAATTGGGGATTCTCCAACAGCTAAAGAGTTGGGAATACCAGTTTCTTTATCTACTGTTAGAGGATTTGTAACTAAAAAAGGCGCTCCTGCCGCAAGAGTTAAAGAGCTTGAAGCTGGAATGATGAAAGCTATGGGACATAACTATTACAAAAATTTCTTAACTGAAATTGGTCTTGATGACACTAGTGTAGTTGGTGCTGATGAGTGGGGTAAGCAAATGGAAGAAATGCTTAAAGAAATGACTGCTCAGTTAAAAGCTTTAGGTTACCTTAAGTAATTAAAAATAGTACATTTTTAATATGAATAATGTACTTAAGAAAAAAAGGGCGAACAAAAGTAGTTTGCCCTTTTTTTTAAGAAGCTCTTTTAAAGTATCTTTTATAATAATATTAATTTCATTAATCTTATTAATAACAACATTTACATTCGATGCAGTTCCACCAATTTTAAACAGAGGTATTCAGCCTGCCACATTTCCTAAAGCATTATTAGTCTTAATAATTTTTTTAACATCAGTTGTTTTTTATTTATCAATTAAAACACCTTGGAAAAAAGAAAGTAAATTACCTAAGTCATTTTTTATAACGTTAATGGCTTTTGTTTTATTTTTAGTCATTGCAAAAACATTAGATTTTTTCTTAGCTATTGCAGTCTTTTCAGCTTTAGTTTCTTATTATTGGGGAGAAAAAAGAATAATTTATCTTTTGATTGTAAGTATATTATTTCCAATAATTGTATTTATATTTTTTGAAACATTTTTAGGCTTAAGATTTCCACCAGGAATAATTACTAATATTTATTATAATTAATATGGAAAATTTATCTTATATGTTAGCTCCTCTATTTAGCTCTAAGCTATTAATAGTTTTATTTTTTGGGACTTTGTTTGGATTAATTTTAGGAGTGTTGCCTGGCTTAGGTCCCACAACTGGGGGTGCATTAATTTTGCCTTTTACAATGACGCTTGATCCTCTTTCAGCAATCGTACTTTTGACAGCAATTTATTGTGCTGGAACATATGGTGGTGCAATTACAGCAATATTAATTAATACACCTGGAACACCCGCCGCCGCCGCCACATGTCTTGATGGATATCCATTAGCACAAAGAGGAGAAGCTGGAAGGGCATTGGGTATGGCAACTGTTTCTAGTACAATTGGTGGAATTTTTAGTGTTATCATTCTGGTCTTTTTTGCACCCTTACTAGCAAAGCTTGCTTATGAATTTGGTCAACCAGAATATTTTGCTCTAGCAATATTTGGTTTAACAATGCTTGCATCAATTGGTGAGGGTAGTCCTGTTAAGAATTTAATTGCAGCAGCATTTGGTATTTTGATTTCAACTGTTGGAAAAGATTTTATGACCTCAATAGATAGATTTACGTATGGTATAAATGAATTATCAGAAGGTATAGGCTTTATCCCCGTAGTAGTTGGGTTATTTGCAATTAGTGAAATGTTAACCCAGTCAACTATGTTAGATCAAGTGTTTAAAAGAGTTGCTTTAAAAGCTGTAAAATTACCATCATTAAAAGATTATAAATTAACTTGGAAAACAATACTTAGATCTTCAGGAATAGGTTCATTTATTGGTGTGCTACCTGCGGAAGGTGGAACAGTTGCTTCTTTAATTGGATATTCAGAGGCTAAGCGTTGGTCAAAAACCCCAGAAGAATTTGGAAAGGGATCTATAGAAGGAATTGCTGGAGCAGAAGCTGCAAATAATGCTGCAACTGGTGGGGCAATGGTGCCAACATTAGCATTGGGAATTCCTGGCAGCGCAACTACAGCAGTAATTTTAACTGGTCTAATAATTCATGGAGTGAGACCAGGTCCAGAGTTATTTAGAGAACAGCCAGAGTTTTTGTATGGAATTTTTGGATCAATGTTGATTGCAAATATATTATTTTTTATTTTTGGTTTTTTTGGAGCTAAACTTTTTGCTAGAATTACCTTAGTGCCAAACAAGATTTTATGGCCAATGATTTTTGCACTTTCGGTATGTGGGACCTACTCTTTAAGTCAATCTATTACAGATGTTTGGATAATGTTATTCTTTGGTGTTGTAGGTTTTTTTATGAGAAGATATGGTTTTTCTGTAGTCCCAGTTATTATAGGGTTGATTTTAGGAGAATTAGTTGAGGGAACACTAAGACAGTCTTTAGTAATATTTGATGGTAATTGGTTAATGTTTCTAACAAGACCAATAGCTTTAACTTTTTTTACTTTAGCAATAATTGCTTTACTTTTTCCATTATTTAAGAAAAAAACGAAAATAATTAAATTAAAAAAAAGTTAAAATAAAAGGTCAAACATATGAATGATTATAATCTAAAAGGCAGAAGAGCAATAGTTACTGGTGGAGCACAGGGTTTTGGGTACGCTATTACAAAAAGATTTCTTGAGTCAGGTGCTGAAGTTATAATTTGGGATATTGACCAAAAAGCTATTGACGAAGCATTAAAGGAACTGTCATCGGAAAAATGTAGTTTTCAAATAGTTGATGTAACTAATTTTGATGACATAACAAAAAATATTGAACTGAGTACCAAAGAAAAAAATATAGATATCTTTGTAAACAACGCTGGTATGGCTGGTAAAAATACCCAAGTTTGGAATTATCCAAACGATGAATGGTTAAAAGTAATGAATTTAGATTTAAATTCAGTTTTTTATTGCTGTAAAGCAATAGCACCTCACATGATTAAAAATAATTATGGAAGAATAGTAAATATTGCATCTATAGCTGGAAAAGAAGGAAACCCTAATGCTAGTGCGTATAGTACAGCAAAAGCAGGAGTTATTGGACTTACAAAATCTTTAGGAAAAGAATTGGCAGATAAAAATATTGCAGTGAATGCTGTTACACCAGCTGCAGCTAAAACTAGAATTTTTGATCAAATGACTGAGGAACATATAAATTATATGCTCTCTAAAATTCCAAGAAATAGATTTGCTAAAGTTGATGAATTAGCTTCATTAGTTACCTGGTTAGCTGCTGAAGAAAATTCTTTTTCCACAGCTGCTGTTTTTGATTTAAGTGGTGGTAGAGCAACTTATTAGTTATGCAAATTGGTTTTGATGTTGGTGCAACAAAAATAGAAAGTGTTATCTTAAAGGACAATGGTGAAGAAGTTGATAGATCTAGAAGAGACTGTCCAAAAGATTATCTTAAAATAATTCAAATAATTAAAGATGTAGTTATAGAGTTAGAAAAAAAGCACAATCAAGTATTTCCCATAGGTGTTTGTCATCCAGGTGTTCATTCTCCACAAACAGGGTTAGTTAAAAATGCACCTAATTGTGTCTGGATTGAAAAAAAATCCTTTCAAAAAGATTTAGGAAAAGCTTTAGGTAGAAATGTTTTTTGTGAAAATGATGGGAACTGCTTTGCATTATCAGAAGCGATTGATGGAGCAGGTAAGCATTATAAAATTGTTTATGGAATAATTTTAGGATCAGGTGCGGGAGGTGGATTAGTAATAGATAAACAAATTGTTTCAGGCCCAAATGGAGTTGCTGGTGAATGGGGCCATAATCAATTACCGTACATGGCAGCTAAAAAGGAAGAACTTGATACATCAAGTTTAAGAGAGTCAGAGGTAGAAAGTTTTGTTTCAGGATTGGGTTTGGCTAAAAGATTTAATAAAAAATATGGAAAAAATTTAAAATCTAGTGAGATATTTGAATTATATAGAAGACATGAGTTAGATGCTGAAAAAATGATTGATGACTTTAAAGTTAACCTTGCAATGTCTTTAGCAGTTATAGTTAACATTCTCGATCCAGATGTTTTTATATTTGGTGGTGGTGTTACTAATGAAATAGATTTTTTAGATGAAGTAGAAAACTTAACTAAAAAGTATGTTATAGGAAAAGAATACGAAGGTGTATTTTTAAAACCTAAGTTCGGTGATGCTAGCGGTGTTAGGGGCGCAGCAAGATTAGGCAGAAAATCCAGTTATTAACCTTACTAGACACTTAAAAAGTGAAGAAAACCCATCCTAATATCTAATTGTGTAAATAATATAAAAGATTTTTTCTTATAAATTAAAATCAATCTTAGGTTGAGAGGATCATTTTTTTGTTTAGGTTTATTTTCATTTCTCTTATGCTCTCTTTTTTAAATTAATTAATCCAATTAATTTTCTTATTAACAAAACAGAGGGAATAAAATGAAAATGAAAAAACTAATAGTTGCTTTAATAGCACTAGCTCTTACTCCAAGTGTTTCATTTGCAGCACCTAAAGCTGAGGTATTGCACTGGTGGACAGGTGGTGGTGAAGCAAAAGCTTTAAAAGTACTACAAGATGATTTTGCAGCACAAGGTGGAATATGGTTAGACATGCCTGTTTCTGGTGGTGGTGGAGATGCAGCAATGCAAACACTAAAAGCTAGAATAGTTGCTAACGATGCACCAGCAGCTGCGCAAATTAAAGGTCCTACAATTCAAGAGTATGATGAAGAAGGTGTAGTTGGACCTTACAACATTGATGCTGTTGCACAAAAAGAAGGCTGGGATAATCTTTTAAGTGAACAAGTTGCAAGTCATATGAAATGTGATGATGGTAAAGCATATTGTGCTGCACCTGTGAACATTCACAGAATTGACTGGATTTGGGCTAATAAAAAAGTTTTAGATGAAAATGGTATTAAAATGCCTTCTACTTGGGCAGAGTTTAATGCTGCAGCAGATAAGCTTCAAGCAAAAGGAATTATTCCTTTAGCTCATGGTAGTCAGCCTTGGCAAGATGCAACAGTATTCGAAGCTGTAGCTCTTGGTATTGGTGGAAATGATTTTTACAGAAAAGCTTTTGTAGAATTAGATCCTGCTACTTTAGGTGGAGCAACTATGTCTAAAGTATTTGACCAAATGAGAAAACTTAAAGGTTACACAGATGCTGGTTCTCCAGGAAGAGACTGGAACATAGCTACTGGTATGGTTATGGAAGGCAAAGCCGCTTTTCAAATCATGGGTGACTGGGCAAAAGGTGAGTTTTCTGCTAACAACCAGGCGCCAGGGAAAGATTATATCTGTGCACCAACTCCATCTGATAATGGATATCTTTACAATGTAGATTCATTTATTTTCTTCAAAGTAAAAGGTAAAGAAAAAGTTGAAGGTCAAAAACTACTTGCTAGCTTAATGATGGGAAAAAACTTCCAAAAAGTTTTTAACATCTACAAAGGTTCGATACCTGCAAGATTAGACGTTTCTATGGATGAGTTTGATATGTGTGCTAAAAAATCAAATGCAGACTTAAAAACTGCTGCTTCTAAAGGTGGATTACTACCAAGTTTTGCTCACGGTATGGCATTAAAACTTGCACAAAAAGGTGCAATTCAAGATGTAGTTACTGAGCATTTCAATTCAAAAATGTCTTCGTCTGACGCTGCAAAAAAATTAGCAGCAGCAGTTAAGGCTTCACTATAATAAAAAAAGTACGTTAAGATTTGCGCTGTCATGAAAATGATAGCGCAGGTTTAATTATAAAATATGTTCTGGCTAAAAAAAAATTTACCTAAGTTAGTTTTAACTCCATCACTAGGAATTTTGTCATGGTTTGTCTATGGTTTCATTTTTTGGACGATATACATCTCTTTTACAAAATCCAAGATGTTGCCAAGATATGAACTTTGGGGAATAGATCAGTATATCAGACTGTGGAAAATGCCAAGATGGCATGTAGCAGTAGAAAATTTACTTATATTCACAGTATTATTTATCATTTTATGCATTGCCATTGGAATTCTTCTTTCAATTTTATTGGATCAAAAGATTAGAGCGGAAGGTTTTTTAAGAACAATTTATTTATACCCAATGGCTTTATCATTTATTGTAACTGGGACAGCCTGGAAATGGGTTCTAAACCCAACACTAGGTATTGAAAAATTTGCCCATGATATGGGTTTTGAGACCTTTAAATTTGACTGGCTAGTAACACCAGAAATGTCAATATATACAATAGTAATAGCCGGTGTGTGGCAATCATCTGGATTTATAATGGCAATTTTCCTAGCAGGTCTAAGATCGGTTGATGATGAAATTATTAAAGCTGCAAAAATTGATGGTGCTGGAATATTTTCAATTTACAGTAAAATTATTCTTCCAATGATGCGGCCAGTTTTTATGAGTGCAATAGTAATCTTAGTTCACTTATCAATTAAGAGTTATGATTTGATTATAGCGCTAACTTCAGGTGGACCAGGAATTTCCTCAGATATGCCAGCAGTTTTTATGACGACTATGGCATTTCATAGAAGTGAAGTTGGTTTAGCATCTGCGAGTGCCATCATGATGTTTTTAACAGTATCAGCAATTGTTGTGCCATATTTATATTCAGAACTGAAGAGGGAAGATGCAAGATAAAGAAAAACTGAAACTAAACAAATTAGAAGCGAATTCTAGAAGAAAAAATACAATCTATAGATGGATTTTATATTTTATATTAGCAGTTTTTGTTATTTATTATTTAACACCCCTTTATGTTATGATTGTAACTTCATTTAAAACAATGCCTGAGATTAGACAGGGAAATTTATTTTCATTACCTAGTTCGTTAAAATTTGATGCCTGGAAACAAGCCTGGGATGGAACAGGCTATAAAGGTGGTGATGTTTTTCTTAAACCTTATTTTTGGAACTCAATAAAACTAGTAGTCCCTGCTGTTGTTATATCAACTTTACTAGGTGCTATTAACGGTTATGCCTTAACCAAATGGAGATTTAAAGGAGATTCATATGTCTTTCTATTATTTTTATTTGGTACATTTATTCCATACCAGGCAATTTTATTACCAATGGCTAGAACATTAGGTGTCCTTGGAATTTCAAATTCGATAAATGGACTAATATTAGTTCATGTTGTTTATGGAATTTGTTTTACAACTTTATTTTGTAGAAATTACTATGTATCAATTTCAGATGAAATGGTAAGAGCAGCAAGAATAGATGGTGCTGGTTTTTTTAAAATATTTTTTAAAATAATTTTACCAATTTCTATACCAATAATAGTAGTAACTGTTATTTGGCAATTTACGCAAGTATGGAATGATTTTTTATTTGGAGCTACTTTTTCATTTGGTGAATCTGCACCAATTCAAGTTGCTCTTAATAATTTAGTTTTAACAGGTACGGCTGTCAAAAGATATAATGTTGATATGGCAGCAGCAATCATTACAGGAATTCCCACATTAATAGTTTATATTCTTGCTGGAAATTATTTTATCAAAGGACTAACAGCTGGATCAGTGAAAGGATAATATGGCTACTTTAAAGATTAATAACATAAATAAAAATTTTGGAAAAACAGAGGTATTAAAAGGAATTAACCTAGATATTAAACATGGTGAATTTCTTGTGCTTTTAGGACCATCGGGTTGTGGAAAGTCTACATTGTTGAATACTATAGCTGGTCTAGAAACATCTAATAGCGGTGATATTTTAATAGACGACCATATTGTGAATAATATGGAACCAAGTGATAGAGATATAGCTTTGGTGTTCCAGTCTTATGCTCTTTATCCAGCAATGACTGTTAGAAAGAACGTAACATTTGGTTTAGAGCAAAGAAAAACTCCAAAAGAAAAAATAGCAAAAGCACTAGATGATGTTTCTAACTTATTACAAATAACACAACTATTAGACAGAAAACCATCTCAATTATCTGGTGGTCAACGTCAACGTGTTGCAATGGGTAGAGCATTAGTAAGAGATCCTAAAATTTTTTTATTTGATGAGCCGTTATCAAATCTTGATGCAAAATTAAGAGTTGAAATGAGAAGAGAAATTAAAAAACTACATCAAAAACTTGGTACAACTATAGTTTATGTTACTCATGACCAAACAGAGGCAATGAGCTTAGGTACTAATATAGCAATTATGGATCATGGATTAATTCAACAATGTGATACTCCTAAAAATATTTATAATAAGCCAGAAAGTATTTTTGTTGCAGATTTTATCGGATCTCCATCAATGAATTTAATTGAAGGTAAATTGATCAAAGATAATGAGGATATTATTTTTATGCCAAGCAATTCAAATGATAATGTTAAAATACCAGTTAGGAACTACTCATTTAAAGATAAATTTGATGGTACTGAAATATCAACTTATTTAGGAATTAGACCAGAGCATATTTATTTTAAAAAAATTAACCCTGATTGTTTTGAGATTAATTTGAAATCAGAATTATTGGAATATACAGGTCATGAACAAATTGTGACATTTGATTATTTTGGTCAACAAGTACTTGGTAAATTTGCATCTACATTAGATATTAATATCAATAAAGATTTAAAATTAAATATTGATATGTCTCAAATTTCTTTATTTGATAAGCATACGAAAAATAGAATATAAAATGTCAGCAATTTATAAAGATTTAAAAGATAAAAGAGTTTTCATTACTGGTGGTGGTTCAGGTATTGGAGCTTCTATTGTAGAACATTTTTGTGAGCAAAGAGCCGAAGTTTTTTTTATTGATATTAATGAGGAGGCATCAAATAAATTAATATTAGAGTGTAAAAATAAAGATTTTTTGATTCCAACTTTTATAAAATGTGATTTGTTAAATATTAAAGATTTACAAAACACTATTGCAAAAGTTATTACTGATCATGGTCCAATTAATATTTTAGTTAATAATGCTGCTAATGATGAAAGACATTCAATTGACGATGTAACTGAAGAATTTTGGAACGAAAGAATGAATATCAATCTTAGACATTATTTTTTTACAGTTCAGTCTGTTAAGAAAGCTATGATTAAAAGTAAAGGTGGATCTATTATAAATATAGGCTCTGTTTCTTGGATGATAGGCCAAGGAGGCATGGCAGCTTATACTGCTGCAAAATCTGGTGTTGTTGGTTTAACCAGATCTTTTGCAAGAGACCTTGGTGAGTTCAATATAAGAGTAAATTCCGTTGTACCTGGGTGGGTAATGACAGAAAGACAAGTTGCGAAGTGGTTAACTCCAGAATCTGAAGCGGATATGATGAAAAAGCAGTGTTTAAAACATAAATTAATGCCCTCAGATATAGCTAAAACTGTTCTATTTTTTGGTTCTGATGCCTCATCTGGTTGCACAAATCAAGATTATATAGTTGATAAAGGTTGGTTATAACCAATTCATAAAAATGAAAAAAAAAGAATTAAGAAGTAAACAGTGGTTTGATAATCCAAATGATCCAGCTCTTACAGCTTTATATCTGGAGAGATATTTAAATTACGGGATGACAAGACAGGAATTGCAATCTGGAAAACCTATAATTGGAATTGCACAATCAGGTAGCGATCTATCACCATGCAATAGACATTTTTTAGAACTTAGCAGTAGAATTAAAGATGGGATTAGACAAGCAGGAGGTATTCCAATAGAATTTCCAACTCATCCGATTCAAGAAACTGGCAAGAGACCTACAGCTGGTTTAGATAGAAATTTATCTTATTTATCTTTAGTTGAAGTTTTATTTGGTTACCCAATTGATGGTGTAATTTTAACAACTGGTTGTGATAAGACTACACCAGCAGCATTAATGGCTGCGGCAACTGTAAATATACCAGCTATAGTTTTGTCAGGTGGTCCAATGCTTGATGGAAATTATAAAGGAAAAAAAGTTGGCTCAGGAACTGTAGTTTGGGAAGCTAGAAAGCTGCATGCAAAAGGTGAAATTACTTATGATGAATTTATGGATATGGTTGCAGCATCAGCACCAAGTATAGGTCATTGTAATACAATGGGCACAGCTTCATCTATGAACTCTATCGCAGAAGCATTGGGAATGTCTTTAACTGGATGTGCCGTTATACCTGCACCATATAGAGAAAGATCACAAATCTCATTTGAAACGGGAAAAAGAATTGTTGATATGGTTCATGAAGATTTAACACCATCAAAAATAATGACTAAAGAAGCATTTGAAAATGCAATCTTAGTTGCAAGTGCTATTGGTGCATCAAGTAACTGTCCTCCACATCTTACAGCAATAGCAAGACATATGGGTTTAGAATTAGATATAGAAAATTGGCAAACACTAGGACATGACATTCCATTACTTGTGAATTGTCAGCCAGCTGGAGAACATTTGATGGAAAGATTTCATAGAGCGGGTGGTGTACCTGCTATCATGCAAGAGTTGTTAAAAAATGATAAATTACACAAAAATGTGCTTACTGTTTCTGGAAAAACTGTTGAAGAAAATTTAAAAATTAAAATAGAAGTAGACACTGATGTTATAAAATCATTTGCAAATCCATTGGTAGAAAATGCAGGTTACATTGTTATGAGAAGTAATTTTTTTAATTCTGCTGTTATGAAAACATCAGTAATAAGTGAAGAGTTTAGAAAAAGATATTTATCAGATCCAAAAAATAAAAATGTATTTGAAGCCAATGCAGTAATATTTGAAGGCCCAGAAGATTATCATACAAGGATAAATGATGAAAAATTGAATATAGATGAAAATTCAATTCTGATGATAAGAGGGTGTGGACCAGTTGGTTATCCTGGTTCTGCAGAAGTAGTGAATATGCAACCACCAGATAGATTGTTGAAAAAGGGCATTAATACTCTTCCAACATTAGGAGATGGCAGACAAAGTGGTACTTCAGAAAGCCCATCTATACTGAATGTTTCACCAGAATCGGCTATTGGTGGGGATTTATTGATAGTTCAAACAGGAGACAAAATTAAGATTGATCTCAACAATAGAAGAATTGACTTATTAGTATCAGATACTGAGATTGCAGAGAGAAAAAAAAACACAAAGATCCCAATATTAAAAAATCAAACACCATGGCAGGAAATTTCTAGAAAAATGGTAGGTCAATTAGAAACTGGGGCTTGTTTAGAGACTGAATCTTTATATTTAGACATAACAAACACAAAAGGAATGCCTAGGCATTCACATTAAAAAAGGAAAGATATGAGCAATAGATTAGAAGGTAAAAATATTATTGTAACAGCCGCAGGCCAAGGAATTGGTAAAGCAACTGCTATAGCATTTCATAATGAAGGTGCAAATGTAACTGCAACAGATTTAAATGATAAAACTTTAACTGAATTAAATAAAGAATATCCTAAAATTAAAATTCACACCCTAGACTCAACTGACAATAATGCTATTTTGGAATTTATGAAAAGTGTAGATAGAGTTGATGTTTTGTTCAACGCAGTGGGCTTTGTTCACCATGGAACTATTCTAGATTGTGAAGAAAAAGATTGGGATTTTTCTTTTGATGTGAATGTTAAATCTATGTATCAAATGTGTAAAGCAATTTTACCATTAATGGTCAAACAGAATAATGGAAGTATAATTAATGTTTCATCATGTGCCTCAAGCCTCAAAGGATTTCCAAATAGATTTGTTTATGGAACCACAAAAGGAGCGGTAATTGGCTTAACAAAATCAATAGCTGCAGATTTTGTAAAACAAAATATTAGATGTAATTCTATTGCACCTGGAACAGTATTTTCACCTTCTTGGCAAGATAGGGTTAATCAAAGTCCAGACCCGGTACAAGCTAAGAAAGATTTTATAGCAAGACAACCAATGGGGAGGTTGGGAACAGCAGAAGAAATAGCGGCTGTGGCAGTCTATTTAGCTGGAGACGATGCAACATTTACTACAGGAACAACAATTTCTGTTGATGGTGGAATTTCAATTTAATAAATTAAAAAAAGGATAACTATGAAATTATTAAGAGTAGGTATTAAAGGAAAAGAAAAACCAGCAGCATTAGATAAAAATGGAAAAATTAGAGATTTAAGCTCTCATATTACTGATTTAAATTCTGATACTGTGAATTTTGAAACAGTTACAAAATTGGAGGGTATAGATCTAGAAGCTTTACCAGAAATTTCAAATTCTGAGAGAATAGGTGCATGTGTTAATAAACCAGGAAAGTTTGTAGCAATTGGTTTAAATTATTCTGATCATGCAGCAGAGTCTGGTATGGATGAACCATCAGAACCCATAGTATTTATGAAAGCGACAAGCTCAATCAATGGCCCAAATGATGATATTGAAATTTCAAAAGATTCAAAAGAACTTGATTGGGAAGTCGAATTGGGAATAATTATTGGAAAAGACACTAAAAATATTAGCGAAAAAGAAGCTGAAAGTCACATTCTTGGATATTGTTTAGTAAACGATGTGAGTGAAAGAGAGTGGCAACTTAAAAAGATGGGTCAGTGGGTTAAAGGAAAATCACATGACACCTATGGACCGATTGGACCTTATTTGGTCACTAAGAATGAAATCTCTGACATTAACAGTCTTAATTTAAGCTTGGATGTTAATGGACAAAGAATGCAAACTGGGAACACAGATAAGATGATATTTAATGTGTTTTTTATAGTTTCATATTTAAGTAAGTTTATGACTTTACAAGCGGGTGATATTATTACAACTGGAACACCTCCAGGAGTGGGTATGGGAAAGAAACCTCAAGTATTTTTAAAAGCAGGTGACACAATTAGATTATCGATTGATAATTTAGGAGAACAAAACTCAAAAGTTATAGCTGAATAATTTGAATATCATAACTTCAGAGCCAAAAGTTATATGGAATTCAAAAACAATATTAGGTGAAGGTACCCTATGGGTGCCATCACATAATTCAATTTACTTTGTTGATATTAAGAAGAAAAAAATTCTAATTTTAAATATTAAAATTAATAAAAAAAGAATTATTAAAGTAGATAAAGAAATCGGGTTTCTTGCTCATATTAAAAAAGATATTTTTATACTTGGTTTACAATCCGAACTTAGAATTATTAACCTTAAAAATAATAAGACTATTAGAT
>CAJQRT010000038.1 GCA_905612335.1 uncultured Candidatus Pelagibacter sp.
AAGGTAGTTCAATGAATTTATATGAAAAAAAGGAGATAATTATAGTAGCAAAAATTAATAAAAATTTTTCAACATTATGTAATGGTTCAAGTTTTATATACCTATATAAAATAATTAAAGGCCAATGAACTAAATATAATGAATAACTAATTTTACCCAAAAATATTGAAAAATCATTTATAAATATTCTTTTAAAAAAAATTAATTTTCCAGCAGTAATTAATATCAGGGCACTTCCAATGCTAGGAACCAAAGCATTACTTCCAGGAAAAATACTTTTTTCTGAAAAACCAAATGATGCCATTATTATTATTAATATTCCTATAAAAAAAAATAGATCATTAGATTTAATCTTAATCTTATCTTGAATTAAAAAAACCATCGAGCCCATTGCAAATTCAAATAAACGAAATAAAGTAAAATAAAAATAACCTGCTGTTCTTTCAGAGTATATTGTAGATAAAAATAAACTTAATAAAAAAATTAATAAAATAAATATTATTATTTTTTTTTTAAAAATTTTATAAATTATGAATATTATAATTGGCCAAATAAGATAAAATTGCAACTCTACGGATAGACTCCATGTATGTAATAATGGTTTAAAATATTTATCATAATCAAAATAACCAGCCTCATACCAAAAAAAAATATTTGAATAAGCAGTTGCAGCAGAAATACCTGACTTACCAATTCGATTAAAATGATCTGGACTTAATATGAAATAGCCCAATATTATAACAATAAATATAGTTGAATATAATGCGGGAATAATTCTTCTTATTCTTCTTGTGTAAAATTCAATAAGTGAAAATTTATTATTAACAATATCCTTAATAACAAGATTTGTTATAAGATATCCACTAATTACAAAAAAAACGTCAACACCAACAAAACCTCCATTAATATTGAATAATTCAAAATGAAAAAAAATTACTAAAAGAACCGCAATAGCCCTTAAACAATCTATTTCTGGTTTATAATTTATTGTTGATAGTTTTGACATACATTAAATTTTTAATGGCATTCTTTACTATGTAGGATTTTTTTTTTAAGTGTTGGGTAATCTTATCCAATTTTTTATCATCTCACTATAATAATTTTCCAGAGTTTACTTGCATTTTCTTTGTTCATCAAAGTTAGATTAATCTCTAAAGTTTACAAATTCTATTGGAAGACCAATATCAATAGCATTTATTGCAGACATAGCCTCCTGAAGGTCATCTCTTTTTTTTCCTTCAGCTCTTAATTCTTCTCCTTGAATTTTAATCTGAATTTTAAGTTTTAGTTTTTTTATATCAGCAATAATTTTTTTAGCATTTTCTTGGCTAATACCTTCTTCTAATTCACTGACTTGCCTGACAGTTGTACCTGCGGCACTTTCTGAATTTTTAATAGCTATTACTCTTGGATCTACTTTTCTTCTTATAAGATGAATTTGTAGCAATTCATTTACTTGTTTTAATTTTAATTCATCTGGTGCTAGTGTGGTGATTATCTTATCTTTTCTTTCAATTGAAATTTTAAGTCCTTTAAAATCATATCGGTTACTAATTTCTCTTAAACAATTAGCAAGAGCATTATCAAATTCTGGATAATTAATTTTACTTATTACATCAAATGAAGGCATAATTTTTAATATCTTATATAATAATGTATTTTTTGATTAGAACAATCTCTATTAGCAATACTATTACATTAACAAAAGCTACTAGGATTGACCAATTGATTTACTCTGAATGAAGGAATAAGTTATAATTTATGGAAAACTTAGTTAAAAAGCTGGAAGAGCAGATTACTTTTCTACAGCAAGAAATGTCTCAAATGAGTAATGAACTTTACTCTCAACAAAAAGAAATTATGAGATTAAAAAAAGAAGTTTTAAATCTTAATAAAAGAATTGAAGAACTGGATAATGGAATTGAATCTAATATTAATAAAGAAGATACAAAACCACCACATTATTAAATTTTATAATTAATTCATGACAGAAAAATATGATGTTATTATAGTCGGTGCGGGCGCAGCAGGTATGATGAGTGCTATTGAAGCTGGTAAGCGAGGAAGGAAAGTACTTTTAATAGATCATGCAAAAAAAATAGGTGAAAAAATTCGTATATCTGGTGGTGGAAGATGTAATTTTACAAATATTAATACTCACCCTAGTAAATTTATTTCAAACAATCCTAAATTTGTAATATCTGCATTGAGTCAGTACACACAAAGTGATTTTATAGATTTAATAAAGAAACATAATATAAAATTTCATGAAAAAAAATTAGGACAACTTTTTTGTGATGAGAGTGCACAGCAAATCATTGATATGCTACTTTTAGAATGTGAAATGGCAAAAGTAGTTTTGAAGAAAGATACATCAATCACTGATATTGATAAACAAGATGATAAATATTTTGCTGTTATTGACTCTGATAAATATTTTTGTGACTCATTGGTTATTGCCACAGGTGGTTTGTCTATTCCTAAAATTGGAGCAAGTAAATTTGGTTATGATATTGCGCAAAAATTTAATCTAGATATTGTTGAAACATTACCTGCCTTAGTACCTTTAACATTTAGTGAAAAAATACTTGCTATGTGCAAGGAACTTACAGGACTATCTGTTGAGGCTGTTGTCTCGTTTAAAAAGATACTATTTGAAGAGGGAATGTTATTCACACATAGAGGTTTAAGTGGACCTTCTATTTTGCAAATTTCTTCCTACTGGAAATTAGGAGAAGATATTAAAATTAATCTTTCACCAAAATTAGATGTTATCAAATTTTTAGGAGATAGAAAAAACTCCAATCCTAAAAGTGATATAAACGCTATAGTTTCAGAAATTCTTCCTAAGAGACTAGCTCATATTATTTGCAATGAAAATAATGTTAGTGGAAACATATGTGAATTATCAAATAAGATATTAAATAAGTTAAGCAGTTCAATAAATGCTTGGGCTATAAATCCAACTGGGTCTGAAGGCTATAGAACTGCTGAAGTTACTCTTGGGGGTATAAACACAGATGAAATTTCCTCTAAAACAATGATGTCTAAGAAGCACCCAGGTCTATTTTTTATTGGTGAAGTTGTAGATGTGACTGGTCACTTAGGTGGGTATAACTTCCAATGGGCATGGTCTTCTGGCTATGTGGCTGGACGTTACGCTTAAAGATTAGTTGTCTCTTGAATATTTTCAGTTTTCACTGGTTCTTCAATTGGTTCTGTTGTTGGGTTCAATTCAATTCCCGCAGGTGTAATGGTTGAAGGCATAGCAACGAATTGCGAATCAGGATTTTCTACTGTCGCTCTAATCTTCATTCTATAAATACCAAATATTCCTATTAAAGCATGAAAGATAAGTAAAAATAAAAAAAATCCATTTGAACCAACTATATTCATAAAAATTGAACAAAGAAATGGACCAGTCATTGCACCCAAACCAAATGTAAATTGTATACCAGCTCCAGCTGCTACAAATTTTTCTTTTGGTATATAATCATTGGTGTGAGCGCAAATTAAAGAAAACATTGGTAAGCTGCAAATAGAAAAACAAATTAAAAAAATAAAAAACCATACTTTACTTGTAGCGAGAGCACCTGGTAAATACATTTGCCCTGATGATATAATAGCAAGCATAGCAAAAATACATGCGCCAAAAGTTGAAATCACTATTACTTTCCTTCTGTCATATTTATCAGAAAGTTTTCCAATAGGATATTGTGAAATAGCACCAGAAATTGCTAGTAGAAAAGTTACAAGTGATATCTGGAATATAGTAAAATTCATCGATGCCGCATAAACTGCTAGCAATGTGAATAGTGCTGCTTGAATAGTTCCATAAAAAAATGCACTTACCACTCCAAAAGGTGAAGTCTTATATAGTTCTTTCAAAGGCATACCTTCGATCTTTTTAAATGTAGGTGGTTTTTTTTTAGTTAATAAAATTGGTATAAGAGCAATAGATGTAATTATTGAAATTAATATAAACGGTTCATAATTTATAGGATTACTAAAATTTAATAAAAACATTCCTATACCCATTGAACCATACAAAATAACCATATAGATAGACAAAACACTTCCTCTATTTTTATTAGATGACCTATCGTTTAACCAACTTTCAGCAACAGTATAAATAGAAACCATACTTATTCCGGTTAAAACTCTTAGAATAAACCAGATATAAGGATTAACAAAAACGGAGTGAACTAAAATGACTAAAGAAGCTAAAGATGCAAAAGCTGCAAAAACTCTAATATGACCAACTCGAGATATAAGACTAGTAATCGTTGATGTACCAATGAAGTATCCAACAAAATACCCTGACATCATAAAGCCAGTGGCTGCTAGACTAAATTCTTCTTTCACTGCCCTTACCCCTAGAAGTGAACTCTGATATCCATAGGCCATCATTAGGAAACCCATGCCTAAAAATAATGCCCAAGAATTCTTTAAAACTTTATTCATAAAATTGACCGTACTTATTTGCGATCTACTTGTAAATCAAGTCTTTATTATGATTAAATTATGAATTCTTTAGTTTGATGAAAGAATGAATTGCAATGGCTGTGATGATAACAGCACCACCCTGGATAGTCTCAAGGCTGGGTTGTTCCTTAATAATTAGCCATACCCAGATAGGTCCAATAATCGTCTCTAGCAAGAAGAATAAGTTTACTTCAGCAGCGGGTATAAACCTAGGAGCTATAGTCACCAATACAAATGGTATGGCAACACACATAATACACATAAGTGGTACAATGATTAAGTCACCACCTGTTAGCACAAAGTTTTCAATGAACAGTAGTGCAAATAAAGCCACAATTAACTTACCAACAACAGCTGCAGGAATTAAATTTTTATCTTTTGCTGACCTAATTGTAACTGCACCAACAGCCAACCCTAAGGCGGTTATTAAGCCTAAAATATCACCATAAAAATTACCAAGCTGTATTGAGTCATAGAATATGTATATGGCAGCAGTAAATGTTACAAAAATCGTGATCCATGTTTTTTTATCAGGTAATTCTTTTAAAAATATAGCGCCAAGGAAAGCAGACAGCATAGGAGCCATAGCAATCATAACCAACGTATTAGCAACATTTGTATTTTGTATTGATACTACAAAGGTAATATTTGTGACTGAAAAAGTTCCTATATAAAGCAGTCCATGGTAACCACTTGAGAAAAGCATCTTAAAGAAGTTTAATTTATAAATTATTAACATCCCCAGAAAAACAGTGATAAAAGGAATAAGTCCTCGATAAAAAACTAATCCCCAAGTATCGACATTAGAAAGCCTGATAAACAAAGAGTCAGGGGTAATAAACATTACCGCAACAAAAGCTAATAAAGATCCTTTTTGTTGTTCAGTTAAGTTATTCAAGCGCCCAAACCTTTCCAAAAGTTTTTAGCAAGATTTATATTAGTCAGATCGTAAAATGTTTTAAGACCAGTAGGCGAAGTTACATTAATGTCACCATTTAGTTTTTGATCTATAAAATCAATACCAGAAAAATAGATATTATTTTTTTTAAGATCTTTAGCAATTAAATTAGAAATTTTTGTCTCTATTTTTGTCAATTTAGTTGCAATTGGAATTGCTCCCTTACTCATGTTACTTAAAAAAGATCCTTTTTTAGGAACTCTTGAAATAGCACCACAAATTTTTCCATTAATTAAAAAAACTCTTTTATCTCCAAACTTAATTTTTGGTAAAAACTTTTGACACATGATATGACCATGTTTTTTAATAAAACTTAAAATCATTTTTTTATTAATTTTTTTATCTATAAGGTGAATATCATTTCCACTAAAACTATGAATAGGTTTAAGAATAATTTTTTTATTTTTAATAAAAAATTTATAAACTTCATTAATATCTTTTGTAAAAATTGTATTGGGCATAAATTTTTGGAATGAAGCAGAGTATAGCTTTTCAGAAATATTTCTTATGGAGGTTGGATTATTAATAATCTTAACTTTATCTTTGATCTTGTCTAAAATGTATGTTGTTGAGATATATTCTAAATTAAAAGGGGGGTCTTGACGTATCAGTAGATATTTACATTTAGATAAATCTAGTGTTTGCTTACTTATAATCTTAAAAAAACTTTTATTAGAGTAGCTAAAAATTATATAATAGCCTTTAGCCACAACCTTATCATTTATTATCGAAAGGTTCTTTGGTTCATAATAAAATATTTTACATTTTCTATTTTGAGCTTCTACTGCAAGAAATATACTAGTATCACTTGTTGAGTTAAGTTTTGAAGGATGATTGCCTTGGATAGCAACGATCTTATTTGTCATATAGTTCATCTAAATTTTCATTTTTAGAAAATTTATCAATCATATGATCTGCGTTAGTTGTTTTACTATCAATCAACTTTTCTAGGTGGTTTAAAAATTTTTTCTCGTTTTCACCAGATTTATTTAAAATATCCCTGTTCTCTAAACCTTTTTTAGATAAATTGAGTAATAACGATGACCAGTATAATAAATCTTTACCCATTAACTCTGTATTAAAACCTTTTTTAGGAGCCTCAAAGTAAGCATTAATGATTTTGTTTTTATCCCATTTAGAAATTAACTCATAAGTTTCATCTAAATTTCCATACAAAATTCCCGTATTAAATGCTGGTCCAGCACATAAGCAGTCCCAACCACATGTGTCCATGGATCTTAATTCTATATATTTTTTTAATCTATTTTCTGTAAATATAGTACTTAGATGGGTAGCTAAATCATCTTCCGTTGGAAGTCTGTTGCCTATTTCTTTAATCTTTCCATTCATAAAATCTAAAAAGGTATAATTTTTTCCTGACAGGTACTCCTTGTTGTTTTGTATAAATAAAAGTGGGAAGTTTATTGCAAAATCAGCATATTTTTCAAAATTCATGTTATCAAAAAAAACTTCAGGAAGCCCTCCACGCGAAGTGTCTTGCCAAACTTTTGACCTATAAGACATATAGCCACTATTTTTTTTTTCAACTATTGAAGAATTTGCAAATAGCGCAATTGATATTGGAACAAGTGAATTAATTATTTTGAATTTTTTTATAAAATCTTGTTCTGAATTATAATCAAGATTTAATTGTGTTCCACAAGTTCTATACATCATATCAAGACTAAGCGAGCCACCATTGGGCATATCTTTTGTCATCACTTCATATCTTTGTTTAGGATTATTTGGAACTTCACTAAGAGTTGAAATCGGATCAAAACCAGCACTAACAATCTTTAAGCCTATTTTTTTAGTTACTTGTTGTAATTCAAATAAATAATCATGAGATTCTGAACAAGCTTCATGAATATTATTTAGTTTATCACCTGATAACTCAATTTGGTTGCCTGGCTCTAGCGTAATATTTTTTCCTTCTTTTTGTAATCCAATAATATTTTGTTTTTCTGTTATTGGTTTCCAGCCAAACTCACTTAATTCACCAAACATTTTTAGAACAGTTTTGTAATCAGCTCTTTTATTTTCATTTTGATCAAATAAAAATTTTTCATGCTCAATACCAATTTTAAAATCTTTGGTATCTCTAATTCCAGAATTGAAATAGTTAATTACGTACTCTTTATTGATAATCATTGATTTATATATAGTGATATAAGGATTAATTTAAAGTCATTTCAGTAAATTTTACTGTGCTTTTTTTAATTTCCTGAAGCTGTACTTAATAAAGATAGTTGGGTTATTTTATCATCACCCAATATATCAATTGGTTTTACTGGGTAATCTCCAGTAAAGTAATGATCTGTTAATTGAGGGTAGGTGTTATCTCTTTTTTCAAAACCTATTGCTCTATATAATCCCTCAAGGGATAAAAAATCTAAAGACTTAGCACCAATGTATTCGCAAATTTCTGGATTTGTTTTATTAGCAGCTAACAGTTCTTTTTTTGTCGGTGTATCTACTCCATAAAAGTCAGGATATCTAATTTCTGGACAAGCAATTTTAACATGAACTTCTTTTGCACCAGCATCATAAAGCATTTTAACAATTTTATGAGAAGTTGTTCCTCTAACCAATGAGTCGTCTATCAAAATAATACTTTTATTTTCAATTGTTGACTTGTTAGCATTTAATTTTAATTTTACACCTAAACTTCTAATCTTTTGACTAGGTTCTATAAAAGTTCTTCCAACATAATGGTTTCTAATTAAACCTAATTCAAAATTAATTCCAAGATGTTGAGCAAATCCAATCGCTGCAGCATTTCCTGAGTCTGGTACAGGAACTACTATATCTGCATCAATTTTATTTTCTTTAGCAAGTTCTATTCCTAAGTTTTTTCTATGTTCATAAGCTGATTTTCCATCTAATAAACTATCTGGTCTTGCAAAATAAATGTATTCAAAAACGCAAGGCCTAACTTTCCTTGCGGGGAAAGGTTTAAAACTTTTTAAATCATTGTTTTCAATCAAAACAATTTCACCGTTTTCTACATCTCTTACATACTTAGCTCCTATAATATCCAGTGCGCATGTTTCAGATGCCAAAACATAACTGTCTTTTATTTTACCAATAATTAAAGGTCGTATTCCATGAGGATCTCTAACACCTATTAAGGTGCTTTGTGTAAGCATAACCAATGCATAACCTCCTTGAATTTGAAATATAGCATCAATAACTTTATCGACAGTTTTGTTTCTCTTTGATTTTGCAATTAACTGAACAATTGTTTCAGTATCTGATGTTGTGTAAAAAATTGCACCATCTTCAACTAACTTATTTCTAAGTGTAACAGAATTAGTTAAATTTCCATTATGTGCAACGCCAATACCACCTGCATTAGTATCTGCAAAGAAAGGCTGGATATTTCTTAAGGTATTTTCACCAGTAGTACTATATCTGTTATGACCAATAGCATATTTCCCAAGTAAATTTTTTAATACCTTTTCTTTGTTAAAGTTATCTCCAACCAAACCAAATCTTTTTTCTGAATGATATTTTTCTCCATCAAATGATACAATCCCACAACCTTCTTGACCTCTGTGTTGAAGTGCATGAAGACCCAAAGCAGTTAGGGCAGCAGCATCATCACTATTGCTTATACCAAATACACCACATTCTTCTTTAAGTTTTGGATTATAGTTCTTCAATTTTTTCTTTAGAATCTTGATAGTTTTTTTCATTTGGGAACTCTTTCAACAAATAATTACTACCTTTTTCTATGTATGGAAAGGTGTATGATTTATCAGTATTAATTGGCCATTTACTATAATTATACACAATATCTATTGCTGAAAATATACAAATACAGATTATATAACTTCTAATAAAACCAAAAAATAACCCAAATAAGGAATCGAGTCTTCCTAGTACTACAAATTTTACTGTCTTACTAATAGCTTTATTTGCAATTAGAATAATAAAGATCACTAAAACAAAAATAGTTATGCCAAGCGCAATATCCAAGACATACTCACTATCAATTATATTTTTAAAATAAGGCTTAGCTTTTGGAAAAAGAAGTAAAGTTACAACATAAGCCAACAACCACTTTGAAGCTGACAGTAAACTTAAAACAAAACCTTTACTATAACACTTGATAACTGAAAAAATCGTAATGATTAGATATATCAGATCTATTAAAGACACTGCCTCATAAAAATCTTTTAAAGCATCAAGCATAATAGTTTTATTTTCCGAATGGTTTACTTATTAAGATAAGAGAGGGCAGTAAAGTTAATACAGAAATCATTGCTAGCAGCATTGCTAAACCAGTAAATATACCAAAGTAAATTGTTGGTATAAATTTAGAAAAAACAAGAATTGAAAAACCAAAGACAATAGTTATTGAAGTGTTTAGAATTGCAACACCTACTGTTGAGTGGCAAACTTTTAGTGTTTTATTATAGTCTTTATTTTTTAAGAACTCTTCTTTAAATCTATAAATATAGTGAATACTATTATCTACTGCTATTCCAATTGTAATTGCAGCAATAGTAATAGTCATCATATCAAGTGGTATTCCAAGCAGACCAATAATTCCCAAAATAAAGAAAGCTGCAATAAAATTAGGAACAACTCCAATAAGAGATAGTTTAAAATTTCTAAATAAAATCATAAACATGGCAAAGATTCCGACCATAACCAAACCCAATGTGAGTATTTGAGATTTAAAAAGACTTTGGAGTAAATTATTAAATAAAATTAAAACACCAGCTAGTTTAAATTCTTCTTTGTTAAGATTAAGTTTATTTTCAAGGTCATAATTTATTTGGTTTATTAAATCATTTCTTCTTAAACCATCCTGTGAATCAATAATTCTAAGACTTATCCTAGCTTCATTATCTTTTACAGAAATATAGGGATCTATAATATCTTTTTTTATACTCTCTGGAATTTTTGAATAAAGAACACCCATTTCTAAAGTTCCAAGGGGCTTGTTATTATTTAACTGTGTAGCAACTTCAATAATTGAACTAAATGATAAAACTTTTCCTACCGCAGGAAGGCTATCTAGATAATTATGAACATTTTGAATTTTTTCAACTTTATCTTTTGTAAACCAGTATTTTTCATCATCTTTACTGCCTTCATCATCCCAACTTTCAAATTCATCATCCTCGCCAGATTCTACAATAGCTTTCTCTGGGAATTTTAGAATGACCTCCAAAGGTGTAGTTCCACCTAGTTTTTCATCAATAAGCTTCATGCCTTTATAGATTTCAGTATTTTTATTGAAATAGTTTATAAAACTGTTTTCAACTTCAAGCTTACTTATTCCAACAACACTTAAGGCAACAACCAAAGCTGTTACTAAAAAAATTATACCTTTATTGTTAATAGAAATTTTACCAAAAAAAGAAGTAATTTTAGAATCTGTCTCTTCTTTAACTTTAACTTTATCGTTCGACATAAAGCTCAGTAGAGTAGGGAGTAAAGTAAATGTAATGATAAAAGAAGTTATTAATCCTAAAGTCATCATCCATCCAAAATCAATAATAGGTTTAATGCCGCTAAATATTAAAGATAGAAAAGCACATATAGTTGTAAGAACTGTATAAATGATCGGCCAAAACATCTTACCAGTTGTCATTGTAATAATTTTAAAATTATCTAAATTTGGAAAATCTCCTCTTAATTGTAAAAATCGGGTACTCATATGAATATTCATTGCCATAGTTAGAATTAACATTAGAGCAATAAAGTTTGAGGATATAACAGTAACTTTCCAGCCCAAAAGACCAAGTAGACCCGTCATAATTAAAACTGAAAAAAAACAACTACTGATTGGAATAATAATCCAAATTAGTTTTTTAAATACAAACCATAGAGTAGCAATAATAAACAAAAGAACCCCTAGACCAAAGACAATGATATCACTTTTAATAAATGACATCATATCGTCTGCAATCATTGGAATACCACCCAGGTATATTTTTCCAACATCTCCATAGCTTTTAATGATTTCTCTTATCTGAGTGATATTTTCATGATTGTTCTTTTTTAAAGTATCTTTGTAGTCTTCAATTTCTTGAACTGATTTATTTTGAATATCTTTTACTTCATCTTCCTTTATATAAACAATTATGCCACTTGTTTTGCCATCTTCACTTATTACAAAATTTCTAAAAACTGGACTATTTAATATTTCTTTAAATCCTCTCTCAGTATCTACACCCTCATCTTTTAAAGTTTTAAAGCTTTCTAATCTTTCTTGAAGAGGTGCTTCTGAATTATTTAATAAAGGGATATCGAGTAGTGTAATAACACTATGAACCCAATCTAGACTTTGGATTTTATATTTTAAACTTAAAAGATTGTTAATAGAAGATTCTGTTATCATCCCTTCATTAGGAGAGTAGGTTAAGACTAAAAATTCTTTAGAACCATATCTTTCAGTGACTTTTTTTAAATATTCAAGATCAGGATCACCTTCAATTAATAGAGTATCAGATGAGGCATCTAGCCTAAAATCTTTAGAAAAATACCCAAAACTTAAAAGGGTAATTAATAGTAGTACAAAAATTGACTTAGGATTTTTTAAAATAATATTTTGATACAATTGTGATAGCATTTTATGCTATTTATATTGGATATTAGTTAATTTGAGTATCTTTAAATTTAGTAAATGCTGCCTCAAATTCTACCATAATATTACCAGTTGGGCCGTGTCTCTGTTTTCCAATAATAAGTTCAGCTAAATGTGAAACCTCACTCATCTTTGCTTGCCATTCAGCATGCTCAACAGTTGCTGGTCTTGGTTCTTTTCTTTCTAGGTAGTAAGCTTCTCTATAAACAAACATCACAACATCTGCATCTTGCTCAATTGATCCAGATTCTCTTAAGTCAGATAGAAGTGGTTTATGATCATCTCTTTGCTCAACTGCTCTTGATAACTGTGAAAGAGCAATCACAGGAAGTTTAAGTTCCTTAGCCATGGCTTTAAGACCTTGGGTGATTTCAGAAATTTCTTGAACTCTGCCATCTCTATTATTTCCTGATCCTCTCATTAATTGAATATAATCAACAACAATTAAATCTAAACCATGCAATCTTTTAATTCTTCTTGCTCTGTTGCTCATTGCGGCAACACTGATTGCTGGAGTTTCATCAATAAACAAAGGAAGCTCAGAAATATTTTTTGAAGTTTCAATAAATTTATCAAACTGCTCATCAGAAATTTTTCCTCTTCTAATGTCATTTGATTTAATTCTGGATTGTTCTGCTAAAATTCTAGTTGATAGTTGTTCAGAAGACATCTCAAGTGAAAAGAAGGCAACTGCAGACTTTTTTCCACTTTCCAGAAGTTTTTGAGCAGCATGAAAAGCTATGTTTGTAGCTAAAGCCGTTTTTCCCATAGAAGGTCTCCCAGCAATAATAATTAAATCAGAATTATGAAGACCACCCAATCTATCATCTAGATCTCTTAAACCCGTGGGTACCCCCACAATTCCCTCATCATTTTTAAATGCCATTGAAGCCATTTCTATAGTTTGCTTCACTGCCTCATCAAACTTAACAAGAGATGAATTAAAAGATCCTTTTTCAGCCAGATCAAATAATAATCTTTCTGAATTTTCAATTATATTTTGGCCATTAACATCTAAATCATTTAATTTTGCAGCATCAATAGTATTTTCAGATATTTTAATTAACTCTCTTCTAACAAACATATCATAAATAATTCTTGAGTATTCTATTGCTTGTCTTGGTGGTGTAGAAAATTTTGTTACTTTAACTAAATATTCAGGAACATTTAATTCATCCTTTTCATTTTCAAAATAATTTTTTAAAGTAATAGGATTTGCAAGCATTCCTTTATAGATAAGACTTTCAATTGCAGAAAAAATATTTTGATGCATAGGGTCATAAAAATTGACACTAGAAATGATAGTATTTATCTCATCAAAAATTTCATTTTGAACTAATATTGATCCTATAACAGCCTGCTCAGCTTCAATGTTATTAGGAAGTTCTTTAAAAGTATCTTTGACAAGGCTTAGGTTATTTTCCATGGGTAAATCTTATCTTAATTAAGATTTAAAAAAATAACAAAAAAGTGCTGGGGAAAAAATTGTATAATTATTGAATAGTATCTGCTGTAATTACATTAATAGTAATTTCAGAATCTACTTCTGAGTGTAGGATAATTTTTACTTTAAATTTACCAAGTGATTTAATTTCAGTTATTGGTTGTATCATTGAAGGTTGGATATCTAGTTTATCATTTTCTTGAAATAATTTTGAAATTTCTGTTGGCTTAACCGAGCCATAAAGTTCTTTGTTCTCAGTACTTAGTTTTTTGATTTCATACTCTTTACCATTAATTTGTTCTGAAATTTTTTGAGCTTCTTTCTTTTTCTCTGTATCTTTTTTACCTAATTCAGATTTAATCTTTTCAACTTCAGCAATATTTTCTTTTGACGCGTAAAGAGCTTTTTTATTTGAAATTAAATAATTTCTAGCAAAACCTCTTTTTACATCTATAATTTCTCCAATAGATCCAACTCTTCTTAAATTTTCTAAAAGTATAACTTTCATTAAATTAACGCTAAGTTTCTAGCTCTCTTAATGGATAGAGAAAGCTCTCTCTGTTTTTTTTGTGAGACATTTGTAATTCTTGAAGGTAAAATTTTGCCATTCTCAGACATATATTTTTTTAACAACCTGATGTTTTTATAATCAACTTCTGGTGCACCTTTAGCTGACAAGGGACAGGTTTTTTTAAATTTGTATTTATTAGGTTGAAAAATACTTAGTTTTGCAAAGTTACTTTGACTACCCTTTTTTTTATTACCTGCTCTTTTTTTTGATGGCATAATTAATCTCTGTTATAATCTTTTTTATATTCTTTTTTTTCGTACTCATCTTTCTTTGAAAAATATTTTGCTTCTAAATTAAATTTTTTAACCTTAACTGTCATATATCTTAGAAGGTTTTTATCTATAATTTCATTTTTCTCTAATTCTTCAATAATTTTTCCAGAACCCTTAATTTTGAAGTGCATGTAGATACCTTTTTTATTCTTTTTAATAATGTAAGCTAAATTTAACAAACCCCAATCTTCAGTTTGTACTATTTCACCTTCATTTTTCTCTACTATTTTAGAATACTTTTCAGCTAATTGTTTAACCTGTGCTGGGCTAGTATCTTGTCTAGCAACTATAGTGTGTTCGTATAAATTCATAATTGTTCTTTAATAAAAAGTGAGGATATACTATTATAATTATTGAATTACAACACTTAAAACCACAATAAACTTTAGATATTTAAATGTTTTCTGTTATTTTTCCAGGTCAAGGCTCACAATTAGTAGGAATGGGTAAAGACCTACATGCTAAATATAGCTTAGTTCAAGATCTATTCAAGGAAGCAGACGATACACTTGGTTTTTCGCTATCAAACCTTATCTTAAGTGGTCCTAAAGAAGAATTAGACCTAACTGAAAACACTCAGCCAGCTATATTTTTGCTCAGTTATTCAATATTTAAATTAATCAAAGAAGAATTTAAAATTGATTTAGATAAAGCAAAATTTTATGCAGGACATTCTTTAGGAGAATACTCAGCGTTAACCGCTGCTGGGTCATTATCATTTTCAGATACTTTAAAGATATTAAAAATTAGAGGCAATGCGATGCAAAACTCTTTTCCAAAAGGAGTAGGCGGTATGGTTGCAGTTTTAGGTTCTGAAATTGAAGTAATAAAAAAAATTATTGATGAGAATAAAGATAAATACGAATGCTTTATTGCAAATGATAATTCTATAGGTCAAATTGTATTAAGCGGAAAAATTGAAGACCTAGAAAAAATTATGGTTGATTTGAAGGCATCAAATATTAAAAATATTAAATTACCAGTTAGTGCTCCATTTCATTGTAAATTAATGAATAATGCGACACTTGTAATGAAGAAAGAAATAGCAAAATTAAATTTTAATGAACCTAAAAATATTCTCATTTCAAATGTAACAGGAAAAGAAATATCCAATTCAAATGAACTAAAAGAATTACTAGTTAAGCAAATTGAAAGCAGTGTTCGTTGGCGTGAAAGTGTTTTATTGATGATTGAGAAGGGTGTTACAGAGTTTATAGAAATAGGACCTGGTAAAGTTTTATCAGGATTAATAAAGAGAATTGATAGAAATGTTAAAGTTAGTGCAATAAATTCAGAAGAGGATATAAAGTTAATTAATATTAATGAGTAGTTTAAAAAATAAAAATATTATAGTCACAGGTGCTTCAGGTGGAATTGGTAATTCAATAGTTGAGAAGTTAAACCAAAATGGTGCAAATATTTTAGCTACAGGGACAAGAATTGAAAAACTAGAAGAGTTAAAAGAAAAATTTAACAATATAAAGATACTTAAATTTGATATTTCTCAACATGATAAAATCGAAGAATTTATAGAAAATGCCACCAAAGATCTGGGTGGATCATTAGATTGTATTGTTAATAATGCAGGTATTACAAAAGATAATTTAACTATTAGAATGAGCTTAGAAGAGTGGTCAAAAGTGATAAACATTAATTTAACTTCTACATTTCTAATGTGTAAATATTCGATTAAAAAAATGCTTAAAAATAAATCTGGAAAAATTATCAATATAACCTCTGTTGTTGGGCACACAGGTAATGCGGGTCAAGCAAACTATACAGCATCTAAAGCAGGTATAGTTGCAATGTCAAAAAGCCTAGCAATTGAGTATGCAAAAAAAAATATCAACGTTAATTGCATATCCCCAGGTTTTATAAGTACTGCTATGACAGACCAGATAAATGAAAAATTTAAAGAAACAATAATTGCTAAAATTCCATCTAATAGACTGGGTAAACCTGAGGATATAGCTAATGCAGTCAATTTCTTAAGCTCAGATCAATCAGACTATATTAATGGAGAAACATTACATGTTAATGGAGGCATGTATTTGGGTTGACAAAACTACTTTTTGAACTATTAACGAAATATAACAAAAAGGAAGATTATGTCAGAAGATATTTCAAACAAAGTTAAAAAGATTGTAGCAGATCACTTAGGTATTGATGAAGCTAAAGTATTAGACGATTCAAGCTTCATTGATGATCTTGGAGCAGATAGTTTAGATACAGTAGAGCTAGTAATGGCTTTTGAAGAAGAATTTGGTTCAGAAATTTCAGATAGTGAAGCTGAAAAAATTCTTACTGTAGGTGACGCTGTTAACTTTATAGCAGGCAAAGCAAACTAGAAATTAAATGTCCATAAAAAAAGATGGGATAATGGTAATTTTATCATCCCCATCTGGGGCAGGCAAAACAACATTAGTAAAACTTCTTTCTAAAAAAAAAAATTTTCATATTTCAATTTCTCACACCACAAGAAAAACTAGACTAAACGAAATTGCTGACAAAGATTACTATTTTGTTAATCATGATAAATTTGAAAATTTAATAAAGAATGAAGAGTTCTTAGAATATGCAAAAGTATTTAACCATCTATACGGAACAACTAGAACTCCAGTTATTGAAAAATTAGAAAAAAGTAAAAACGTAATATTTGATATTGACTGGCAGGGAGCTGATCAAATTAAAAATAAAAAATTAAATTATAAATTAATTACTTTTTTTATTCTGCCTCCAAGTAAAAAAGTGTTATTTGAAAGACTTTCAAATAGAGACATGAAAGATAAATTAATAGTAGAAGAGCGTATGAAAGAGTTTAGTAGAGACGTTTTGCATTGGATTAACTACGACTACGTAATTATTAATGACAATTTAGAAGAATGTTATTCTAAAATTAGCAGTTTAATTGATGCTGAAATCAACAATGGTTCAAAAGACTACGATAAAAATTTTATTAGAAAACATGTTGAAAAATTAAACTCTTAAGTCTTCATATTCTTTTACAAGTTTGTAATACGTATCAGGTTCAAGGTTTTGAGGCCTAAGATTAAGATCAATACCAAATTTTTCTGCAACCTGTTTTCCATTAGCAAAAACTTGATTGAAAGGTTTTTTTAACATCTTCCTTCTTTGACTGAAAAATATTCTAGTAATCTTTTCAAGGTTTTTAGGATCCTTTAATTCAAAAAAATTTTCTTTTGGAGTGAATAAAAGTAAAGAACTGTCTATTTTAGGTCTTGGTGAAAAGCTTTGTGGCTTAATATCTATTATTTTTTTTACATTAAGTTTCCAACTAGATAAAATTGACAGTCTGCCATATTTTGAGTTATTAAATTCAGATATAATTCTATCAGCAACTTCTTTTTGAAACATCAAAACCAGACTTTCAAACCAAAAATGCGAACCGATATTAAGAATCCATTTAGATAAGATTTCAGTCGATATATTATATGGTAAATTACCAAAGACAGATAGTTTTTGGTTTGAGATCTTGCTTTCAGAAACTTTTAAAATATCATCATTGATAATTTCTATTTCAGTATCAAACTTTTCTTTTAGTAATACAGCTAAATCATCATCTTTTTCCACAACATAAAGTTTTTTTGGTTTTTGTTTTAAAATATATGTGGTTAAATTTCCGCTACCTGGCCCTATTTCCAAGACTTCTTTGTTGGCTATATCAGTTATAGATACAATTTTTTCAAGCACCTCTCTATCTATTAAGAAGTTTTGTCCAAGACTTTTTTTTGCTTTTATAAACACTTATTTATCCAAAAATTTCAGGGCTTGAATTAAGCTTTTGGGATCAGATAAATTTTTACCTAACATGGAATGATTTGGACCATGATCAGGGGATATTCTGGTAAATGGTAGTCCTAAAGTAATATTGATTGCATTGAAGTTGAATAAAGCTTTCATAGGAGAAAGCACTTGATCGTGATACATGCCAATAATTACATCATAATTTTTTAGTAATGATTTTGTAAAAATAGTATCAGCAGGAAATGGACCATTAATATTAGTATTTTTTAATCTCAATTTTTTTATAGCAGGAATTATTATTTTATCTTCTTCAGAATTTCGAAAATTGCTTTCACAATGTGGGTTTAAACCAGTTATTGCTATTCTCGGAAGTTTATTAAATCTTTTTTTATAAAAATTGTTTATGAGATTAACTTGAGTGTATATCTTTTTTTTAGAAATATTTTTATGGACATCCTTTAAAGCAAGATGTGTTGTTAGTGGACTAACTGATAAGTCTTTATTGAATATTAGCATTGCAACTTTATTGATTCCTACCTGTTTTGCGAGATATTCAGTAATACCTAAAGTTTTACCTTTTAAAAAATATTTTTTTGAGATTGGCCCATTAATGAATTTAGAAAATTTATTTTGTCGCATAAATTTTAAGGCTATTAAAAAAGTTTCATCTATATATTTATTAGATTTACTACTAATTTTTTCAAAGCATTTTTTAAAGTCATAATCTACATTTATTAAGTTAATTTTCTTATTATCTAATTTTGAAAAATTTTTGAATTTACTATCAATATCATTTATCTTAAAAGCAAATCCTAGTTTTATCATCTGTTCTTGTAATAATTTTTTTGAAACAACAATTATTAAGGGTGACTTATAGGAATTAACCTTAATACTTTTAAAAAAAATTTCTAAAAAAATACTGTTTGGTTCACCACCCACAATAACTATTGGTTTTTTACCCATCAAAATTAAGATTTTTTTTAATTTTATTGTAATAAATTTTTGAATATTGATTTAGTTGTCTATTACGCTCATAAATAATAGCTGTTTTTAATTCATTCTTAACATCCATAGTAGATTCTGAGGTTCTTGTATCTTCTAGTCTCAATATCAATATGCCATTAGATAAAATTATAGGTTTTGTAATTTGACCATTTTTTAAATTTTTTATATTATTTTTAATATTATCATTGAGTGAATTTTCGTTAATCCATCCAATGTCACCTCCAATTTTAGCTGATTCTGAAAAACTATATATAGCAGCACTATTTTCAAAACCTTCCTTATCTATACTCTTTAAAACTTCGTTATATTTTTTTTTAATCTCTTCTTTGTTGATTACCTCAAAAATAATTTCAGATAACTGATATTCTTTTGTTTGAATTTTGCTATTTTTTAAAATTTCTTCTTCAATTTTGCTCTTATTAATATTTATTTTAGCGCCATATTTCTGCATGATCAATTCATTCCATAGCGCTTCTATAGTTATCTTGGTTTTAATGTCATTTATTGTTAAATCATAGCCTTTTAAATATTGTTCAAATTCATTTAAAGATTTTAGATTTATTCTCAAATAAATATTTTTTATTAGAATACTAGAATAATCTTCATTTATTTTAATCTCTTTAAAATTTTTTAATATTTCAATTTTTTTTATTTTCTCTCGAATTATTGACTCATTCGAAATACTATATATTTTTTCTTTATCTAGCTTTTGTAAAGAGTTATTAAGAGCTATTAGATATTTAAATTCATTTTTAATATCAATATTAGTTATAATTTCATTTTGGATATTGTGAATTATCCTTGTTTCTATTGATTGAGCTTGATTAAGTATCAAAAAAAATAATAGAGTAAAAAAAATTTTTTTCATATTTTGTTAGTTTAAAGCCATTTTGCTTGGTGTTAATGTTGTTAGGGGCACAAAAGTTATAGAAAAGAATAATTCTTCACTTGGCTCAATATCTCCATCACTATAATAGTTCTTTTTATATTTCACTCCAGCAACTAAGCAATCATTTTTATATTCATATATTAAATTATAGTATTCTGTTAAGTTAAGCTCTCTATTTTCTCTTACATTAAATGATATGGAATTTGCATTATTAAACTTATATTCTGTTTTATTTTCGATTATATTGCCTCTGCCAATAACACCACTTTCTTTCAAATAATCAAATTGAGTTGTAAAATTTTCATATTTCATTTTAGAAATTAAAGAATTATATTCAAATGTATCTAAATCCTCAGTTAATGAAAAATTATAGCCGAAGGAAATATTTTTAATTGGTTTAAAATTAAATTGTCCAAATATATTTGAAGTTTTTTTATTTAATGTACTATTGTTTGGTATATTTTTTTCTTCATTTAGTCTGAATACCGAAGCAAGCTTAAAGTCTATATATTCTTCTATTTCACTTAATTCATTTATTATATTTACTTTTTCTTTTTTAAAATTTAAACCGAGCGTTATAGACTCGCCACTTTCAAAAGACTCGTCCATACTTAATCTATTTGAATTAAAAATGTTATTCATATCAATTCTTCTTTCAAGAGTATTATTATCTCTCATTTGATGGGGGCTTAATCTTAAAGATAATTTTGGCTCTAAAGTATTAAAAGTAGAGAAGGTTTTGTTTATCATTGGCAATGAAGCATTAAACGTGTAAGCGCTCATTAATCTAGAATGAAGTTTGTCTTTGTATTCAATATCATTTTTACCAGTTGTATTGACATTTTTAAAAAAAATATCAAAATTTGTTTTAATCCCGTTGTCTAAGAAGTTATTTATTGATGAATAATTCAAATCATTAAAAATTTTAGATGTGGTAACATTTGTATCTTTTAAGGTGTTATTTCCGTGAGAATTTAAATTAAAACTTCCCATGACACTCTCTAAGAAAAAATTTTTTGAAAAATTGTAAGAAGGTAATACATATTGATATCTATCGTTGTTAGATCCTTCTAGCGTTTCATACATTTCAAATGAGGTAGCTAAATCATAGTCCTCATGCTCTAACTCTAATTCAATTATTGACTCAAGAACAGTATTGCTAACTGGTATGATAGGTGATTCTATATTAAATTTTTTTAGGTAATTATCATTAGTTGTTTTTTGATAATTAACTTTAAGTATACTATTTAGATAATTATCTAATGATAAATCTACCATTGAGCTAGTAAACATATGTGCTCTTGTATCTCCTTTATCATTATTATTTGAGTCATGACCTTTAACAAAGCCAAAGTCTAATATAGATAGTGATTTTTTTGTTTTTTGCCTAAATTCATTCTGAAGTAAAAATTTATTATTATCAAATAGTTTTGGTTTAACGGTTATGTCTTTGTCATCAGATATTACATGAAAATAAGGAACAGATATTGAGCTACCAGAATTTTGAGAACTACCCAAGCCTGGTGTTAAAAAACCACTTTGTCTTTTTACACTTGGGTCAGGGTGAAAAAATTTAGGAAAATAAAAAACTGGAAAATCATAAACTTCTAGCCAAGCATTTTTGTAAATTATTTGTTGTTTAGTTTTATTATGCTCTATTCTCTCTGCAGAAATTTTCCATGGTGGGCACTTGTCAGTTTTTTTACATGATGTAAAAACACCTTTTTCAAAAAAAGTTACAGGCCCATCACCCTTTGCCGAAACAGCAACAATTCTTGGGTCATTTTCATTATTTCCAAATAAATCCTTACGCAATGTAGCAGAAATATCTTTTGCTAAAAATTTATTGTCTTTTAAGTTAAAAAAACCGGTCTTAATAAAAAAATTATCATCATTATCTTTTTCGTCAGTTTTCATTGAAACTTCTATATTTTCACCTTTTAGAATTTCTTGATTTATAGAGTACTGAAACTTTTTAAGTTTATATTTATTTGAGTTTTTATCTGTAATAATGGTATTTTTATTAGAAGATAAAATCATTTCATTCTTAAGAAGGGTTAAGTCATATCCCTCAATTGTATATTTATCTGAAATTTTGATTAATGTTTTACCTTTAGTGAAAATTTTTTCTATATCTTTAGAATAAAATATTGTTTCTGCATCTATAGTAATATTATTTGTAAAATCATAAAGTTGAACATTGCCACTTGTCTTAAGCTGATTGGTTTTTTTATAGTATTCAAAGTTATCAGAAATCAATTCAAGTTGTGTATTGGCTTTGATTTTGCTTCTAGTCTTTCCCTTGTAAGTATTTCCATTATCAGTAATTTCTAGAGTGTTTACTTCAAAAATAAACTCTTCGGCCATAATCGATTTAGATAAAGTTGAGCTTAATAGGATCAAAAAAAATATAACAATAAATTTATTTTTCATTTAGTTTTATTATAGAGGTGAAATTTATTATTGATAATATAATTAATGGTAAAATAATTGAAAGAAATAATGGAATTTTTTCATTAGTACCCAATATATTAAAAAAATAATTTATATAATAAATAATTACTGATAAAAAAATTCCATATGTAATTGTAAAAAAGGTATTTTTACCGTAACCAATATTGAGCATAATAATTGCTGCAAAAATAGTTATTAGTGAGAGATAAATTGGGTAGGAAATAATTTTATACAAGTGAGAATTTAAGTCAATTACTGAATAATTTAAAGATTTGTAGCTTTTTTTCAGATTAATTAAATCAACAATAGTAAGTGAATATAGATTTGAGAATAAACTGTTAATTCTTTTTAAATCAAAATTAGACATTAATTTTACTTGCTCTTGAGAACTTGATTCATCATTTTCTAAAATTTGTGGCTTAAATACTATCCATTCGTAAGATGAAATGTCAACTTTGTTACTTTTTATAATTCTTAAAATTTTAAAATCTTTATTAAATTGTGTAATTGAAACATCTAGTAAAAATTCATTATCAACTTTATTGGCATTAATTATGTTTATGTTTTTATCAATTTGATCTTTAATCCATAATCCATTTTCTGAAATAACAGCTAGATACTTGTCATCATTGGTGTAGTTATTCTTAATTAACAAAAATGAATTCTTTAATACAGAAGAAATATTGTAAAAGACAATAACAAAAACTAAACCTAAAATAAATGAATATATACCTAAGATTTTAATAATCTTAATATTATCTAAGCCATTATATTTAAAAATCTCTAATTCATTATTTTCTATTAGTTGCAAAAAAAATAATTGAGCTGTTAATAAAAAAGTAAAAGGAAGTATTTCAAATACTATAGAGGGCGTATTTAAAAAT
>CAJQRT010000039.1 GCA_905612335.1 uncultured Candidatus Pelagibacter sp.
TATTATTTATGAATAAAAATGTGAACATAAAAAGCATAATAATTGATAAACCACTGAAATTAGATTGTGGTCAGACTATTAATGATTTTCCTTTAGCTTATGAAACTTACGGTGCTCTTAATGAAAAAAAGGATAATGCTATTTTAGTCTTTCATGCTTTAACCGGTGATCAATTTGTTTCTGGAATAAACCCAATAACTAAAAAAGATGGTTGGTGGTCATATGCTGTCGGTCCTAATAAGGCTATTGATACAAATAAATATTTTATAATTTGTGCTAATGTTATTGGTGGATGTTTAGGTTCTTTTGGCCCTAGCAATACTAACTCTGAAACAAATAAAGTTTACGGAACCACCTTCCCTATTATTACAATAAATGACATGGTAAATGCACAGCACAACCTTTTAGATTTTTTTCAAATTGAAAAATTATTTGCGGTCATGGGTGGATCTATGGGTGGTATGCAAGTTCTCCAATTTATAAGTAATTTTCCTGACAGGGCAGAAATAGCAATTCCAATTGCTTGTACTTCAAGTCATTCAGCACAAAATATTGCTTTTAACGAACTTGGCAGACAATCTATAATGGCTGATACAAACTGGATAAATGGAGACTATGCAAATCAAAATAAAAACCCCAATAAAGGCTTATCAGTTGCAAGAATGGCTGCTCATATAACTTATTTATCTAAAAATGGTTTACAAGAAAAGTTTGGAAGAAAATTACAAGAAAGAGATGATTTAAAATTTGGTTTTGATGCAGATTTCCAAATAGAAAGTTATTTAAGACATCAAGGATCTGTATTTGTTGATAGGTTTGATGCTAACAGTTATTTGTATATTACAAGAGCAATGGATTATTTTGACTTAACTAAAGAGTATGGTGGAAATTTATCAAAAGCTTTTGAAAAAACTAAAACCAAATTTCTTGTTATATCGTTCACTTCGGATTGGCTTTATCCAACTTCTGAAAATAAAGAAATTGTTATAGCTTTAAATGCAATTGGAGCAGACGTTGCATTTGTAGAAATTGAATCTGACAAAGGACATGACTCTTTTCTTTTAGATGTTCCTGAATTTTTGAATACTTTAAAGGATTATATTAACAACTCTTATTTAACAATTTAACCATGAAACAAGAATTTAAAATAATTTCTGATTTTATTGAAAAAAACACAAGAGTTTTAGATGTTGGATGTGGGGATGGAACATTAATGGAATATTTAAAGACTAATAAAGAAATAGATATAAGAGGAATTGAAATTTCTAAAAGTAATTCTCAAAAGTGTGTAAGTAAAGGTTTAACTGTTATTGAAGGAGATGCAGAAAAAGATCTGACGCAATTTCCAGATAGTTCTTTTGATTTTGTGATTTTGAGCCAAACACTTCAAGCTTTCCTAAATCCAGAAATAGTTATTCGGGAACTTTTAAGAGTGGGGAAAAAAGCCATTGTTACAGTACCAAATTTTGGATTTTGGAAAGTAAGGCTTCATTTACTAATCAAAGGAACAATGCCTATTACAAAAAATCTACCTGATGAATGGTACAACACTCCAAATCTACATATGTGTACGATTAAAGATTTTTATAACTTTTGCCATGATAGAAAAATTAAATTAGATAAAGCATTAGCACTTCACAATGAAAAAACCTCTCCTATCAATGAAATAAATCTTAATATTAAAAATCTGTCAGCTGAATTGGGAATTTTTTTAATTGAGAAATAGATGAAAATTCAAATAATACCTTGCTTGCAAGATAACTACTCTTATTTGATAATTAATGAAGAAAATAATACTGCATGCGTAATTGACCCTAGTGAGGCTGATCCTATTATTGAATATTTAGAGAATAATGAAATTAAATTAAAGTTTATATTAAATACACATCACCATTATGATCATGTGGGTGGAAATAAAGAATTAAAAGAAAAATATGGAGCAAGTGTTATCGGATATAGTGGGGACAAACAAAGAATCCCTGAAATAGATATATTGCTTAACGATCAAGAAACTTGGATACATGAAAATTTTGAAGCTAAGGTAATCTATATTCCAGGACATACTCTTGGTCACATTTGTTTTTACTTTTATAAAGAAAAATCTGTTTTTACTGGTGATACTCTTTTTTCTTTGGGCTGTGGAAGAATATTTGAAGGTACATACTCTCAGATGTTTGATTCTTTAATGAAATTCAAGAAGTTACCAGAAGACACAAAAGTTTATTGTGGTCATGAATATACCAAAAAAAATTCAGATTTTTGCTTAACTCATGATGTAAATAACAACAATCTCAAAACCATGATACATCGTATAAATACAAGGTTAAAAAATGGTTTACCCACTATTCCATCAACTATTAAGGATGAATTAGAGTGTAATATTTTCCTTAGGTCCAGCAATCTAGAAACCTTTTCAAAATTAAGGGATTTAAAGGATAATTTCTAACTTATTCGGACTTGACTATAATAGGCTCGAGACTATATTGCTGCTTATAAAAAACAGATTAAACAATGTCATACGCAATCATACAAACAGGTGGAAAACAGTACAAAGTAAAGGCTGGAGAAATACTTAAAATCGAGAGATTAGAAGACTCTAAAACTGAAACTAAGATAGAATTTAAAGAAATTCTGGCTTATGGAGATGATAAAATAATAGAAGTTGGATCACCAACTGTTGAAGGTGCAAAAGTTGAAGCTGACCTTGTTGAAAATGGTAAAAATAGAACAATACTAATCTTCAAGAAAAGAAGAAGACAAAATTCAAGAAGAAAAAATGGTCATAGACAACAATATTCATTAATAAGAATTAGTAAAATTTTTTCAAAAGATGGAAAAGTTTTAGCTGAAGCCGAAAAAATGATTAAACCAACTAAAAAAATTGAAAAAGTGGAAGCTAAAGTAGAAGCAGAAACAGCAAGTAAATAAATTATGGCTACAAAAAAAGCAGGTGGATCATCGAGAAACGGACGAGATAGTGCAGGTCGAAGACTTGGTGTTAAAAAGTACGGTGGTGAAGTAGTAATTCCTGGTAACATAATCGTCAGACAAAGAGGGACTAAAATTTTTCCTGGTGAAAACGTGGGAATGGGCAAAGATCATTCAATTTTTTCTGTTGTTGAAGGAAAAGTAGTATTTAAAAAAGGTAGATTAGACAGAACATTCGTTTCAGTAAAACCCAATTAGTAGTACAACTAAAAACTAACAGTTGTATTATGAAATTTCTAGATCAAGTAAAAATTTATGTAAAGGCTGGCAATGGCGGGCATGGATCTCCTAGTTTTCGTAGAGAAAAATTTATTGAGTACGGCGGACCCGATGGTGGAGATGGTGGTAAAGGTGGTACCATATTCCTAAGATCAGAAAGAAATTTAAATACTCTTATTGATTATAGATTTCAACAACATCACAAAGCTGGAAGAGGTGTAAATGGTTCTGGACAAAATTGTACTGGTCATGGAGGAGATGATTTATTTTTAAAGGTTCCAGTAGGTACACAGGTTTTTGAAGAAGATAATAAAACTTTAATCTATGATTTTAAAAAAGAAGGTGAAGAATTTATTGTAGCCAAAGGTGGTAAAGGTGGTCTTGGGAATACTAGATTTAAAAGCTCCACAAATAGAGCTCCAAAAAAATTTACAAAAGGTGCTACAGGTGAAGAATATGTAATTTGGCTTCAACTAAAAACTATTGCTGATGTTGGTATTGTGGGTTTACCCAACGCGGGTAAGTCTAGCTTATTAGCATCTATTACGAATGCCACACCTAAGATAGCAAATTATAAGTTTACAACTTTAAATCCAAACCTTGGCGTTGCAACTTATGATGATAAAGAAATAACTTTAGCTGATATTCCTGGTTTGGTTGAAGGCGCACATGAAGGCGTGGGTCTTGGAATTCAATTCTTAAAACACATAGAAAGATGCAAAACTTTAATGCATTTAATAGATATTACTGATGAAAATATTGAAAATGCATATCAACAAGTTAAAAAAGAGCTTGGTAGTTACAGTAAAGAGATCCTTGAAAAAAAAGAAATAATTGTATTAAATAAAATAGATTTATTAGATGAAGAAGAAGTGGATGAAATTGTGAAAAATTTTTCTAAAGATAAAGATTCTGAGGTAATAACACTTTCAACATTAGACAAAGGATCAATATCAAAAGTTAAAGCTAAATTGCTAGCGTATGTATCTTAAGAATTCTAAAATAATTGTAATCAAAATTGGCTCATCTTTATTAATAGATGATAATAAAAAAGTTAGAAAAAAATGGCTTTTAGAATTTTCCAAAGATATTCGAGAACTAATTAAAGAAAATAAAAAAATTATCATTGTTAGCTCAGGTGCTATTGCTATGGGCTGTAAAAAACTGAACTTGAGTAAAAAAAATCTTAAGATTGATAAAAGTCAAGCTGTAGCATCAATTGGACAAATTGAACTTATGAATTTATTTTCAGAAATATTTGTTAAACAAAAAATTAATATATCTCAGATTTTACTTACACTAGAAGATACCGAACAAAGAAGAAGAGCCTTAAATGCCAAGAGAACGATTGATAATTTATTTCAATTAGGTTTTATACCTATTGTTAATGAAAATGACACTATAGCAACTACAGAAATCAAATACGGTGATAACGATAGATTAGCTTCTAGAGTTGCACAAATATCTGGCGCTGACTCGCTAATACTTCTTTCTGATGTTGATGGTCTTTACACTCAAAACCCAAAAATTTACAAAAATGCAAAATTAATAAAAGAGATAAAAAATATAGATAAGGATATAGAAAAAATTGCTACCAAAAGTATTGGTGAACATGGAACGGGTGGAATGAAAACTAAAATTGATGCAGCAAAAATCTGTCAACTATCAGGATGTCAAATGGTAATAGCCAATGGTCTTTTAATGAGACCTATCACAAAAATAATTAAAGATAATAACTGTACTTGGTTTTTACCCAAAATTACCAAATTAGATGCTAGAAAAAAATGGATTATTAGTTCAATTTCACCCAAAGGAGAAATTGTTATTGATGATGGTGCCACGCAAGCACTTTCAAATGGTAAGAGTTTGTTAGCAGCTGGCATTATAAAAGTATCTGGTAAGTTTAAAAAAGGTGATCACATAAAGGTTTTAAACAAGAAAAATTACGAATGTGCTAGAGGCTTAAGTTCATTCTCATCTGATGAAATATTAAGAATTATGGGGCACCATTCTAAAGAGATTGAAAAAATATTAGGATATATTGCTAAGTCTGAGGTTATACATAAAGATGATATGGTAGAGGTATAAAATGAGTCGATATATGAACTTAATAGGGAAAAGTGCTAAAAAAGCATCACTTGAAAAGATTAATTCCACACTAAAAAATAAAATTTTAAAAAGATATGCGTTATTACTAGATAAAGAGAGAAACTCTATAATTAAAGAGAATATGAAAGATATAAAGTTTTCTCAAAAAAAGGGATTAAAGAATAATTTAATTGATAGACTAACCATTGGCCATAAAGAATTAGACAATATAAAAAATTCAATAAATAAAATTACTAAATTAAAAGATCCTGTTGATAATACTCTTGAAAAATGGAGTAGACCTAATGGTTTAAAAATTAAAAGAGTATCTATACCTATTGGGGTTATTGGAGTTATATATGAAAGTAGACCCAATGTTACTGCAGATGTTGCTAGCTTATGTTTTAAATCTGGAAATGCTGTAATTTTAAAAGGTGGGTCAGAAGCAATAAATACTAATAAAATTTTAGCTAAGTTATTTCGAAAGGCGCTCAAGGAAAATGGAGTTAATGAAAATTTTATTCAATTTATAGATTCTAAAGATAGAAAAATGGTTGATTTTATGCTTTCAAAAATGAAAGACTATATTGATGTGATCATACCACGTGGAGGTAAAAATTTAGTAAAAATAGTTCAGGAGTTTTCAACTGTACCCATCATTGGACATTTAGAAGGTCTATGCCACACTTTTGTTGATAAGGATGCAGAACTAAAAATGGCTATAAATATAATTTATAATGCTAAATTAAGAAATACCAGTATTTGTGGTGCTACTGAAACAATTTTAATTCATGAAAAAATTATTAAAAAATTTTGTAATCCTATTTTAAAAAAACTTGAAGAAAGTAACTGCAAAATATATGGAGATCATTTTTTAAGTAAACATTATGAGGGTAGAATTTTTCCTGCAAAAGAAAAGGATTGGTCTACAGAATACTTAGCAGCAACAGTATCTGTAAAGACTGTAAAAAGCTGTGATGAAGCAATCAAGCATATTAACAAATACGGAACTATGCATACAGATTCTATAATTACTAAAAATAAAAAGACTGCAGAAAAATTTTTAAAAAACGTTAAAAGTTCAATAGCAATGCATAACACATCAACCCAGTTTGCTGATGGTGGGGAGTTTGGGTTCGGTGGAGAAGTGGGCATTTCAACAAACACACTTCCACCAAGAGGGCCTGTGGGTTTAGGTCAGCTTATTTCTTATAAATATGAAGTTGTTAGTAATGGTCAGACTAGAAAATAAATTGAAATTACAAAAAATCAGAATTGGTATTTTGGGAGGCACTTTTGATCCAGCTCATAAAGGACATTTAGAAATATCTTTACAAGCTAAAAAAAGATTTGAACTAAAGAATATTATTTGGGCGATTACAAAACAGAATCCATTTAAAGAAAAAAGTAGCTCTAATTTAAGAAGCAGAACACAGTTTGCAAAAAAATTAATAGATAAGAATGATTTTATTAAAGTGAAATTTTATGAAGATAAAATAGCATCCAATAGAACGATTGATTTAATTAAATATTTAAATAAAAACAAAAAATTTGAAATATATTTCATTATGGGTGCTGACAACCTTATTAATTTTCATAAGTGGTATAAATGGAAGTCTATTATAAGTAAGTGCAATATTCTTGTATTTGATCGTCAAGGCTACAAGGCAAAATCTTTAAAGTCAGTAACATTTGGTAGAACAAATAAAAAAAAGCTGACATTTATCAATTTTAAAAAAGTCAATATTTCATCTTCTCAATTAAGAAAAGTTTGATAAGGTTTTTAAATTAATGCATAAAAATAAAGATCTCAAAAGCATCATATTAGATACTCTGGATTCCAATAAAGCTTTGGATATAATTTCTATCGACCTTAAAAATAAAAGTTCCATGGCAGACTATATGATCATAGCAAGTGGAACTTCTTCAAGACATATTCAAGCTTTATCTGAGCAAGTCCTAGAAAAACTAAAAACTAATGGAGTTAAAAATTCTAAGATAGAAGGACAAGAAAGTTTAGACTGGAAATTAGTTGATGGCATTGATTTGATCGTTCATATTTTTAATCCTGATAAAAGAAAATTTTATGAGCTTGAAAAAATATGGTCAGAACTAATTCCCAAAGAAAAAGTAATGATATAAATCATATGAAAAAAAAGATATTTTTTATCATCGTATCTCTATTTTTTTTTGAAAAAAGTTTTTCTGAAAATACTGATATTTATAAAAAAATAGACCTATTTGGTGAGGTGCTTGAAAAAATTAGCAAAGAATATGTTGATGAAGTAGACCAATCAAAAAGTATGGATGCCGCAATAAATGGACTACTGCAATCTTTAGATCCTTATTCTGCATATATGACACCTGAAAGTTTTGAGGGTATGCAAACTGAAACAAGTGGTAAGTTTGGTGGTCTTGGGATTGAGGTTGGCATGGAATCAGGTGTGGTAAAAGTAATCACTCCTATTGATAATACTCCAGCTTCAAAAGCAGGGTTAAAAGCAGGAGATTATATTGTAAAAATTGATGGTGTGCAGGTGCAAGGTAAATCATTAATGGATGCTGTTGATTTAATGAGAGGACTTGTTGGGTCTAGTATTGAAATAACCATTAGAAGACGAGGTGTTAAAAAAGCACTAATCTTTAATATAACGAGAGAAATTATTCAAGTTCAATCAGTTAAATCAGAACTTATTGATAATAACATTGGTTACATTAGGTTAACTTCTTTTAATGAAAATAGTAGTGATCAAATTAAAGAAAAAGTTAAAAAACTAAATAAAAATAAAAACTTAAAAGGATATATTTTAGATTTAAGAAATAATCCTGGCGGTTTACTTTCTCAGGCTATTAAAATATCTGATTTTTTTCTAGAGAATGGTGAAATCGTATCAACAAAAAGCCGACAAGCCTCAGAAAATCGAAAATGGTTTGCTAAAAAGGGTGATTTAACAAATGGTAAAACACTAATTATACTTATTAACTATGGGTCAGCATCAGCTTCAGAAATAGTAGCTGGCGCATTAAAAGATCATAAAAGAGCAATTTTAGTTGGTGAGAATAGTTATGGAAAAGGCTCTGTACAATCAATAATTCCACTTAAGAATAGAGGAGCTATTAGACTAACAATTGCAAAATATTATCTCCCTTCAGGAAAATCTATTTCAAAAGTTGGAGTAACACCTGACATAGAAGTGGTAGAAAGTTCAGAAGACTTTAAATTTAATTCTGAGACAGATAATCAATTAAACTTTGCAATAAAATTACTCAACGGATAAATGACAAACAATAATACAAGCCTGCCTCTTAGAAGTGGAGTTGGAATTGTTGTTTTAAATAAAGATAATAAAATCTTTGTTGCACAAAGAATAGATAATCAAAAAAATTTCTGGCAAATGCCTCAAGGTGGTGTTGATGAGGGAGAAAATTACCTAACTGCCGCCTATAGAGAATTAGAAGAGGAAACCAGTATAAAGAATGTTGACTTAATAAAGGAACTGGATGGTTTAATCTCTTACGAGCTACCTAAAAATTTACTAGGTGTGATATGGAAAGGCAAATATAGAGGTCAAGAACAAAAATGGTTTGTAATGAGATTTTTAGGGCAAGATAGTGAAATTAATATTAAAACTAAAAATCCCGAGTTCTGTGAATGGAAATGGATTGACCTTGAAAAGATTACTGACCTAGTTGTAGACTTTAAATTACACGTATATGAAGATGTTAAAAAAAAGGTTAAAGAGATTCTTAGTTAAGAGTTTTTAGCACATCAATTTTTTGATCCACTAAATATTTATTTTGATCTGTAATTTCACTATTTTTTGAATACTCTTCTGCTTGTGTTAGTAGTTCACTAATTTTATCTTTATCAAAATCTTTGATATTAAAAATCGAGCTTGTTAGTACCGACAAATTATTATTCTTAAATTCAACAATTCCATCTTCAACATAATAATGCTCCTCTCCAGACTTAGAAAAGATTTTGATAATACCAGGTTTTAAAAATGAAATGATTGATATGTGATCTTTTAAAATTCCCATTTCTCCTTCAAAAGCTGGCACAACAACTTCCGTTACATCTTCTTTTGAAAGAAAAGATTTCTCAGGGTTTACTATTTCTATCTTAAACTCTTCACTCATTATTATGCTTCAGCATCCTTCGCCATTTTTTCTGCTTTTTCTATAGCCTCTTCAATTGTTCCAACCATATAAAATGCAGCCTCAGGTAAATGATCGTACTCACCATTACAAATTGCAGCAAATCCTTTAATTGTAGATTCTAAATCTACTAATTTTCCTGGAGAACCAGTAAAGACTTCGGCAACAAAGAAAGGTTGTGATAAGAATCTTTGAATTCTTCTAGCTCTAGCTACTGTTAATTTATCTTCTTCCGATAATTCATCCATTCCTAAAATCGCAATAATATCTTGTAGTGATTTATAAGTTTGAAGAATTTTTTGCACTTCTCTTGCAACTCTATAATGTTCATCTCCAACTATTCTAGGATCTAAAATTCTAGAAGTAGAATCTAGGGGATCTACTGCTGGATAAATTCCAATTTCAGCTATTTGTCTAGACAATACAGTTGTTGCATCTAAGTGAGCAAAAGATGTAGCAGGTGCTGGATCCGTTAAGTCATCTGCTGGTACATAAATCGCCTGCACGGATGTAATTGATCCTTTATTAGTTGTAGTAATTCTTTCTTGAAGGTTACCCATATCTGTCGCAAGTGTGGGCTGATATCCAACAGCTGAAGGAATTCTTCCTAAAAGTGCTGAAACTTCTGATCCCGCTTGAGTAAATCTAAAAATGTTATCAACAAAGAATAATACATCTTGTCCTTCTTGATCCCTAAAATACTCAGCTACAGTTAAACCTGTTAAGGCAACCCTTGCTCTAGCCCCTGGGGGTTCATTCATTTGACCATACACTAGTGCTGCTTTTGATCCTGGCCCCTCTGGCTTAATAACCCCTGAATCTATCATCTCATGATAAAGATCATTTCCTTCTCTAGTTCTTTCTCCAACACCAGCAAATACAGAAAATCCACCATGTGCTTTTGCTACGTTGTTAATTAATTCCATAATAAGTACTGTCTTACCAACACCTGCACCACCAAATAGACCAATTTTTCCACCTTTGGCATATGGTGCTAATAGATCAACTACTTTAATTCCTGTTACTAAAATTTCTGTTTCTGTTGATTGATCACTAAATTCAGGTGCAGCTCTGTGGATTGGCCACTTTTCTTTTGTTTTAACTTCACCTTTTTCATCAATAGGTTCACCTATTACATTTATAATTCTTCCTAAAGTTTCAGGACCAACTGGAACCATAATGGGAGAGCCTGTGGCAGTTACTTCGTCTCCTCTTTTCAATCCCTCAGTCGCGTCCATTGCAATTGTTCTAACACTTGATTCACCAAGGTGTTGAGCAACTTCCAAAACTAGTCTGTTATCACCATTTTTACATTCTAATGCTGATAAAATTTCTGGTAATTCTCCATCAAATTTTACGTCTACTACTGCTCCAATAATTTGTGTAATTTTTCCTTTGCTCATAATTATAAACTTTCCGCTCCTGATATGATTTCAATTAGTTCTTTTGTAATAGCTGCTTGACGACTTCTATTATACTCAATAGTAAGCTTGTCAACCATTTCACCTGCGTTTCGAGTTGCACTATCCATTGCGCTCATTCTTGAACCCTGTTCGCTAGCTGAATTCTCTAACATTGCTTTAAAAATCTGTGTAGATATATTTTTAGGCAATAAATTACTTAAAATTTCATCTTCATCTGGTTCAAATTCATAATTATCTTCAGATGAATTTTCCTCTACTTCAGAGGTTTTTAAAGGTATTATTTGTTGTTCTTGGGGTATTTGAGTAATTACATTTTTAAATTTATTATAAAAAATTGTACATACATCAAATTCTTTTTTTTCAAAATTTTCAATTATCAACTTACCTACTTTTTCTGCATCCAAATAATTAATAGTTTTTGATTCTTTAAACGATATTTTTTCAACAATACTGTCTTTGTAAACTCTCTTTAATTGATCATAACCTTTAGACCCTACGGTTATAATTTTTAAAATTTTTCCTTCTTCAGATATTTTTTTAAAATATGCTTTAGCTTTTTTAATGATGTTTGAATTAAAACCACCACAAAGACCGCGATCAGATGTTAAGACTATACATAAATGGATCTTCTCTTCACCCGTTCCTGATAGTAGCTTTGGCGCATTTTCTTTATCAGAAATACCACTAGATAAGTTAAGAATGATATTATTCATCTTCTCAGAATAAGGTCTTCCCTTTTCAGCATTTTCTTGTGCCTTCCTCAGTTTAGCAGCCGCAACCATTTTCATGGCTTTGGTAATTTTTTGTGTAGACTTTACACTTGCTATTCTTTTTTTTAAATCGTCTAGCGTTGCCATATATTATGAATTAAAGTTTTTCTTAAGCTCCATTATTACTTCAACCAATAATTTTTCAGTATCTTCTTCAAGCTTACCTGAGCTTAAAACAGATTCTAAAATTTCCGGTTTTTCAGATTTACATTTTTCAATAATTTTAGACTCAAACTCAGCAATATCTTTAAGCTCTACATCATCTAAATAACCTTTAACTCCACAAAAAACTGAAATTACTTGTTCAGCAACTGTCATTGGAGAATATTGTTTTTGTTTTAGAAGTTCAGTTAATTTTGAACCTCTATTTAAAAGTTTTTGAGTTGATGCATCTAAATCAGATCCAAATTGTGCGAAGGCTGCCATTTCTCTATATTGAGCTAGCTCAAGTTTCATTGAACCAGAAACTTTTTTCATTGCTTTTGTTTGTGCTGCAGATCCAACTCTAGAAACTGATAAACCAACGTTAATCGCTGGTCTAATTCCTTGGTTAAACAATTCTGTTTCAAGAAATATTTGTCCATCAGTAATTGATATAACATTAGTAGGGATAAACGCTGATACGTCTCCACCTTGCGTTTCAATTATTGGAAGAGCGGTTAATGATCCTCCACCATGCTCATCACTAAGCTTGGCAGCTCTTTCAAGCAATCTACTGTGTAAGTAAAATACGTCTCCTGGGTAAGCTTCCCTTCCTGGAGGTCTTCTTAATAAAAGTGACATTTGTCTGTAAGCTACAGCCTGTTTAGATAAATCATCATAAATGATTAATGCATGCATACCATTATCTCTATAAAATTCACCCATTGTACAGCCAGTATAAGGCGCTAAGAATTGAAGTGGTGCTGCGTCTGAAGCTGTAGCAGCTACAATTGTTGTGTATTCCATTGCACCAGCTTCTTCTAGGGTTTTTTGAATTTGTCTAACTGTAGATCTTTTTTGACCTATGGCTACGTAAATACAGTAAAGTTTTTGCTTCTCATCTCCAGATTCATTTATTTTTTTCTGGTTAATGATTGCATCAATAGCAACCGCAGTTTTTCCTGTTTGTCTGTCACCAATAATTAATTCACGCTGTCCTCTTCCAACAGGTACTAAACTATCAATTGATTTTAAGCCTGTTTGCATTGGTTCACTAACAGATTGTCTTGGAATAATTCCAGGAGCTTTTACTTCAACTCTGCTTCTTTTTGTTGCTTTATCGAGAGCTCCTTTGCCATCAATTGGATTTCCCAATCCATCAACAACTCTTCCTAATAATTCTTTTCCAACAGGTGTATCAACAATACTTCCTGTTCTTTTAACAACATCACCTTCTTTAATTTTTCTATCATCTCCAAAAATTACAACTCCAACATTTTCACTTTCTAAGTTTAGAGCCATTCCTTTTGATCCGTCAGAAAATTCTACCATCTCACCAGCTTGAACATTATCTAGTCCATATACTCTAGCAATACCGTCTCCAACTGATAAAACTTGACCAACTTCAGTTACTTCTGCTTTATCACCAAATTTTTTAATTTGTTCTTTTAATATCTTTGTTACTTCTGATGGGTTTATATCCATTTATGCCTCTATCATCCTATTTTCGATTTGTTGTAATTTATTTTTAATGGAAGTGTCCACCATTGTGCTTCCGACTTGCACAATCAAACCCCCAATTAAACTTGCATCATGTTTGTAGTTTAATTTTATTTTTGAACTAAAGTTTTTAGTCAATTCTTCTTTTATGTTATTAATTTCATTTTCAGTAAGATCTTTTGCAGAAGTTAATTCTGCTTTTAATTCACCTCTTTTGACCGAACATGTCTCAACAAAGCTTTTTAGAATTTTATCTACATAAAAGAATCTTCTTTTAGATATTAGAAAGCTTAAAAATTTTGTTAATAATTCATTTATTTTATATTGTTCTGAAATTTTACTTAGAGCATTCAATTGGTCTTCTTTGTTGTTTGTTGGATCTTTGATTAAAGATTTAAAATCTTTACTTAAGGCAATTAAATTAATAATTGAAGCAGAATGAATCTCAATCTCATTTAAATTATTAGCTTCTATAGCTAATTCATAAAGTGCCAGGGAATATCTACCTGCCGATGTTTCAGAAAAACCTTTATTTTTGCTCAATTTATTGTTCCTTATAAATATTTGAAGATTTATTAAATTTCCGTTTTAATTAACATATGACCCTATTCTCTTCAAGTCACACATTGTCTAAAAGTGTTATTTTTTGACCATTAATTGAAGTTTATTGGATCAACATCAACTGTTAGTTTCATTCCAGTAGGAAATTTGAATTTTTCAATAGTTTTGGCTAGTGAATTCTGCACTTTTAGGGATTTTCTACCTCTGATCAAAAGTCTTACTCTGAACTTTCTTTTTAATCTAAATATAGGTGCATTCACAGGGCCAAGAACTCTACCTTCGACAGCACTTTCTATAAAAACTTTAAACTTATAAGCCTCTTTTTCAAGTTCTCTTTCATTGCTGCCAGTAATTATTAAAGCAATAAATCTCTGAAACGGTGGAAGATTATTTGCCCTTCTAATTTCGAGCTCTTTATCTAAAAAAATATCAGGATCTTTATTTGTAATGTCTGTTATCATTTTGGTATCTAAATTATAAGTTTGAAAATAAACAGTTGCTGGTTTTCCTGTTCTTCCTGCTCTACCTGAAAGTTGGTGATATAATTGTAAATTCTTTTCTGCACCCCGTAAGTCATGACCTTGTGATGATAAATCGATATCAACAACAACAATACAATTTAAACTTGGAAAGTGGAATCCTTTAGAAATTAATTGAGTTCCAATTAAAATTTGAATTTTATTATCTATAATTTTTTCTAAAACATCTGCTGAACTTTTTTTATTCATTGTATCACTAGAAAATATAGTTGTTTCCTTGGTGGGGAAAATTTTTTTTACTTCTTCAGATATCCTTTCAACTCCAGGCCCACTAAAAATAAAGTCACATTTTCCTTCTTTCGAGCAGTCCCTATTTAGTAAAGCTTTGTATCCACAGTAGTGGCATAATAAATTTTGTTTATTTTTGTGATAAACCAAATTTATTGAACAATTTGGACATGAATAACTAGTAAAACATTTTTTACATAATACATGGGGTGCAAATCCTCTTCTATTTAAAAAAAATAATACTTGATCTTTTTTTTCAAGATGAAATTTTACTTTCTCAATTGTTTCTTTTGATATCCAAGATTGAGATTCTAACTTTGAATTATTAAGATTAATTATTTCATACTTTGGTAAAGATGCATTTAAATATCTTTGATCAAGTTTTGATAAACTATATTTGCCTTTTTTAATATTGTCATAAGTTTCAATAGAGGGAACGGCTGTTATTAAATTGATTGGAATATTTTCAAAGGATGCTCTAGAAATTGCCATGTCTCTTGCATTGTAAGTTACTCCCTCATCTTGCTTATAAGATTGATCATGCTCTTCATCAACAATGATTAATCCTAGTTTTTTAAAAGGTAAAAATAATGAGGATCGAGCACCAATTACAACTTTAATTTTATCATTAGCTATTCCACTCCAAATAATTTCTTTATTTTTTTTTGTAATACCTGAGTGCCACACAGCAGGCTTGAATCCAAAAAATTCTATAAATTTATTTTGAAATTGTCCTGTTAATCCAATTTCTGGCAGTAGAATTAACCCTTGAAAACCCTTATTAATTATCTCTTTTAAAGCCTCAAAATAAACCATCGTTTTACCAGACCCTGTAGTGCCCTGTAAAACATGAACTCTAAATTTTTGATTTAATGCATTCATTTTTTTTAATGAATCTTTTTGTTCTTTAGAAAGTTTTATTTCATTTTCTTTGATGTCAATTTTGAATGGCTCATAAGCTTCAATTGGTAACTTTTCTATGGCACCACTACTTAATAATAACAATTTTAATGCCATACCTTTGGGGGTCATATTGTATTCAGAAAACCAATTTAAGAATTTAATTGTATTTTTCTTTAGTGATGGAACATCTAATTTTCTTAAAACTTTTTTAATTGCAAAATTTTTGTTTGTTTTTTTTTCAAAGTCATCCCATACAACTCCAATAACTTCTGACTTTCCAAAGGGCACCGCCACATAGTCTCCAACCTTTAAATTTAAATCTGAATTGTAGGTAAATGGATGATTAAAAATATTTGGTATAAGAATCGGTACTTTCATATTATTATAATATGAAAATAATCTAAGAGTGTATTGCTCTTTTATCTACTGATAAAGCTGCTTCTTTTACAGCTTCTGAGAATGTTGGATGTGCATGACACGTTCTTGCAATATCTTCGGCACTTGCACCAAACTCCATTGCAACTCCAATTTCACCAATTAATTCACCTGCATGAGGTCCTATAATATGTGCTCCTAAAACTTTATCTGTTTTTTCATCAGCTAAAATTTTAACAAAACCTTCTGCTTCATCAATTGCTTTAGCTCTTGAGTTTGCCATAAACGAAAATTTACCAATTTTGTATTTTATATTTGCTTCTTTTAATTGCTCTTCAGTTTTTCCAACTGAAGCAACTTCTGGAGTTGTATAAACAACACCTGGAATAATATCATAATTTACATGCCCTGATTGCCCTGCTATATTTTCTGCAACTGCAATACCTTCATCTTCAGCTTTGTGCGCTAACATTGGTCCATCTATTACATCACCAATTGCATAAACGTTACTTACATTTGTTTGAAAGCTTTTATTTGTTATAATTCTTTTCTTTTCGTCCAATTTAACACCAATTGCTTCTAAATTTAAATTATTAGTGTTAGGTTTTCTGCCAACAGATATAAGAACAACATCACAATCAAAATCTATTTTTTTTCCATCTTTATCAGACGTTGAAACACTAGCTCCATTGGTGTTTTTAGTAATTCCCTCTACTTTAGTTTGCATATGGAAGTTAATTCCTTGTTTCTTTAAAATTTTCATAAATTCTAGGGATATTTCTCTATCCATTCCTGGCGTAATATGATCAAGAAATTCTACCACATGAACTTCAGCGCCTAGTCTAGACCAAACAGATCCCATCTCTAATCCTATATAACCTCCACCAACTACAACCATTTTTTTTGGAACTGATTGCAGCGTTAATGCACCTGTTGAAGATACAATTATTTTTTCATCAAATTCGATTCCTGGTAATGCAACAGGAACAGACCCTGTACTAATTATTGTTTTATCTGCTTCAATTATAGTTTCTTTTTTTTGATCATCTAATATTGATATTTTGTTTGCAGATTTAAAACTTCCAGTGCCTTTAAAATAAGTGACTTTATTTTTCTTAAATAAAAACTCTACACCCTTAGTCAAAATTGTTACTGCTTTATCCTTATTTTGCATCATTTTTTGAAGATTAAGTTTTACCTCACCCACTTCTATGCCAAGTTTAGAAAAATTTTGTGCCTTATGATAATTTTCAGAAATATTTAATAAATTTTTAGAAGGTATGCACCCAACATTTAAACAAGTCCCACCTAATGAACCTCTTGATTCTATACATGCTGTTTTAAGTCCCAATTGTGCCAATCTTATTGCACAGACATAACCTCCCGGACCACCACCTATTACAACTGCTTGAAATTTATCTGACATTTAAATATTTAAAAATAACCTTCTTGGATCCTCTAAGTTTTCTTTAACCATTTTTAAGAATGATACTGACTCTTTTCCATCTATAATTCTGTGATCATAAGACAAGGCAAGATACATAATAGGTCTAATTTTAATCTCACCATCAACTACCATTGGTCTCTCAACAATATTGTGCATACCTAACACACCAGATTGAGGTAAATTTAATATTGGAGTAGATAACATTGAGCCATAAACTCCACCATTACTAATTGTAAAGGTTCCACCCTGAAGGTCTTCTATGGTTATTTTTCCATCTCTAGCTTTTTCAGAAATAGTTTTAATATTTTTTTCTATATCAGCAAATGATAATTGATCAGCATCTCTTAAGACCGGTACTACCAATCCCTTTTCAGTTCCTACAGCAAAACTCATATTATAATAATTTTTATAAATAATTTCATCTCCATCAATTTCAGCATTAACTGATGGATACATTTTTAATGCAGCAACACATGCTTTTACAAAAAATGACATAAACCCTAATTTAATTCCATACCTGCTTTGAAAGTCTTCCTGGTTCTCTTTTCTCATTTCCATTATACCAGTCATATCAACTTCATTAAAGGTTGTTAATAATGCTGCATTTTCTTGTGCTTGTTTTAATCTTTTTGCAATTGTCTGTCTAAGCCTAGACATTTTAATTCTCTCTTCTTGACCGTATTTAATTTTTCGTTCTGATGGTTGTGGGTTTTCTCCCATCATACCAATTAGATCACCTTTAAGAATTCTACCCTCTTTACCTGAACCACTAACTTTTTTTAAATCAATTTTATTTTCAACAACAATTTTTCTTACAGCTGGTGAAAGTATTTCATTATTTTTATTTGAGGATTCGGGTTTGTCTTCATTGTTCTCACTTTTTAATATTAATGGTTTTTCTTCTTTGACTTCATTGGTTAATATTAAAGGCTCTTCCTCTTCAGATTCTTTGAAAACTTTAGGTATTTCTTTTTTAATTTCTAAGTTAACAACATTATTTTCTACTTTTGTAGGTTCAATTTTGGTTATTACTTTTTTTTCTGATGGTTGAGCTCCATTTTGGCTTATTGAACCAAGTAAAGCTCCAACTTCAACTGTTTCTCCATCTTTTGAATTTATTTCTGATAACACTCCATCTATAGGAGATGGAACTTCTAAATTAACCTTATCAGTTTCCAGTTCTACAATTGCTTCATCCGCTGCAACTGTATCACCTTCTTTTTTAAGCCACTTAGCTACTGTTGCTTCAGTAATACTTTCTCCTAAAACTGGTACTAGAATTTTTTCATTCATTTTATTCAAAAACCTTATTAATAATTTCCTGTTGTTGTGCAATGTGTCTTTTTGCATACCCTGTTGCTGGGGATGCATCAGGACTTCTTCCTATATAAGAAATTTTACTATTATTAGCGTTTATAGTTTCTAATGTCCATTGTATATAATCTCTTACAGAGAACCATCCACCCATATTTTTTGGTTCTTCCTGGCACCAGTAAAATTTAGCATTTTTGGCGTAAGGCTTAAGTTCCTTAACAAGAGTTTTTGCAGGAAATGGGTATAGTTGTTCAATTCTGAACAATATTACATCATCTATTTTTAGTTTTTCTCTAGCATCTAATAAATCAAAATAAACTTTACCTGAACACAATATTACTTTTTTAATCTCTGAAGCTTTTCTTAATTTTATAAAACCATTAGTTTTTGGGTCTACAGCATGGTCCCATAATATTCTATGAAATGAATTTTCTTTACTAAAATCTTCTAAGTTGGAAACACAATACTTATTTCTTAATAAAGATTTAGGTGTCATCATGATTAATGGTTTTCTAAAATCTCTATGCATTTGTCTTCTTAATGCATGAAAATAATTTGCCGGAGTAGTACAATTCATTACTTGCATATTATCATTAGAGCATAATTGTAAAAATCTTTCTAAACGAGCCGATGAATGTTCTGGACCTTGACCTTCATATCCATGTGGTAAAAGCATTACTAATCCTGATGATCTTGTCCATTTTCTTTCTCCTGATGCAATAAATTGATCTATTACTACTTGTGCACCATTTGCAAAATCACCGAATTGTGCTTCCCACATTGTTAGAGTGTTTGGCTGAACTAAGCTATAACCATATTCAAAACCTAGAACTGCTAATTCTGATAAAAAACTATCTACTATTTCATATCGTTTTTGATCTTTTGAAATATTATTTAATGGTATGTATCGACTATTATCTAGCTGATTTCTTAAAACTGAATGTCTTTGACTAAACGTTCCTCTTCCTGAATCTTGTCCAACTAGTCTTACTGGATATCCCTCTTCTAATAAAGATCCAAATGCCAGTGCTTCTGCCGTTGACCAATTTATGCCTTTTCCATCTGATACTGATGCTCTTCTAGCATTTAAAATTTTAATTATAGTTTTATGTAAATTTAATTCCTCTGGTATTGAGTTAATTTTTTCAGAAATTTCTAAAAGTTTTCTCTGGTCAAAACCACTTATACCTCTTTTATCTTTTCCTTTTTCTGGTTTATATCTTGACCAAGTTCCCTCATACCATTCAATTTTTGGTTTATAATCTTTCGCATTTTTGTATTGATCATCCAGTAAGTTTTTAAAGTCAGTTTTAAAATTTTTAAGTTCACTTTCTGAAAGTGTATTTTCATTTACTAATTTGCTTCCATACACTTCTACTGGTGTTGGGTGTGATCTAATTTTTTTATACATTAATGGCTGAGTAAATGAAGGTTCATCTCCTTCATTATGGCCAAATCTTCTGTAGCAGATTATATCAACCACAACATCTCTGTTAAATTTTAGTCTAAATTCTGTTGCAATTCTTGTCGCATAAACAACTGCTTCTGGGTCATCACCGTTTACATGAAGTATTGGGGCATCTACCATTTTTGCAACATCAGATGGATATGGTGATGATCTTGCAAACCTTGGGCTTGTTGTAAAACCTATTTGATTATTAACAATAAAATGAATTGTTCCACCTGTGTTATGTCCTGGTAAACCAGACATTGCAAAACATTCCGCCACAACTCCTTGGCCAGCAAATGCTGCATCACCATGTATTAAAATAGGTAAAACTTTATTTCTTTCTTTGTCTTCATGAAAAAATTGTTTTCCTCTAGTCTGTCCTAATACAACAGGATTGACTGCTTCTAAGTGTGAGGGGTTATCTGTAAGACCCACATGTATAGAATTTCCATCAAATTCTCTATCTGATGATGCTCCTAAATGGTATTTTACATCTCCAGCACCCTCTTCTCCAAATGTTTGTATATCTCCTGCAAATTCATTGAATATTCTTTTGTATGATTTTTGTAAAACGTTTGCTAGCACATTGAGTCTGCCTCTGTGAGACATTCCAATTTTAACTTCTTTAGCTCCTGATTGACCAGCAATTTTGATAATTTGCTCTAAAGCAGGGATTAAACTTTCTCCTCCATCTAGTCCAAATCTTTTTGTACCAACATATTTTGTATGTAAAAATTTTTCAAATCCTTCAGCTTGAATAAGTTTATTTAAAATAGCTTCTTTACCATTCTTTGTAAATTGAAGAGAGCCCTCATCCTGTTCAATTCTATCTCTAAGCCATTTTCTTTCAGTTGGGTTTGATATATGCATATACTCATAACCAATTGGCCCACAATAAGTTTTATTTAAGATGCTTAATATTTCTTTTACAGTGGAGTGCTCTTTATTTATTACACCATCTAAATAAATTTTCTCATTATAATTTTCTTTTTTGAACCCATAATATTCAGGATGTAATTCATCTAAATACTCTGTTTTCATCATTCCAAGTGGGTCAAGCTTTGCCAATAAATGTCCCCTTTGTCTATAGGCTCTAATTAATGCAACAGCTCTAATTGAGTTAAGATTGCTTTTGATTAAATCTTTTGAATTAACTTTTGCATCATTGCTTCCATTAGAAAGTTTTTTGTCATCTTCTTCAATCCTTTTTTCAATTTCATCAATATCAATTTTTTGTTTTATACTCCATGATGGTCCATTAATTTCCTTGGCAATCACACTTAGATCTTCACCTATACCCTCAAAGTAATGCTGCCAACTTTCAGGAAGATCTTTGTCTTTATTGATAAATTTTAAATACATTTGTTCTATAAATGCACTATTTGATTTACTGAGAAATGAGTTTTTTTCGAATTCGAGATTTTTTGATGATGACATCTATTTTATTGATATAATATCAGATAAATAATTTTCAATTAGATAATTTATTAAATAATGTTTTGCCTAGTTCAGATGGCGATTTTGCAATAGTAATCCCACATTCTTCCATTTTTTTAATCTTATCCTCCGCTCCACCCTTACCACCAGAGATAATAGCTCCTGCGTGCCCCATAGTTCTTCCGGGAGGTGCTGTTATTCCAGCTACAAATCCAACCATAGGCTTTTTTATTTTGTGGTTTTTAACAAATTCAGCTGCTTCTTCTTCGGCAGAACCACCAATTTCTCCTATCATAAGAATAGATTCAGTCTCATCATCTTTTAAAAATAGGTCTAAACAATCAATAAAGTTTGTTCCATTTATTGGATCTCCACCAATGCCTATACAAGTAGATTGTCCTAATCCGTTTTCAGTTGTTTGTGCAACTGCCTCATAGGTTAAAGTTCCAGATCTTGAAACAATTCCCACAGAACCTTTCTTGTGAATATTTCCAGGCATAATTCCAATTTTACATTCATCAGGAGTAATTATTCCTGGACAGTTAGGTCCTATCAATCTGCTTTTTGAACTATTTAACTTTTGTTTAACACGAAGCATATCTTGAATTGGTATACCTTCAGTAATACAAACTATAAGCTCTATGGATGCATCAATAGCTTCTATTATTGCTGCCGCTGCAAATTTTGCTGGCACATAAATCATAGTTGCATCAGCACCAACTTCTTTTTTAGCTTCAGCTACAGTATTAAATACTGGACGTTCAAGATGTTTTTGTCCTCCTTTTTTGGGAGTAACTCCACCTACAAGATTTGTTCCATATTTTAATGCTTGTTCAGAATGAAAAGTACCATGTGCACCTGTGAAACCTTGACATATAACTTTTGTATTTTTATTAATTAAAACTGACATTCTATTTTATAGCCTCTACTATTTTTTGTGCAGCATCATCTAAATTTTCTGCTGAAATTAATTTTAATCCTGAATTATCTAAAATTTCTTTTCCTTCTTTAAAGTTTGTTCCTGCAAGTCTAACTACTAATGGAACACTTATGTTTATCTCTTTAGCAGCATCAACAACACCTTGAGCAAGAACATCACATCTCATTATTCCACCAAAAATGTTTATTAATATGCCTTTAACATTTTTATCTGAAAGAATTATTTTTAACGCAGCAGAAACTTTTTCTTTTGAAGCTCCACCACCAACATCTAAAAAATTTGCTGGCTCTTCGCCATATAATTTAATTATATCCATTGTTGCCATCGCTAAACCTGCTCCATTAACCATACAGCCAATGCTTCCATCTAATTTTATATAAGCAAGATCATGTTTGCTTGCTTCTATTTCTGCTGGATTTTCTTCATTTAAATCTCTTAATTCTATAATTTCAGGATGTCTAAATAACGCGTTAGAATCAAAATTAACCTTTGCGTCTAAGCAGATTATATTTTTTTCTTTAGTTAATATTAGTGGGTTAACCTCAACCATATTAGCGTCGGTGCCTAGAAACATACTATATACTGATTTAATTAGTGCTATTGCTTGCTTTTTAGCATCATCGGTTAAGCTATAAATTTTAATTATCTTCTCGCAATCAGCATCTGAGATTTCATTAACAATATTTACTTTTGTTGTTATAATTTTTTCAGGCGTTTTATCCGCAACCTCTTCAATATCCATTCCACCTTGATCACTGGAAATAAATACAATTTTTGAACTTGCTCTATCGATTAAGCACGATAGGTAAAATTCTTTATCTATATTGGAAGATACTTCCACATATAATCTTTTTACTTCTCTACCATCAGGGCCAGTTTGATGTGTCACAAGTGTTTTTCCCAATAATTCTTTTGCAGCAACGCTTAACTCTTCAATGGTATCTAAAATTTTTACACCTCCTGCCTTACCCCTTCCACCAGCATGGATTTGGGCTTTTAGTACAAACTTTTCCGTATTTAATGATTTTGATTTTTCAATCAGCTCATCGACTGTGAATGCAAAAACACCTTCTGGCACAACTGCCCCATATTCTTTTAGGATTTTTTTTGCTTGGTGTTCATGAATGTTCATGATTTATTTAGATAGATCTGGGTCTATTTTTGATGCAGCTTCCCATAATGCTTTCACAGCATCTATCGAGTGCATAAATTCTTTTTTTTCTTTTTCATCCAAGTCTATTTGCTCTATTTTTTCAACACCATCTTTACCAATTATTACTGGTGCACCGGCATAAACATCACTAACTCCATATTCTCCATTTAAATGAACTGCACATGGAAGTAATTTTTTTTCATCTTTTAAATATGCTTCTGCCATTTGCACTCCCGAAGCTGCTGGTGCATAAAATGCAGAACCTTTTTCTAAATATTTAACAATCTCAGCTCCTCCATCTCTAGTTCTTTGGTTAATTTCTTCTAATCTTTCTAGAGATATTTTTCCTTCTTTAACTAAGTCTAGTAATGGTTTACCTGAAACTTTTGTGAATCTTGGTAGAGGAACCATTGTGTCTCCATGACCTCCCATAACCATTGCTTCAATTTCTTTTACAGGAACGTTTAACTCTAAAGACAAAAATAATTTGAATCTTGAGCTATCTAAAATTCCAGCCATTCCAACTACTTTGTTTGCTGGTAAGCCTGAAAATTTTTGAAAGGCCATTACCATAACGTCTAGTGGATTTGTAATACATATAACAAATGCATTAGGTGCATTTTTTTTAATACCTTCTGCTACTTGTTTAATAATTTTTAAATTAATACCTAATAAATCATCTCTACTCATTCCTGGTTTTCTTGGAACGCCTGCAGTGATTATTATTACATCAGAATCTTTTATATCTTCATAATTATCTGTTCCTGAAAATTTTACATTAAAGCCATCAACAGAAGAAGATTGAGCAATATCTAAAGCTTTACCTTTAGCTATTCCGCTTGCAACATCAAACAATACAACTTCATTAGCAACCTCTTTAGTTCCAATTAAGTGAGCTAAAGTGCCCCCAATTTGACCTGCACCTATTAAAGATATTTTTTTCATTTTTTTCCTTATTTCATTGTTGGCATGATAAATTCTGGATTAGATCTTATTCCAGAAGGCCATCTTGATGTTACTGTTTTAAGTTTTGTATAAAATTTAATTCCTTCAGCTCCATGCATTGCACTGTCTCCAAATAATGACCTTTTCCATCCACCAAAACTATGAAAAGCCATTGGCACAGGTATCGGAACATTGATTCCAACCATACCAACTTGAATTTTACTAGCAAATGTTCTGGCTGAATCACCATCTCTCGTGTAGATGCTTACTCCATTTCCATACTCGTGGTCATTAATTAATTTTGTTGCCTCTTCGAAAGTTTTAACTCTTATTACTGATAAAACTGGTCCAAATATTTCTTCTTTGTAAATTCTCATATCTTTTTGAACATGATCAAATAAACAGCCCCCAATAAAGAAACCATTTTCATAACCTTGAAGTTTTATATTTCTTCCATCAACAACTAATTTGGCGCCTTCTTCAACACCTAGATCGACATAACCTTTTACTTTTTCTAAATGTTCTTTGGTAACCAATGGACCCATCTCAGATGTTTTATCCATGCCAGGTCCAACTTTTAAAGCTTCAGCTTTTTTTGATAAACGTGCAACTAGTTCGTCACCTATATCTCCTACAGCTACGGCAACTGATTGGGCCATACATCTTTCTCCAGCAGACCCATAAGCAGCACCCATTAATCCATTTACTGCACCATCAAGATCACAGTCAGGCATTACAACTAAATGATTTTTTGCACCACCTAAAGCTTGAACTCTTTTTTCATTTTTTGCAGAATTTTCATAAATATATTTAGCAATTGGTGTTGAACCTACAAAGCTTACAGCTTTGACATCTTTGTTCGTTAAGATTGCATCAACAGACTCTTTATCTCCATTAACAACATTAAAAACACCATCTGGTAATCCAGCTTCTGTTAGTAGTTCTGCAAGTCTTAATGGACAAGAGGGATCTTTTTCTGATGGTTTTAAAATAAATGTATTTCCACAAGCTATAGCAATAGGAAACATCCACATTGGTACCATTGCTGGAAAGTTAAAAGGTGTAATACCAGCAACTACTCCAAGTGGCTGACGCATTGACCAGCTATCCACATTAGTTCCTACATTTTCTGAAAATTCTCCTTTAAGTAAATGTGGAATTCCACATGCAAACTCAACTACTTCTAATCCTCTTGTTAAAGAACCTTTGGCATCTTCATAAACCTTACCATGTTCTGAAACTATTAATTTAGTAAGTTCATCAGTATTTTTTTCTATTAACTCTTTAAATTTGAACATCACTCTTGCTCTTTGAAGGGGAGGTTTCTGTGACCAAGTTTCAAAAGCTTTTTTTGCTACTTCTACAGCTTGATCAAGGTCAGTTTTACTAGCTAACCTTACTTCGGATTCTTGTTCACCCGTTGCAGGATTGAAAATTTTACTTTTTCTGTCAGATGAGCCTGAAATTAGCTTTCCACCAACAAAATGTTCTAATAAATTCATGAATGGTGTTATTTAAAGGGGTAATTAGCTTGTTGCAAGCATTTTTTTCAATTCAGCTATGGCTTTTGCTGGATTTAATCCCTTAGGACAAGCATTGGTGCAATTCATAATAGTATGACATCTATACAACTTAAGTTCATCAGCTACTTTTTTTAATCTCTCTTTTCTTTCATCATCTCTACTATCTACTATCCACCTATAAGCTTGAAGCAAAACTGCGGGACCTAAAAATTTATCCTCATTCCACCAATAGCTTGGGCAAGAAGTGGAACAACATGCACACATGATACATTCATATGCGCCATCTAATTTTTTTCTATCTTTTTGAGATTGAATAATTTCTGTAGTTTCAACTTTTGTATTTGTTTTCAACCAAGGCTCAATTGATTCGTATTGTTTATACAGTCCACTTAAGTCCCCAATTAAATCTTTTTTAACTTTTAGATGAGGTAGTGGATAAATATTTATATCTCCTTCAATTTCTGAATGAGGTTTTGTACATGCTAAACCATTTTTACCATCCATATTCATTGCACAAGATCCACAAACACCATGTGCACAAGATCTCCTATAAGCCAATGATGGGTCAATTTCGTTTTTAATCTTATTTAAAATATCTAATACTTTTGAAGGACAGTTATCCATATCAACTTCATAAGTATCCTCTCTTGGATTTTCTCCATTTGAGGGATCCCACCTATAAACATTTACTTTTCTGATATTTTTTGATCCAGTTTTATCTTGATAATAGATACCTTTTTGAACTTCTGAATTTTTAGGTAAATTTATTTGAACCACTAGTAAACTCTTTCTTGTGGTGGAAAGTATTGAACTTCGTTTGTTAAAGTTGTTTTAGTAACTGGTCTATAACCAATTTTTGAATCTTTTCCATTGCACCAAGCAATAGTATGCTGCATAAATTTTTCATCGTCTCTTTTTGGGAAATCTTCTCTTGCATGTGCGCCTCTGCTCTCTTGTCTATTATAAGCAGAATCCACTGTTGTAATTGCTTGTCTTATCAAGTTATCAAACTCTAATGTTTCCACTAAATCAGTGTTAAAAACAAGTGACCTATCTTTTACAGAAATTGATTCCATTCCATCGTATGCTTTTCTAATATCATCAACACCCTCTTTAAGTGTTTTTTCTGTTCTAAAAACAGCACACTTTGATTGCATAGTTTTTTGCATTGAAAGTCTAAGCTCTGCAGTACTATTTTCACCATTAGAGTTTCTTAATTTATCAAATCTTTCTAAACATTTTTCTGTTTCAGTCTCTCCTATATCTTCATGTGGAGTTCCTGGTTTTACAAGTTCTGCAGCTCTTCTAGCTGCGGCTCTTCCAAATACAACTAGGTCAATTAAAGAATTAGACCCCAATCTATTCGCTCCATGAACAGAAACGCAGGCAGCCTCACCAATTGCCATTAATCCTGGAACTGTTTCAGAATCATTGCCTGTTAATACTTCAGCTTTATAGTTTGTTGGGATACCTCCCATATTGTAATGAACAGTGGGAACTACTGGTATTGGCTCTTTAGTTACATCAACATTTGCAAATAATCTTGCTGCTTCAGTTATTCCTGGAAGTCTACTTTCAATAATACTTTTGTCTAAATGACTTAAGTGTAAGTGAACATGATCCTGTTCTTTACCCACACCTCTTCCTTCATTAATCTCAATTGACATTGATCTACTTACTACATCTCTAGATGCTAAGTCTTTAGCTTTTGGTGCATAACGCTCCATAAATCTTTCACCTTTTGAATTAACTAAATAGCCACCTTCTCCTCTAACACCTTCAGAAATTAAAGTTCCATGTCCATAAATTCCTGTTGGATGAAATTGTACAAATTCCATATCTTGTAATGGTAAACCTGCTCTTAAAACCATTGCATTTCCATCTCCAGTACAAGTGTGTGCTGAAGTTGCAGAATAATAAGCTTTTCCATAACCACCTGTTGCAATTATTGTGCTATGAGCTCTAAATCTATGAATTGTTCCATCATTTAAATTCCAAGCAATAAGACCTTTGCATTCACCATCTTTCATTAGTAAATCTAGAGCGAAGTATTCAATAAAAAATTCGGTGTTGTGCTTTAAGGCTTGCCCATAAAGAGTGTGAAGTATTGCATGTCCAGTTCTATCTGCGGCTGCGCATGTTCTTTGAACAATTCCATTGCCATAATTTTTTGTCATTCCGCCAAAAGGTCTTTGGTAAATTTTACCATCATCAGTTCTACTAAATGGAACTCCATATTTTTCTAATTCTATAACAGCTGCTGGAGCTTCTTTACAAAGAT
>CAJQRT010000040.1 GCA_905612335.1 uncultured Candidatus Pelagibacter sp.
TTATCAGATATAGCTTTTAAAATATATTGTCCCAAATCCTCCGTTCCAATAAATGCTCCAATAATTACCATAAATAAAGCAAATACAATTGTTTGATTTAAACCAAGCATCATATGAGGAAGTGCTAAAGGGAATTCTATTTTCAACAATCTTTGTATTTTTGTTACACCTGACATTGAAGCTGCATCATGCAAAGAAGATGGAACACTTTTTAATCCTTCAATCGTATATCTTGTGGCAGGTATAGTTGCATAAACAACTACCGCAATTAATACTGATGTATCTGTAACCCCAAAAAGCATCATTACCGGAATTAAGTATACAAATGAAGGGAATGTTTGAAAAATATCACAAACTCCCAACATGAAATTTGTGGTATGCTTATTTTGAAAACATAAAGTTCCAACAGTAAAACCAATTATACAAGATAAGATAACTCCAAAAGTTGCCATGTATGTAGTAACTAAGGCTCTGTCCCACCATGGACTTAATGCTATAAATAATGTTAGCCCCCCTACTGTTAAGGCTGAACGTATTCCTCCAATTATATAACCAGCTCCCATAACTAGAACAAATGTTGCAACAATAGGCATACGCAAATAAGCAGCTCGCATGGGCTGTAATACATCTACTATCAACCATGTATTAAAAATTTTTAAAGTTTGAAAGAAAGTATCCCAAATCCAATCAACCCCTTTATTCCAAAAATCTGCAGTTGATATTCCTTTGTTGTGAGGAATTTCATATAAATAATTAAAACCTTCCTTAAAGTAAAAAGATCCAACATAGGCAAATATAATTCCAATCAATATTGCACCTGAAAAAAATAATAAATTTTTATAACGTTGAAAAAAAGTTAAGTTACCAAAATAATCTGTTTGTTTATTTGCCCAAGCTAAAGATAATTTATCTAAAAGTATCGCAATTAAACTAATACATAAACCTGCTTCTAGCGCTAATCCGATGTTTAGTTGATTTAAGGCTAGCAATAAATTAAACCCTAAACCTTTGGCGCCTATAAAAGCTGAAATGACTGCCATAGAAAAACACACCATGATAACTTGATTCACTCCGATCAAAATATCTCTTCTTGCAGTTGGAATTAATACTCTAAACATAAGCTGTAAATTATTACATCCACTCATTCGGCCAGCTTCAATTACCTCAGGAGATACACCTCTAAGACCTAACAAAGTCAGCAATATCATTGGTGGAACAGCTACAACCATCGTTATAATTACTCCAGCGTGATCACCAACACCAAAAAGAACAATTGCAGGAACCAATACAGCGTATTGAGGCATGGTCTGCATAACTAAAAGTATTGGGTATAAAGCTTTCTCCACTCGTTTACTTTTGAATGCCATGATACCTAAACTCAAACCGAAAATAAATGATAGTGGTGCTGCTACTAATATAAAAGAAAGTGTTTGCATCGATGGTTTCCATTGACCAAAAATAGAAATATAAATCATGACTATAGCAGCAAATAAAGCTAGACCTTTGCCACTTAATTTATATCCAAGTATTGCTGCTCCCGCTGCAACAATTGTCCACGGTAAACCCGGTAATTCTGCCCATGAATTTTCACTTATCCAATCCCAACTTGTAAATGCAACAATAGTTTCAACACCACCTAATAATATCTCTCTAATTAATTCTATTAGAAAAGTTATAAATAAAGTTAAATTTCTTGTTATTTTTAAAACTAAAGGTTGGGTTCTGAATTCTTGAGTATCTTCATTCCAAAATTCTATTGGCATCCAATCATTCATTAAAAAAAATAATGAATCGTTTATCCAGATAGGTAGCCATCCAAGTAAAGGAGGTAATCTCCAAAAAACATCAAATGCGTAGTATCTTACTTCTGCACCAAATAACGTGTAAGTGCTTTGATTAGGATCTTTAATGAATTCTGCTTGACCTCTAATAAATTTATAAGTTTCTGGAACATCAATTGCAAAACATAAAGTAAAAAATGCAACTAATAAAAATATCCATTGAAATAATTTTGGATATTTTTTTAATAATTCCATGGTTTAATCGTTACTTTTTTTTCCACCAAAAACTGTACTTATTATTTTTGATGGATGAACAGTGCCAACAATTTGATTGTTTTCATCAATTACAGATACAGACTTTTCTTGAGTTAATATTTTTTCAGCTACATTTTCAATTATTTCATTTCTTAAAACTTTTAAATCACTTAAATTTTCATTATTAGGTTTTTCCATTACATCTTCTATTTTTAAAACCTTCTCTCTAGGAACTTCTTCAGTGAATTTTTTTACATATTCTGTGGCTGGATTTAACACAATGTTAGCTGGTGTATCCAACTGTTCAATTATTCCATCTTTCATTATTGCAATACGATCAGCAAGTTTTAAGGCCTCATCAAAATCATGCGTAATAAACATAATTGTTTTTTGTAATTTTTCTTGAAGTCTTAAAAATTCATCCTGCATCTCTTTTCTAATTAGTGGATCTAATGCAGAAAATGGCTCATCTAAAAACCAAATATCAGGCTCAACAGCTAATGATCGTGCAATACCTACTCTTTGCTGCTGTCCACCAGAAAGCTCTCTTGGAAAATAGTTTTCTCTTCCATCAAGACCAACAAGTTTAACCATTTCCATTGCTTTATTGATGCTATCTTTGGTTTTAATACCTTTAATTTGAAGTGGAAAAGCAATATTTTCAACAACTGTTTTATGAGGAAGCAAAGCAAAACTTTGAAACACCATTCCCATTTTATTTCTTCTAAGTTCAATCAGTTCTTTATTATTTAATGAAAGTAAATCTTGGCCCTCAATGAAAATTTTCCCTGCAGTTGCATCTGTTAATCTAGAAATACATCTTAATAATGTTGATTTTCCTGAGCCAGATAAACCCATAACAACTAACATTTCTCCTTTTAAAACTTCAAAAGAAGCATTGTTGACACCTACTATACATCCGTTTTCTTGGAATGTTTTAGCGTCTACATTTCCATTTGCTTCTTGAAGCATTTTTTTGGCATTAGTCCCAAAAATTTTATAAACAGATTCACATTTAATTACTGTATCAGTCATAATATTTTAATAAGCTATACGATATAAAAATAAAAAACACTTTTTATATTATTTGTATTTGCTCTTTCCCTCCTTAAAAATTTTTAATAAAATAAACTCTTGTATCAATTCCAGTACTTAAGAAATTTAAAACCTCTCCACTAACAGTAATTTTTTCATCTACCCCAACATTATTTCCACTCACTGTAAAACCTGCAAAGCATTTATTATTTTCCTTGTTCCATTTAACAAATGTTTCATCAATTTTATTTCCATTAATAGTATAAATATGATGTGCTCTAAAATTTAAAAAATTGGCACCCATAATTGCACGTTGTGGAATAATCTTTGTAGCTTTACAGACTTTTTCATACTGATCTGATGATAATTTATAATGATCAGTTCCATCGTAGAATACCAAGATTCCTGATGGCAGGCTTGAAATTAGTTCATTTTGTTTTCTGGTCTCAGCAATTCTTTCTTCTTCTTTTTTCATTTTGGTAATTAGTTCTTCACCTTCACCAAAAATATTATTTAAAATAGCAAAAGAAAAAATTACAATAATTGTTAAGATAATAAGGCCTCCAAACTGTTTAACTGATTCTGATGTCTTCATTAATTTATCTAAGTATGTATTTTGTAACATTTTTTAATTATTCTTGTAATTTACCATTTTTCCAAATCCCTACTTTTTCTTTTCCATCAGACCCTGTAAATGTCCCTTCTCCATTCATAAAGCCATTAGCCCACTCCCCGTTATAAGTTGCACCGTTTGGAAAGGTTAAAATACCCTGTCCATTCCACACACTATTTTTAAATTCACCTTTATAAATATATCCATTAGGCCAAGTCTCAACTCCTTGCCCCTGTTTTTGCGTACCAATCCAATTCCCCTCATAAGTTGTTTTGTCAGTGTAAGTCCATTTACCAAAACCATCTTTACAATTTCCTTCACAACCTGTTTTTCGAGCTGATACTGTTGTTGCAATCAAACAACTTAAAATTATATAAAATAAATACTTTTTCATCTTTTTATTTTAACTACATGAATAAAAAGAAATATTTTTTTCAAAATTATCACTTTTTAAACCTATTGTAATTTCATGAACTAATTCACCTGATTTTCTGTTAATTATACCTGACTCTGAATAATTTTTTTCTTCATCAAAAGCTTTAAACAAAACTACATCTTTATTAACAACTTTTACCTCAAATTTTGGAGTTTTTGATAGAAACGATGACAGCCCATTGATCAAAAGTTTTTCTGGTTTTTTTGCATCAATTTCAAATTTGTCTAAATTTTTATCATCTAAATCTTTTGCTAAAAAAGTTTGATAATTATATTCTGAATTCTTGAATATTTTCTTTTCTAACTCACATACAAAATCAATTTTAATATCTTCTTGTATGTCTATATTTTTTGCAAAAGAAAAATTAAAAGCTAATAAGCTAAGAAATATATATAAAAAATATTTTATCATTTAATTAATATGTCCGTAGTTTGGGTCTGTGCGAGAGCACCTTATTTAAAAAAATCCCCCCCAACATTGTTGGGAGAGATTTAAATTTATTAACTTTTACTTTTATTTAGTAAAAGCTTGCCAAACACTCTTATTGTCGGCTAACCATTTTTTAGCAGCATCTTCATGAGTCATTTTGTCAAGGTCAACTAAAGCTGCCATTGCACCAATATGACTTGTAGAGAATGACATTTTTTTAAATGCCCCTGCTGCTGCTGGATGTGTTTTTGGAAAATCTGCATTTACAGCTTTTTTCAAATAACCATCTGGCGAACCACATTTTCCATCACCACCATCTTCTGGTCTGCAACCAGCTGAATATGGAGGGAAGTCTATAAAAGTAAAACCAGCACCATCTGTAAAGTTTGGTGTCCAGTTGAATATTATAGTTCCTCTTCCTTCTTTTTCAGCAGATTTAAGTTCAGCCCAAAGTGCATCTGCACTTCCAGCAAATTTAACAGTCCAAAGATCTCCAAGCCCTAAAGCATCAACTCTCTGTGGTATTAAATCTCCATGCCAACTTTGTGGACCTTCTAACATTCGTCCTTTTCCACCTGAATCAGGTGTTGTAAAGTTTTTAGCACAAGCTGGATTTTTTAATGATGTCCAGTCTGGAAGACCAGGACATAATCCTTTTTCAACAACCCAGTTTGGATATCCCATATCTTCAAGAGTTCTAGCTTCATGATCTCCCCAGTCTACTAAACCACCTTTGTCTAGTGCTGTTGTAAATGATTTACCAAACGCAGATTCCCACACTTCGTGAGATAAACTTACATCACCAATACGAATTGCTTCATAAACGGCTTGTGAGTCTGTGTTTACATATTTTACATTGTTTCCCATACTTTCAAAAATTCCACCAATAACGTGAGCCATTACAATTTGGCTTGACCAGTTATGAGTTGGAATAACGATAGGTTTTTTACTATCTGCAGCGTTAGAAACTCCAGCAAAACTTACAGCTGAAATTACTAAGGCAGATATTAATGATATTATCTTTTTCATTATATTCTCTCTCCTTAATATTAATGTTTAAGTAAGTATGTTCTCATTTATTAAATTTATAGTCAATGCCCTTTGATTATATTATGCTAACTATCAATTATTTAAATTAACATTGCCAATGCTACATACTAGTAAAGATATTAAAAATCCTGGCTTAAGAACTTTACCATCTGGAGTTGAAAGATATTATGTAAAAGGTGGCGGTCTCTCAGTTATAGAAGTTTTACCAGATGACAAAATAAAAATCATAAATGAAGAAGGAAGACAAATTTGTGAAATAATTGTTTTCAATTCAAATGGTAAATCAGATTTATCAATTTTAAATTTAAAAGAAAATGCAAATGCTGACTTTTCAAAAAGAGCTATTGCTAATGATGAAAAAATTTCAAAACTATTTAAGAAAAAAAAATTAGATCTTAATAAAGCAAGATCATCAATTATTTTTAATGAAGATTGTGTAATGGGAGAAAAGATTACCTTAACCTCTAAAGACAAATGTATAGTGATGATTGCTGCGCCAGGGAATGCAATGAATGTTCATGAACAAAATCCACCAACAGATTTAACGGTATTTTTAAGTAGAGCTAAATTTATAGAAACTGATGAGCAGTTTATTTTACCAGAACCTCTTAATGATCCAATAATTGAGCAACTTATAAAAAGAAGAACTGCCGAAACATATGAGGTAAAAGCTGGAGAATATATTCAAATTATTGATCCAGGTGGAAGACAATGTTCTGATTTTTTAGCTTTTGATACTCATAAATTAAATGATGGAATTCAAAGTATGTTAAATGATAAATCAACTCGAACATTTATGGGTGGTGCCTACCCTGGCCCAGGTTTATTTTCAAAGTTTTATGATGATGATCATCAGGCTATGATTGAAGTAGTTAGAGATACAGTTGGCAGACATGATACTTTTAACCTTGCTTGCACACCTAAGTATTATGATGATATGGGTTATATGGGTCATATAAATTGTACAGACAATTTTAATAAAGGATTAGAAAAATACGATATTAACTCCCGTAAAAGCTGGTCAGCTATCAATCTCTTTTTTAACACTGCAATTGATGCTAACAATGTTGCTTCGTTTGATGAACCTTACTCAAGAGCCGGTGATTATGTATTATTTAGAGCATTAAGGGATTTAACCTGTGTTTCATCTGCTTGCCCATGTGATGTGGATCCTGCAAATGGTTGGAATCCAACTGATATTTTTGTTAGGACTTATCCTAAGGAAAAAAAATATTCAAAAGCAATAGCATTTAGAATGAAAACAGACTCAGAACCAAAATTAACTCAAGAAACAGGTTTCCATAAAAAAACCTCAGAACTAACAAGAAACTTTGTTGAGTATAAAGGTTTTTGGCTTGCTAATAATTTTACTAATTCAGGAACTATAAAAGAGTATACAGCTTGCAGAGAAAGTGCGATCGCAACAGACTTATCACCTCTTAGAAAATTTGAAATTCTAGGTCCCGATGCAGAAAATTTAATGCAATATACGCTTACAAGAAATGTAAAAAAATTATCAGTAGGACAAGTTGTTTATACAGCTATGTGTTATGAAAATGGCTGTATGTTAGATGATGGAACATTATTTAAATTAGGACAGGATAACTTTAGATGGATTGGTGGAGATGAATACAGTGGTGAATGGTTAAAAGAACAAGCTAAAAAGAAAAATTATAAAGTTTGGATTAAATCTGCAACAGATCATATTCATAATATTGCAGTTCAAGGTCCAAATAGTAGAAAAATCTTAGAAAAATTTGTGTGGACGCCTCCAATACAGCCTAACATTACTGAGCTTGAATGGTTCAGATTTACAATTGCAAGAATAGACCATGAAACTGGAACTCCAATTGTTATTTCAAGAACAGGTTATACAGGTGAACTTGGTTATGAAATATGGTGTCATCCAAAAGATGCCAATGAAGTTTGGGATAAAGTTTGGGAAGCTGGAAAAGAATTTAACATTACCCCTTTAGGGTTAGAGGCTCTTGACATGGTTCGTATTGAAGCTGGTCTTATTTTCTATGGTTACGAATTTGACGATCAAACAGACCCTTTTGAAGCAGGAATTGGATTTACAGTTCCACTTAAAACTAAAGAAGATGATTTTATTGGTAAAGAAGAATTAATTAAAAGAAAAGCAAACCCACAAAAGAAATTAGTTGGCTTAGAATTAGATGGACACGAACCTGCAGCTCATGGTGATAATGCTTATATAGGTCGAGGTCAAGTTGGTGTAGTAACTAGTGGAATGTTGTCTCCTAAACTAGGAAAAAATATTGCGCTATGCAGAATTGATGTTAAGTATTCTGAAATTGGAACTGAAGTAGAAATAGGAAAGATTGATGGTCATCAAAAAAGAATTATTGCTACAGTGGTGCCTTTTCCTTTCTATGATCCAACCAAATCTAAAGTCAGAGCTTAAATAATATGACAGATGAAAAAAAAAGTCTTTTAGACTTCTGGGAGGATCAAGTTAAGCAATCCCACACTTCAAGTAATTATTATTTTAGAAAGTCACCTTCTCATTACCATTTGATGTTGTTAGTAATGCATGCATATAAGGTTGATGAAAAGCTTTCGGTAGAAGAATTAAAAACAAGACTTTTTAAAACTTCCAGACCAAAAGCGGCTTTAATAATTAATGAAGCGTGTATAAAGGGATTCTTCTTTTTAGAAAAAACTTCAACTGATCAGCGAATAAAAAATATTAGGCCAAGTGAATCTTTTATTAATGAATTTAATGAATACTTACTCAGACTTAAAAACATAAGCTATTAAAGGTTTATTTAAGAACGTCACACTTAATTACTATTTTATATATATATATTTTTGTTATAAAAATAATCCTATTAATTGTTTTTAAGAAGAATAATCTTTTCTCATGTCAACTCTACCAACTAAAGCTAAAGTAGTAATTATCGGTGGCGGAATTCATGGGTTAAGTACAGCATGGAAACTTTCTGAAACTTATAAAAATCCAGGTGATATTGTAATCTTGGAAAAAAAAGATACGGCAGCAGGTGCAAGCGGAATAGCTTGTGGTGTTATAAGAAATAATTATTTCCAACCAGCTATGAGAGAATTAATGGCTCACTCTGTTTCAGTGTGGGAAAGTGATCCTAAAGCTTGGAATTACAATGCAGTAGGATATTTGCAAATTTCTCCAGAAGTTATGCATGAAGATGTTGCTACAATTTATGAACAGCAAAAAGCTATTGGATATGAATCAGAATTTATTGAAGGTGAAAAAGAATGTACTAAATATATGAAGGGTATGTTTGATGATTGGCAGGCACAAGGCATAACATCTGTACTTCATGAAAAAAAAGGTGGATATGCTTTTAATAAAGATTCAGTAAAAGCTCTTGAAAGTAAATCTGTTATAAATGGAGTTAATATAGTTAAGGGTGTAACAGTTACAGGATTTAAAAAAGGAAGTACTGGTAAAGCGGTTACAGGTGTTGAAACAGATAAGGGACTTATTGAGTGTGAACAAGTCGTTGTTGGTGCTGGTCCTTGGGTTAGAGATTTTTGGAATATGTTGGAACTTCCAAAATTTGCCAATATTAAAGGACAGGATGGAAAATTTCATAAAGAAGATATGTGGAAATACTGGATGTTACAAGAAGGTGTTATCGGTGTTGATAAAGATTTTTTAAAAATGAATGATGGTGGTCAACCTCCAGTAATGCATGTCGACTCAACTGCTCCATTATACTCAGACACAACCAAAAAATTACTTACAGAAGAACTTTGGGGAATTTATTACAAGCCAGATATTGAAGGTCTTGGTGTGCAGGGTGGGACATCTCCTTACATAGTTGATAAACATTTTGATGAAATAAATATTGATCCTTACGGACTTGACTCTCCTGAATTTCAAACAACAGAAGCTTTTAATGATATGTGGTGTTCAGCTTTAGCACATTGTCAAAAAAGGTTTGAGGGTAAAACAAATTTATATAGAAAAGGACCATCAGGTGGTCTTGGATGTATGACTCCAGATAACTTTCCAATCTTTGATAGATTTTTAGAAAATGTTTATATGATAGCTGATGCTAACCATGGATATAAAATGATTGGTGTTGGCGAGCTTGTTGCAAAAGAAATTCTTGGAACTGAAAGTGAACTATTAAAACCTTTCAGATTTGATCGTTATGAAAAAGGTGAGCTTCACCCTACTTCAAATAGTCCATTTCCATGGAGCTAAGATCAGGGCTATAAAATTAAATTATATAAATTTTAAATCAAAAATAATTTTTTTTACACAACTTATGCAGGTAATTAACTCATTGTAGTTATACAAATTATATATATTTATTATAATCAAGATGCCTAGACACTAATATATTTTTCAGTTACGGTTCGTTAAATAAAAATTCATTAGAGGGAGAGATGATGACTGATTTAGACAAGCACGTAGCACAACCTGGAAGAGACAAGTTAGTAAAGCAAGTTAGAGCTAAAATTAATGAACTAGGTGTCGAATATATTTATTTTCAATTTATTTCTGTAACTGGAAGAGTTGTTGGAAAAGGTATTCCTACTGATCACTGGGAAAGAACTTGTGAAAAGGGTTTTCAATTAGTTTACGGAGCAACAGCAAACTTGTTTGTTGATCGTCATGGAGATTATATTGGTTATGGACCAGAGGCAAAAGAGCTAGTTGGTATACCTGATCCTGAAACTTTTTGTCAGCTTCCTTGGGATAAAAAAGTTGCAAGAGTATTTGTTACTTGTTTTAGAAATAGAGAAGAAAGAGATAATCCAGGTGCACATTTAACTTCGGATTGTCGTGGAAATTTAAGAATGCATGCTCAAGAATTTAAAAAGAAACATGGCTACCAATTAAGAGTTGGAACTGAGCCGGAAATGATGTGGTTAACTAAAAATGAAGATGGTTCGCCTACAGGTAAAGGTTATTCTAAACCTTATTGCTATCATATAGATCAATTTGAATCTCTGAGACCAGTTTTTATGCAGGTATTTAAGTACGCTAGAGCTATGGGTTTTGATATGATTCAAGGTGATCATGAAGATGCACCAGGACAATTAGAATTAAACTGGATGTACGATGATGTTTTGAGAAATGCAGATAGACTTTCTACTTACAGACAAATTTGTGCACAAGTAGCTAGAGAGTTTAATTTGATAGCTTGCTTTATGACAAAACCATTTATGGGTGTTTCAGCAAGTGGTTGTCACACTAATATGTCTTTGTGGACAGGTGGAAAAGATGTGGTTAATAAACTATCTCATAAATCTCTACCAGGAATGGATGAGGTATTTACTTATGTTGAGGGTGGAACAAATACTTTTATGCCTGATACTAAAGATATTCAATTACCAGGTAAAATTGGTTTGAAAGCTATTGGTGGTGTGATGAAACATTTGGGAGCATTAACTGCAATTGGTTCATCTACTGTAAACTCATACAGAAGATTATGGGACACAGGATTTTGGGCGCCTGTTTACGCTGACTGGGGATTTCAAAATAGAACTTGTGGATTAAGAGTATCTGCACCAGGAAGATTTGAATATCGTTCAGTTGATTCAATGCACAATCCATACTTAATGGGCTCAGGATTGTTAAAATGTTTTGATGATGGAATAACAAATAACATTGACCCGGGAAAGCCTGAGTCTAGAAGTATGTATGAAGCTCAAGCTGCTGGAAAAATAGTTAAAAAATTACCAATGAGTCTCGGTGAGGCTTTAAATCGTTTGGCAGAAGATGAGGTTATAAAATCAGCTATGCCAGATGAAATGTATAAAGTTTTCCATTGGTATAAAAACGATGAATGGGAAAAATTTTTAGGTGCAACAACTCAATGGGATCTAGATACTTATCTGGATTGTCTACCGTAATCTTAATTATCAATAAAGGGAGAGAAATATGTGTGGTATCGCAGGTTTAATTCATAGAGGAAAATCTTCCAATGTAGGAAGTGAACTACAGGGGATGTTACAAGCATTAAAGCATAGAGGGGAAGATTCTACTGGTTATGCTTTGTATGGTGATACAGATGGTAAAAATTTTATCATGCGTTTTAAAGTAGGTGAAAATGTAGGTGAAGGTAGTTCTTCAATAATGGAAGATGTTTCAGTTTACGATGCAAGAAAAAAAATAGTTGATCAATACCTCTCAGAATTAGGTGCAAAAATAGTTAAAGAAGAAAGAGTTCTACCCTATTCTTTAAGATATGAACTTGCTTACGATGCAAAAGATCTATTAGAGTTTTCTCAGAAGATAGAAAGTATTCCTGGAGTTGAAATTCTTTCTATGGGAAAATCACTGGAAGTAATTAAAGATTTGGGTAATGCTAAAATGGTTTGTGACAGATACAGTTTAGATAAAGTAGTTGGAACTCACGCAATTGGTCATGCTAGAATGGCTACTGAATCTGGTGTTGACATTAAGTCTGCTCACCCTTTTTGGGGTTATCCTTTTAGTGATGTTTCTGTGGTTCACAATGGTCAACTAACTAACTATTGGAACAACAGAAGATTGCTTGAGAATAAGGGGATGAGATTTATGTCTGAATGTGATTCAGAGTTAATCGCTGTTTATATTGCACAAAAAATGAGAGAAGGAGCATCTCTTGAAGAGGGTATGAAAGCTTCTTTAACAGGTCTTGATGGTGTGTTTACATATTTTGTAGCAACCAAAGATTCTTTAGGAATGGCAAAAGATACTATGGCTGCAAAACCTTTGGTTCTTTATGAATCAGACGATCTAGTAGCAATGGGTTCAGAAGAAATAGCAATCAGATCAGTTCTACCACAAGAGATAGATACATATGATCCATATGATGGAGAGGTAAAAGTATGGCAAATTTAAAGACTACAGAAAAAAAGACAAAGTCACAATCAATGGGTATGCACTCAGAAGTTTTGACTGGAAGAACTCAACAAAAGTTTTTTAATCCTGATGAAGGTGAAAATCTTTATTATTTTGGCACTTACGATGTTGATTTTAATAAAAGAACAGAGCTAGATGTTAAAGAAATGACAGCTGCTGATGCTAATAAAGAAATTGATAACTTAATGAGCCAAGGTTTTGGAACAATCGTAATCAAAAACCCTCAAGGAAAACACAGTTTAGGTGTTGGTATTTTAAATAAACTAAATTTAATTTTTGAAGGAAGTTTAGGTTATTTTGGTATGGGATCTTGTGACGGACCTACTGTAAGAATTAATGGTAGAGTTGGTTGGTCTTGTGCAGAAAACTTAATGGCTGGAAAAGTTGTTATAGAAAAAAATGCTGGATCTTGTTTTGGTGCAGCTATTAGGGGTGGAGATTTAATTTGTAAAGGTAGTGTTGGTGCTAGAACTGGTATCGATATGAAGGGTGGAACTATTATTGTTGGTGGTGATGCTGGGGCTTTTACAGGTTTCATGATGCAAAGAGGAAGAATAATTATTTTAGGTGATGTTGGAATAAATTTAGGAGATTCTATGTATGATGGAACAATTTTCATTGGTGGAAAAATTGGTTCTTTTGGAAGTGATGCAATTCCTGCTGATCTAACTGATACTGACCAAGACTGGTTAAAAAGAAAATTGAAAGTTGCAGAGATTGGTGAAAAATTTGACGTCAGTAAAATGACAAAAATAGTCGCAGGGAAAAAACTTTGGAACTATGATAATCTAGAACCTCATGAAAAGAAAGGAGCTATATAATGGCTAAAAAGAAAACTAAAAAAAATGAAAAAAAATTAAAAAAAGCAAGCGGTAATGTTGGTGGGAAAGCTGACGTTCATGTGCATGAAGAAGGAAAAAGAAATAAAAGTTTATTAGGTCACAATGCTATTTTTACTCCAGAAGTCATAGACGATATTCATATTAAAGCTCAGCTTGGAAGATACAGAATGCGTGGAATGGCATTAATGAAAAAAATTCCAACGTTTGATGATTTAGTTTTCTTACCAGGTACTCTTACAAGATTTGTAATCGAAGGTTATAGAGAGAAATGTGAAACAAAAACTATAATTGGACCAAACTGTGAAAACCCAATTGAGCTAGATATACCAGTATATGTTACTGGTATGAGTTTTGGTGCACTTTCTTATGAAGCAAAAACTGCTTTAGCAAGAGGAGCAACAATGGCTGGGAGCGCTACATGCTCAGGTGAAGGTGGAATGATTCCAGATGAGAGAAGATATTCTGAAAAATGGTATTACCAGTGTATTCAATCAAGGTATGGTTTTAATCCTCATCACGCTCAACTTGCTGATGCGATTGAAGTATTTATTGGTCAAGGACAAAAAGTTGGAATGGGTGGGCATTTAATGGGTCAAAAAGTTACTGACCAAGTTGCAGAAATGAGATCCCTACCCTCTGGTATTGATCAAAGATCTCCAGCAAGACACCCTGACTGGTTAGGTCCAGATGATTTAGCTTTAAAGGTTGAAGAATTAAGACAGTTAACAAAAAATAAAGTGCCGATTCAATTAAAGCTAGGTGCATCAAAAGTTTATGATGATGTTCGTATGGCTGCAAAATGTAATCCTGACTCAATCTTTTTAGATGGGATGGAAGGTTCGACTGGAGCAGGTCCTCATATAGCTGCTGCAAATACTGGTATTCCTGGTATTGCTGCAATCAGAGAAGCAAGAAGAGCTATTGATGATGTTGGTAAAACTGGTCAAGTAACTTTAATTTATGCTGGTGGTGTTAGAGATGGTGCTGATATGGCAAAAGCTTTGGCGTTAGGTGCTGATGCAATAGCAATTGGAACTGGTGCTTTAATAGCGCTGAACTGTAATAAAGATATTCCAGAAGCAAACTTTGAAAAAGAGATGGGTGTTAAAGCTGGTGATTGTTATCACTGCCATACTGGACGTTGTCCAGTAGGTGTTGCAACACAAGACCCTAAATTAAGAGCTAGATTAAATCCTGATGATGCTGCATTAAGAGTTTATAATTACCTTCATGCAATGACATTAGAAGCTCAGCTTTTAGCAAGAGCTTGTGGTAAAACTAATATTCACTCTTTAGAGCCTGAAGATTTAGCTGCATTAACAATGGAAGCATCTGCATTAGCAAAAGTTCCAATGACTGGAACCAACTATACTGTTGGTGTTGATAATTATCATAAAATATAAGGATCAAAAATGGTTAAAAAAAAAGTAAAAGCAAAAGTTAAAAAAGAAAAAAAACTTAAACTAGGTACTTTTAAAGAGACTGCTAGAGAAAAGCTAATTGGTCAACATATTGGATATAGATATGATGTTAACTTATTGCCTGATTATAAAAAGATTACTCCATTCTTAAAAAAATATGTAGAAGCTATGGGGTGGGATGATCTTAACTGGTTAGAAGATGTTCATATGGGTTATGAAGAAGATAGACCTGCTGTATTTTGCAGAAATGCAAATGGTTGGGTTACAATTCCAAAATCAATTAAATTACCTAATAATCAACAAGACAGAGATATGATTGCAAGAGAGCTTTTAGTTAAGTTTCAAATGTCTCCAAAACATCCTCTTGTTGATTTGAAAAAAGCATACTTAAAATTTTAATCTCTCCCTTATAAGTTGATTAATTCTTAATTCCCTACGTTTTTACGGGTTCTTTTAAGCACTGTTTAGTTTGTCACATACACATAAATTTTATAGGCTCCCTTAAACTAATAAGGAGAGAGAGATTATGACTGACCAATTAGGTGCTCTTACAGTTATATTTACAGAATTTTACTACTGGGTAACAGTAGTACTGATGTTTTTAATTCACGTCGGTTTCTGTATGTATGAAGTTGGAGCTTCACGTTATAAACATCACCAACATACTTTAATGAAAAATACTATGGTAATACCGTTAGTAACGGTAACTTGGTTTTTCTTTGGTTGGTGGATTTACTGGGCATTCCCAACGGGACCGGGAATAGCACCTTCAATAATGAATGAGAGTACAGCATTAATTACTGACGAAAGTACTTTTAGTGCAAAATGGTATGTGGCAAATACTGAATTTATGGCGGTTAACTTAGGTGACCGTATAAGTGGAGTATTCTGGGCTGCATTCTTACTATTTTCATGGACAGCTGCTTCTATTGTTTCGGGAGCAATCATTGAAAGAATTACAACTTTTGCATTTGGTATTTTAGCAATTGCAATAGGTTCGTGTTTCTGGGTAATTGATGCTGCTTGGGGATGGCACTTTGATGGATGGATGCTTAAAATTTTAGGATATCATGACGCTTACGCATCAGGAGTAATTCACGCAATTGCGGGTGGATTTGCTTTAGGTGTTCTAATCGTTTTAGGACCTAGAATTGGAAAATTCTCATCAAGTGGTGAACCAAGAAATATAGGACCAAGAAACCCATGGCTAGTAACAGTTGGATTATTTTTAATCTATACTGGTTTTTGGGGATTTTATGCGGCATGTAATATACCGATATTTGATCTTGGACCCGAGTATGGGATGGAAGGTGTAACATACTGGACAGCAACAAACATATATGTAACCCCAACCACACTGAGTGGAATAACCTATAACTTCTTGATGTCATTATCAGGTGGATTATTGGCTGGATACGTGGTCGCCAAAGGTGATCCTTTCTGGACTTACTCAAGTGGACTGGCTGGTATCATCTGTGCATCTGCAGGTAATGATTTGTATCACCCGATACAAGCAATGCTTATTGGTGCGATCGGTGTAGTTATTGCATATAAAATGCATTACTGGGTTGAACGTAAGTTCAAAATCGATGATGCAGTTGGTGCAGTAGCGGTGCATGGTTATGCAGGCGTTGTTGGTCTTATAATTTGTGGATTTGTTTTAAATGGCTATCCTTCATCAGGATATAATGTTGGAGCTATGTGGGACGGATCAACTTATGCATCAATCAATCCACTTGGTCAATTCCTTGGAGCAATTATAATGTTTGGAGTTCTTGGAATGTTACCAGGCTACGTTATTGCTAGAATACTAAGCGCTTTTGGTAAATTAAGAATACCGCGTGAAGTTGAAATAGCAGGACTAGACTATGAAATAATGGAGGACGATAGAGAAGCTGAAAAAGCAGTCGCCTCTTCAACTAGGTAAAGGAGAAAAAATATGGCTACAGTTACAAACTGGATAGATCATTTAAGTGCAAAAGAAGTTGTCGGAGCAGTTTATCCGGGAGCTGGATCCACTGAAACTTTACTAGTTTTTCTTGGTGTAGTTTTTTGGATTGGCTGGCATGTTTTAACTGCTAGATCTGAGAGTGAAAAACTCTCACGATTAGCTAGAAAAAGACATGGCGCTAATGATCACAAAAGCAATATTACCGACTGGTAATATCAACTAAAAATTTGGGCGCTACTTAATTGTGGCGCCCTTTTTTTTTACAAAAATTATACAATCATGGATAGAAATAATAACGAAGATCATAGACCAAGTAAAATGAGAGGTGTCCTTTTTCCAAAAGCAAAGTATGGAGTGATAGCGGCTATTATCATCATTGTGGTAGGAAATATTTTCTATTATAAAGATTTTCTACTGTCTTTAATAAAATAAACTTAAAAAAATTTATGTGTGGAATTGTTGGCATCTACTTAAAAACTAAAAAATTTGAAAAAAATTTAGGAAAGATGCTGTCAGGTATGCTTAATAACATGGAATCTCGTGGACCAGACAGTGCTGGCTTTGCAATTTACAAAGATGAAAGTAAAAAAATATACAAGTTTTCTTTATGTATTAATGACTTAGACTTTAATAAATTTAAAAAAGAAATCACTAAAAAAATTAAAAAAGCTAAACTTACTCAAATCTCAGACCATGTAATTCTAAAAACTCTAGATCAGCCAAAGAAAGTAATTGAAATAATTAATTCTAATTTTCCTAAAGTATCTATAGTTGGGTATGGTCGATCAATAGAAATATTTAAACAAGTTGGCAACCCTAAGGATGTAGTAAAAAAATTTAAATTAGATAGTTTTAGTGGCACTCATGGAATAGGCCATACAAGAATGGCTACGGAAAGTGCAATAACTACTGATGGATCTCACCCCTACTCGACTGGTGAAGATGAGTGTTTGGTTCATAATGGATCATTATCAAATCATAACAATTTAAGAAGAGAGCTCACTAAAAAAGGTAGCGTCTTTAACTCTGAAAATGATACTGAAGTTGCAGCAGGATATGTTTCTAATAGTTTATCAAATGATAAATCTTTAAAAGATACGCTTACGTCTGGTCTTAAAGACTTGGATGGTTTTTATACTTTTATTGCAGGAACTAGAAAAGGTTTTGCAGTTGTTAGAGATGAAATAGCATGTAAACCCGCAGTAATAGCAGAAACAAAAAACTATGTTGCAATAGCATCAGAATTTCAAGCCATGGCACATTTACCAGATGTAAATAGTGCAAAAATTTTTGAACCTGAGCCTGGTATTGTTTACTCGTGGGGAAATTAATGAAATTAGATTTAAAAAAAAAGAAATTAAGAGAAATTAATAATACTTTACAAAATTTAGATAATAAAAAAAATGATAGAGACTTTGTGATTATAAATCCTGAGGGAAGCCATGCATTATGTGCTGGGTTAAATCAGGAAATGAAAGTTTTAATCAAAGGCCATGTTGGCTATTATTGTGCAGGTATGAATCAAAAAGCACATGTAACAATAGATGGAAATGTTGGAACAGGTGTTGCTGAAAATATGATGTCTGGAACAGTACATGTTAAAGGTAATGCTTCACAATCTGCTGGCGCAACTGCTCATGGTGGATTACTTGTAATTGATGGAGACGCTAGTTCAAGATGTGGTATTTCAATGAAAGGAGTTGATATTGTGGTTAAAGGTTCGGTTGGTCATATGTCTGCATTTATGGCTCAATCTGGAACAATGTTAGTTTGTGGTGATGCTGGTGAAGCTTTAGGTGATAGTCTTTATGAAACAGATATTTTTGTTAAAGGATCAGTTAAATCTTTGGGTGCAGATTGCATAGAAAAAAAAATGGAAATGAAGCATTTGAATAAAATTTCAGCTCTTTTAAAAAAAAGTGAAATAAAAAATATTAAACCAGATAGTTTTAAGAGATATGGTTCGGCACGAAAACTTTATAACTTCAATATCGATAATGTATCAAGCTATTAATAATGTCAGATAATAAAAAAACTCATCCTCGTATATCATGGACTTTTGATGAGTATACAAATTCAGAAATAAGAAGAGCAGCAGCAACTGGAATTTATGATATTAGGGGTGGAGGTTCAAAAAGAAAACTTCCTCACTTTGATGATTTACTTTTTCTTGGTGCTTCAATGTCTAGATATCCTTTAGAAGGATATAGAGAAACTTGTAGTACAAAGGTAACTTTAGGAACACGTTATGCAAAAAAACCTTTAGAGCTAGATATTCCTATTACAATTGCAGGAATGAGCTTTGGTGCATTATCAGGTAGAGCCAAAGAAGCTTTGGGACGTGGGGCAAGTATGGCTGGTACATCCACAACTACTGGTGATGGTGGAATGACACCAGAAGAAAGAGGACAGTCTAAAAATTTAGTCTATCAACTCTTACCTTCTAGATATGGAATGAATCCAAATGACCTTAGAAAAGCAGATGCTATTGAAATTGTTATAGGACAAGGTGCAAAACCAGGTGGTGGTGGAATGTTATTAGGTCAAAAAATTAGTGACCGAGTTGCTGAAATGAGAACTTTGCCCAAGGGTATAGATCAAAGGTCTGCATGTAGACATCCTGACTGGACAGGTCCTGATGATTTAAAAATCAAAATTTTAGAAATAAGAGAAATC
>CAJQRT010000041.1 GCA_905612335.1 uncultured Candidatus Pelagibacter sp.
GCATTTCTGGCATAAATATAAAAAGGAATTTTGTTTTTTAACTTAACTAAGGGGCGAAATAAATCGCCCCTTAATATAAAATTTAATTAGTGTTGTTTTCCAAGAATTGATTTACCACTTGGAATACGAAGCTCATCAATCATATCTTGAGTAGCTTTGTCTGGAGCTTTTGTTAGTAAACTAACAACCACCATAGAAACTAAACTAACTGACGCTCCAACGATACCGAACGTAAGTTGAGTAATACCCAAGAATCCAGCTCCACCAGTACGTACCCAAATTAGATACCAAGTACCAGAAGCTAATCCTAGAAGCATTCCTGCAACAGCACCAGGACCATTCGCTCTTTTCCACCATACACCTAGTACAAGTGGGAAGAACAATCCTGACATCGCAAAGTCAAAAGCCCAGATTACTGAACCTAAAATACCTTGGATACCCATTGCGGCAATAGTTGCTCCAGCAAAACCAATTAGTACAAGTAAAACTCTTGCAACAATTAATCTTTTTGCAGCTTCTGCTTTTGGATCAATGATCTTGTAATACAAGTCATGAGACAAAGCATTTGCAATTGCTAAAACTAAACCATCTGCAGTAGACATGGCAGCAGCCATACCTCCAGCAGCAACAAGACCTGAGATTACATAAGGTAATCCAGCAATTTCTGGAGTAGCTAACACAACGGCTTTACCACCCATGAAAAACTCATTTAATTCAAGAGTTCCATTTCCGTTAAAGTCGCTAACAAACATTAAGTTAGCTTGGTTCCAGTTTTGATACCAATCTATTGCTTGAACTTCAGCTATTGACTTACCAATAATCCCTGTTGAAAGTGTTGGATCAATCAGTGATAGTTTTGATAATGTCGCTAACATCGGTGCAGTTGAGTATAAAATGAAGATGAAAAGTAGCGACCATGCTACAGATCTTCTAGCTGATTTTACACTTGGAGTAGTAAAGTATCTCATCATAACGTGAGGCAAAGAAGCTGTTCCTGCCATCATACAAATTGCTAGAGAAATGAATCCCCAGTTTGTTCCATTAACTGATGAGTGCGCTTTAGTTATTCCAGCCAAACCTTTTGGTACTGTAGCTAAGTCGGCAGCAGAGTTTTTCACAAAACCAAACTGACTTTCTAGTTCAGCAATTCTAGCTACCTCATCTCCCAACATCAAATGTGGGAAGAATCCAGCACCCATTTTACTACTGATCCAGAATACAGGAAGTAAATAAGCAATAATTAAAACTATATATTGCGCAACTTGCGTCCATGTAACTGCTCTCATTCCACCAAGCATAGAACAAAGTAATATACTTGCTAATCCGACATACACAGCAATTTTAAAAGGAATATCTAAAGCTACTGAAGCAATAGTTCCCGTTGCATTGATTTGTGCAGTCACATATGTGAATGAAGCTACTGTTAATACTAGTACTGCAGAAAGTCTTGCTGCGTTACCACCATATCTTGTACCAACAAAATCTGGAACTGTGTAACAGCCAAATTTTCTTAAGTAGGGTGCTAGTAAAGTAGATACAAGTATATAACCACCTGTCCATCCAACTAACAACGCCATATAGCCATAGCCTTTGAAATAAATACCACCTGCCATTGCAACGAATGATGCACCAGACATCCAGTCTGCCGCAGTAGCCATTCCGTTAAATACAGTAGGTACTTGTCTCCCTGCTACGTAGTATGCGTCCATCTGAAGTGTACGTGATAACCATCCGATTATCGCATAGATAGCAATTGTGAATACTACAAAAGAAATTCCTATTGCTTTTGCAGACATCCCCATTTGTTCAGCAATCGCCATTAAGATTATGAATCCAATAAAACCACCTGTATAGATTCCATAAACTTTTGGTAGATTGTCTATAAATTTACCTTTTATCATTAGCTATCCTCTCTTTCAGTGAAACCAAACTCTTCATCTATCTTTTCTTGTCTACCTGCAAACCAGAAATTCAAAATTACAAATGCTAATAATGAACCCTGACATGTCATATAATATGA
>CAJQRT010000042.1 GCA_905612335.1 uncultured Candidatus Pelagibacter sp.
GATAGTTAAAAAAATAAGCTAAACATACCACCAAAGGAACTAATATTATAAATCTTTTATTTAAAAAATTTTTGAACTGATTGAAAAAATTATCCATAATTAGTATTGGTGATAAATGGAAAAAAATTATCGAACTAATAATCATTAACTTGTCTGATAGATTAAAACTAAAATTGATGCTTTCATTATTTAAATTTGGGGTTTTTCCTGCTGCTAAAAAATTTACATCTAAAATAAAAATATAATATAAAATTGGTAGTGATGCCAAAAAATTAAATATTAACAAAAAGCCTAATTCTCTAAATTTAACTTTTTTAAAAAAAAAGAAAAAAAAATATACAAAAAAAACTGAAAAATTAGGACTTATATATGATGATACCACGAGTGAAATACAAGTATACCAAGTGTACTTAAGGTTATTAGTTTTTCTAAATTTTAAAAAAAAATATATTGTTAAAACAAAAAAGATTAAACCTGGGAGCCTACTATCTGGCCAAATTGCTAAAGATCTAAAAGTTGGAGACAAAAAAATAATTAAGGATAGTAGAAAAAGATAATTATTATTAATATTAGTAAATAATAATCTTAGACATTGATAAAAAATTACTATCAATGAAATACAAAGGTGTAAGTGAATAAATCTAATTTGATTGAGATCAAGTCCCAAATCTAAAAACAATGATAAAAATATTAGATATACTGGTGAGTGTCGGTGTCCATAGCTATCAAAATTTAAAAATGTATGAGTAAAGTTATTTGAGAAGTCTTTTATAGGCTCGCGATTGCTCCCAATCCAATCACCATAAGATCCATAGTTTAAATTTTCACCAAAAAAAAAACCAATTACTAGTGTTAAATAAAAGAAAAGAAAAAAAGAAACGTTATTAAGCGTTAAAATTTTAAATTTCACTATTATCAATTTTAAATTTAGATTTCTTGCTATCAACTAAAAAGGCTTTAACTGTTTCTTTGGTAAGTTGATCAAATGTTTTTCCAAAATTTTCTATTTTTTCAATAGTTGATGGTGGAACTGTAATAATATGACAACCTAATTGTTTTGCTTGTAAATAATTGTAGGGCTCTCTAACACTCGCCCAAAGTATCTCTACATTTTTAAATTTTTTTGCCATTGCTATGCTTTTTTTAAATTCTGGAACTGGATCTTTGCCAGTGTCACCTGCCCTGCCAGCAAATATTGAAATTATAACTTTAGTTTTTTTATTAATTAATTTTAGAATTTTTTCCGTTTGTTTTGAACTATAAATCGCTGTTATATTAAGTTTAATTTCTAAATTATTAAGTTCTTTAATAATTTTACCCATAAAAATACCTTTAGAATTAGCAACTGGCACTTTTACAAAAACATTCTTACCCCATGTATTAATTTGAAGGGCCTGTTGTTTCATTGCATTATAATCGTCTGCAAATACTTCTAATGAAACAGGTTTGTTATTACAAATTTTTAATATTTTCTTCGAATAAGATTTATAATCTTTTGCTCCAGCTTTTCTCATTAAGCTAGGATTAGTCGTAAAACCTTTAACTATTTTTTTCTTATTAAATTTCTTTATTAAATTTAATTCTGCAATGTCACAAAATATTTTTGTTTTCATTAATTTTAAAGGTTTTTAGTTATGTCTTCAGTCATTTTTTTTGCATCAGCAAATAACATTAGTGTGTTATCTTTATAAAATAATTCATTATCAATTCCAGCATATCCAGGGGATAAGCTTCTCTTTACAAATAATACTGATTTACATTTTTCAACATCTAGTACTGGCATTCCATAGATTGGACTTTGTGGATCTGTTTTTGCAGCTGGATTTGTTACATCATTTGCCCCAATTACAAATGCAACATCTGCATTAGCAAAATTATTATTAATTTCTTCAAGTTCAAAAACTTCATCATATGGAACATTGGCTTCTGCTAACAATACATTCATATGACCTGGCATTCTTCCTGCAACAGGATGAATTGCATAGGTAACTTTAATATCATTTTTCTTTAATGTATCTACCATCTCTCTAAGTGCGTGTTGTGCTTGAGCTACTGCCATACCATAACCTGGAACAATTATAACAGATGATGCATTTTTCATTAAGAATGCTGCATCTTCTGCATTACCACTCTTAACTGGTCTTTGCTCTTTATTACCTATTGATGCAGACTGTGCTGTTGCACCAAATCCTCCTAGAATTACATTAAAGAACGAACGGTTCATACCTTTACACATTATATAAGACAAGATTGCACCAGAAGATCCAACAAGAGCTCCTGTTATAATTAATGCACTATTTTCTAAAGTAAAACCAATTCCTGCTGCTGCCCAACCAGAATAAGAGTTTAACATAGAAATTACTACGGGCATATCTGCCCCACCAATAGGAATAATTAATAAAAATCCTATTAAAAATGAAATTGCTATTAATATCCAAAAAAAGTTAGATGATTGTGATGAGCAAAGTAAATAAGTTAAAACTATAATTGAAATTAATAATAAAGCGTTAAGTGGATGCTGTCCCCTAAAAGTTATAGGAGATCCTGACATTATTCCTTGAAGTTTTAAAAAAGCAATTATTGAGCCTGAAAATGTAATGGCACCAACTGCAGCTCCAATTGACATTTCAATTAAGCTTGCAAGTTTAATGGCTCCAGGTGATCCTAGATTAAATGCTTCTGGATTTAAGAAAGCTGAGATTGCAACAAAAACTGCTGACAAACCGACTAAGCTGTGAAAACCTGCCACCAATTCTGGCATTGCCGTCATTGGTATCTTGTAAGCTATGAATGCCCCTATAAGTCCACCTACTAATAAAAAAATTAATACATAAATCAGACCAGTAGAAAAACTTCCAACAGATAAAAAAGTAACGGTAATGGCTATCACCATCCCTAAAATTCCAAAAAAATTACCTTGTCTTGAAGTTTCTGGTGATGAAAGACCTCTTAATGCTAAGATAAATAAAACTCCTGAAACTAAATAAAATATTGCTGATAAATTTGCTGACATAATTATTTATCCTTCCTCTTCTTTTTGTACATTTGAAGCATTCTTTGAGTGACTAAAAATCCTCCAAATATATTAATGGCAGCAAGAGATATTGCTAAAAAACCAAGAATATTAGAGATTGTAAAAACATTGTCTGTACTTCCTGCTAAACCTGCAATTATAGCACCAACAATAATTACTGATGATATTGCATTAGTAACTGACATTAATGGTGTGTGCAAAGATGGAGTCACACTCCACACAACATAATAACCGATAAAAATTGATAAAATGAATATGCTTAATCTAAATATAAAAGGGTCTATTTCCATAAATCTATTTAATTAATGTTTTATTAATTATCTCGTCTTCTAAATTAATATTAATTTTTTTATTTTCATTATCATATAAATTTAACACAAAATTATATACATTTTTTGAATAAAGATTTGAAGCCGAGACAGGAAGTTTATTAAGGATATTTGTTTCACCCATAATCTTTACACCATTTTTAGTTACGATTTTATCAACCTCGGTAAACTCTGAGTTACCACCTTGGATTGCTGCCAAATCATAAATAACAGAGCCTGATTGCATACCATCAATCATGTAGCCTTTAATGATTAATGGAGCTTTTTTGCCTGGAATTAAAGCAGTACATATTACAATATCAATTTTCTTTAAAGTTTCAGCTAGAAGATCTTCTTGTTTTTTCTTAAATTCTTCAGATGCTTCTTTTGCATAGCCACCTTCTGTTTCAAGATTTTCAGACCCTTCAACAGTTAAAAATTTTCCCCCTAAGCTTTCAACTTGTTCTTTTGAAGCCATTCTTACATCTGTGGCAAATACAATAGCACCCATTCTTTTTGCGGTTGCAATTGCTTGAAGGCCCGCCACACCTGCACCAACCACCAACACTTTTGCTGCTGGAATTGTGCCAGCTGCAGTCATCATCATTGGTATAGCTTTTTCAAAATTTGCAAATGACTCTAATACTGCTTTGTAACCAGCAAGATTGGCTTGTGAAGAAAGAATATCCATTGATTGAGCTCTGGTTATTCGGGGAAGCATCTCTAAAGAAAAAATATTAATATTTTTTTTAGATAAATTTTCTATTTTTTCTTTATTTGTAAAAGGGTTAAGTACACCAACAAGTGTTTGGTTTTCTTTTAAATGTGAAAGATTTTCATCAGATAATAAGCCTAACTGAATAATGATATCTGCATTTTTTAAAATTTCAGTTTCATTATTTGAAATCTCAACTCCTAATATTTTATAATCATTGTCTTTAAATCCTAGATGCTCACCATATTTTTCAACTAAAGAAATTTCAAAACCAAGAGCTATGTACTTTTTTGCAATCTCAGGAGTTATTGCTATTCTTTTCTCAATATTTTTATTTTCTAGAATTGAAACGATTCTCATAAGAGAACTCTACAGCAAGAATATTGCCATTAAAACTAAAACACCTATAACAGCGACAGTTCCCCACAATACAAATTTTGTAAAATTATTCCAAGTATCCTTATGGTTTTCATTATCCATAAAAATTACTTTTGTCTTGCTTTAAACTTTGGGTTTGTTTTATTAATTATATAGACCCTACCTCTTCTTCTAACTAATTTAGAATTAAGGTCTCTTTTTTTTAATGATTTTAACGAACTTTTAATTTTCATAATTTTTTTATAGCCGGCAATGTCCTACTCTTCCGTGTCTTAAGACAAAGTACCATTGGCGCTGAAGGGCTTGACTTCCGAGTTCGGAATGGGATCGGGTATTACCCCTTCGCAATAATCACCGGCGAGAGTGTTATACCTAAATTAAATACATTGTAAACAAAGAATTCTATTAATATTTAAGAGTTTTTAACAACATTTTCAACATAATCTTTTAAATCAATTGTTCCAAACATTTTATGAACTTTATTTGACAAATTCATACTCGATAAAGCTGAAGCATACCTTTCACCCTCTCTCGGCCGAAGAAACTTAATTTTGGTATTAAACAATTTTGCTACTTCAATAATTGTATAACTCTTTCTATTAGATATGCTGTAGTGCTTGGACTTATTTTTTTTCCATGCGTAATAACATGCTTCAATTGTATCATTAATGTGTGTGAATCTTCTTGATTGTGAACCTGGTTTGACAATTGTTAATGGTATTTTCTTTTTAAACTGATCTTCAAATATTCCTATTACAGTAGACATTGGACCTGTTTTTATTTGTCCTGGTCCATAAACATTATAAAAATAAACTATTTCAAATTTAAAATTAAACCATTTTTTCAAATTTTCTAATAATTCTAAATTTTTTGCTTTAGTAAATGCGTATGGAGATAAGTTTTTATCTTTTCCTTTATTTCCAATGCTTGCCGATGTTGCTGAATATATAAGTTTTATTTTATTTGATAGACAAAAGTTAAATACTTCATGTGAACCAATTGTATTAGAATTAATACACTCATTCATTTTTAAAAAGCTTTGATATATTCTGGAAAACTCCCCAAAATGAAAAACAGTTTTTATTTTATTTATTTTTTTTTTTAATACTCTGTTAATATTTTTTGTGTTCTCTTTAATATAAGTAACTCTTTGATCTTTTAAATGATTTATTTTTTTGCCAGTAGAATAGTTATCTATGCTGATAATTTTGAATTTTGTTTTTTTTAATAATAATGAAATTAAATTAGATCCAACAAAACCAGCGCCACCAGTTACAATAATAATATTTTTCATTATTTTTGTTTGTTCTCTTTTTTATATGATTGATAGGTAGTTAATATAGCATTTTTAAGACTAATTTTGTATTTCCACCCAAGCTTTTTTGCCAGGGATACGTCCATAACTTTTCTTTTAATTCCATTAGGTTTTGATAAATCATATTTAATGATAATTTTTTTTTTAGCTAAAATAATTTTTGATATCAATTTTGCATAATATTCGATTGTGTAGTCTTTACCGGTTCCAATATTAATAAGAGTTGGTTTTTTTTTTTTATTCATAAAATAAACACATGCGTTTGCAATATCATCAACATGAATAACCTCTCTTTTTGCTTTTCCATTACCCCATAAAATTAGTGTATTTTTCTTACTATCTTTCAATTTATCAACTTTTTTAATAAGAGCTGGGAGAAAATGTGAATTTAACCCATCATAACTGTCGTTAGGGCCAAAAGTATTTGTTGGCATTAAACATTTATAATTAGTTTTATACTGCACATTATAACTTTCACACATCTTTATACCGGCTATTTTTGCTATAGCATAAGCATCATTTGTTGGTTCCAGTTCACCAGTTAATAAATAACTTTCTTTTATAGGTTGTTTACATTTTTTTGGATAAATACAACTAGAACCAAGAAATATTAAGTTTTTAACTCCGGATAAATAGGCACCATTTATAACGTTAGATTGGATTGCAAGATTTTCATATAAATAATCTGCTTTATATCTATTATTTGAATATATTCCGCCTACCTTTGCAGCTGCTAAAAAGATGAAGTCTAATTTTTTTTTTTTTAAAAATTTAAGGACATCTAATTGTTTAGTTAAATCTAATTTTTTTCTATTAGCTACTATAATATTTTTATAACCATTTCTTTTAAGTTGCCTTACGATTGCACTTCCAACTAATCCATTGTGTCCAGCTACATAAATTTTAGAACTTAAGTTAATCACAAGGGTAAATTTTTTAACTCCTCTTTTACCATCTCTTTTACCAGATCTGCGATATTAAATTTAGGTTTCCAGTTTAATTCTTTTCTTGCCTTGCTCGAATTACCCAACAAAGTATCAACTTCTAGAGGTCTAAAATATTCTTTATCACACTCTATAATACAATTACCTTTATCATTGTAGCATTTTTCATTAATCCCCTTACCCTTCCAGTAATATTTTATTTTAAGTTCCTTTAGTGATAAATTTATAAAATCTTTAACAGAATATTGTTTACCAGTGGAAATTACATAATCTTGTGGTTTTTTTCTTTGCAGCATTTTCCACATTGCTTCTACATAGTCTTTAGCATGGCCCCAATCTCTTTTTGCACTTAAATTTCCTAAAAATATTTTTTTTTGTTTACCCATTTTAATTCTACATAATCCCATTATTATTTTTTTAGTAACAAATGTTTCACCCCTAACAGGACTTTCGTGATTAAATAAAATGCCATTACATGCAAAAATATTATAAGCTTCTCTGTAATTTACAGTTATCCAATGTGCATAAACTTTTGCAACTCCATAAGGACTTCTTGGATAAAACGGGGTTTTTTCAGTTTGAGGAATTTCAACAACCTTACCAAACATTTCTGACGTACCTGCTTGGTAAAATTTTGTTTTTTTTTCAAAACCATGGAATTTAATAGCCTCTAAAATTCTAAGAGCTCCAATTCCATCAGCACTAGCAGTATATTCTGGAACCTCAAATGAAACTGCAACGTGCGATTGTGCAGCTAAGTTATAAATTTCATCAGGTTTTATATTCTTAATTAACGATGAAACTGAAATAGCGTCTGTAATATCACCATAATGTAGTATAAATTTTCTCTTCTTTTCATGGGGGTCTTGATATAAATGGTCAATTCTTGCTGTATTAAAGGAAGATGATCTTCTTTTAATACCATGAACAGTATAATTTTTTTTAAGAAGGAAATCTGCAAGATAAGATCCATCTTGTCCAGTAATTCCAAATATTAAAGCAACTTTGTTTTTCATTTTATGTAAAGAAATTTTTACTAATTATTAAACATTCTTTTCTTAAATCATTTATACTATTTTTAATTTTAATTGTCTTCATAAGTTTATCATTATTTAAGGTAAAACTTTCATTGTTAAAAGTACTTTTCATATTAATAAACTTGACTTTTTTATTATTATAAAAATTTAACCATTTAATAACTTTATCTGTATAAATTTTTTTTCCTATTGAAACATTAAATACACCATATGAGTTTTTTTTAATCAGCGCATGGGTTATTTCACAAAATTTTGTTATAGAGATAAAGTCTTTATAAATATCTCCATTTTTATATATTAGTCCCAGTTTTATTGTTTCAAAAAAAATATCAGAAAATGTCTTATGAAGTTTTTTTTTATTATTATTTTCAGCTCCTATAATATTAGAAATTCTTAAAATTAAAAATTTATTTTGTAATATTTTCTTTATTGAAATCTCAGATTGCAACTTGTTTCTTGAATAACCACAGCTTGGATTTTTTTTATGAGATTCTTTTATATTAAATTTTGCTTTATAAACTTTTCTGCTACTTAACATTACTAATTTAGTTTTAGATTTTTTTATTTTTTTTGCTATCAGCAAATCGTTGTCATTTTGAGGTTGATATCGATTTTTGATATAATCCTTATTAGAAGAACAATTTATAATATAGTCAAATTCTTCATTATATAAATAAGATTTATTAATAAAATTTTTAAAACTAAGAGAAGAGAAATTTAATTTTTTTTTTTTAAAAGATTCAATTAAATTTCTAGAGATAAATCCTTTTTGACCAATTATTAGTATTTTTTTTTTCATCTAATAAGAAAGTTTACAAAACTACTCAAAAAATAATCTAAGTTTTTTTTATATTGTATTTTGTTTTTTAAAAAAAAATACCTCACATAAGCGTGTGCTTGTGCTCTCCTTTTCCACCAATTAAAAGATAAAAATAAAAAATTTGAAGAAATCATTTTTGGAGATTGTCTATAAATAGTTAAGTTTTTTTCTAATATGAAAAATTTTTTTTTTATATGTGTTAAATATATTGCCACTCTGAAATCCATCCAAATATCAGGGAAAAGATTAAAGTTAATTCTATTTATCATTTCTTTAAAGTCACTTCTTTTTATTGCAATACAGCTCTGTGGTGGAATATATGGCCAAAAAGATGAAATAATTTTTTTTTTATTCTTAATAATTTTTTTTTTACTTTCGTGCATATGGATTGGCAAGTCAAATATTGTAGATAATTTTTTATTATTTAGGAATTCATTTACTACAATTTCTATCTTATTTTTTTTAAACAAATCATCACTGTCTAAGAAAAAAATTATATCTCCACTACTTTTCTTAAAAGCTCGATTATATGCATTAATTTGATTATATGATCCATATTTTCCTCTTTTCTTGTTTTTTATGATTTTGATATTTGGGTATTGAATAATACTCTTAATAGAATTGTCTGAAGAAAAATCATCATGGAAGATAATTTCAATATTTTTATAAGTTTGGCGGTTAATAGAATCAATACATTCTTTGATATATTTTTGATTATTATAATTCGCTATCAGTACTGATACCTTTAGTTTAGTCAAATTGATTTCTTATAGATATACTCGAATGTCTTTCTGAACGGCATTTTAGATTTATATATTTGATGAAAATTATTTTTTTTTAAAAAATAATTAATTTCTGAAAATGTATATTTCTTGACAATCATATTGTCATAGTGGTGCTCAAACATTATTGTATCGACAAATTCAATTCTTTTTTTTAAGCCTTTCAGAATTTCATATTCATATCCTTCTGTATCAATTTTAAGAAAAGATATCTTATCAAGATTCTTTTTTTTCATATAATTGTCTAATGTTTCCGTTTTTAGCTTAAAACTTTTATATATATTTTTTTTATTTCTAAAGTTTAATAAATTAAATTTTTTTTTAAAATACTTTGATTCTTGATTAATATCATTCATTGTCGAAGATGAGCTTTCATTAAATTGATTAAAAACAATTATCTTTTCATCAGAGCCTAATGCTATATTTTCTATAGTTATTTTTGTATTTGGAAATTTTTTTTCTAAATTTTTTTTATTAATTTCTAAAAATTTAAAATTTAATGGA
>CAJQRT010000043.1 GCA_905612335.1 uncultured Candidatus Pelagibacter sp.
ATAAGTGATAATTCCACAATAAATAATTGTCGACCAATGCATTATTTTTTCTTTAAAGTTATCAAAGTTAATAATGTTGCAACCAGTAAGCCTGATAATGCTGCAACAATAATATATGCTTGAAATGGTATTGTATTATACCCGATAGTTGCAACTATGCCTGATACCAACATTACAATAATATTTTTAAATTTTCTAAAATCATTAATCAACAAAGCTAAAAAAGTTAAAGAAATAGTAAAGCTTAAACCTAATTCTTCTGGAATAACTGAACCTAGAACTATACCTAAAACTGTTGATATCTGCCAAACTGTCCAACAGGTAAAGCCGGCTCCTAATAAGTGGTAATGTTTGAACTCATTTTCTTTATTTTTTTTAAAGTAAGTATTTGAAACAGCGAATGCTTGATCAATTAATATGTATGATAAAATAACTTTCCATGACAATTTTAAATGAGACAAATATTCTGAAAAAACTGCACCATATAATAAATGTCTTGAATTAACCGCTCCTACAGATGTTATGGTTACTAGAGATGAGGCTCCACCAGAAAATAATTGAAGTAAAACTATTTGAGAAGCACCACCAAAAATTATAACTGACATTCCAAATGTCATGTATGCACTCAGACCTAATTCCATACCAATAACACCAAATATAATTCCAAAAGGTACTACAGGTATCATTAGTGGACTTACATCTGTTATTCCTTTGGTGAGGGTTTTTAATCTTTTATTCATTATAATTTAAGTTTTATATTAGAAGCAAACTATATGATCAATATTTATAGGTAGCTTGATACCGAATTTTTCATCTACCTGATGCTGATGAATATGATGAGAGTGTACAAATACTGGAATTAATTTATCGCTCACAGTTTTAAGTGTGTAAATAAAATTAGTACCTCTAAACTTTCTATCAACAACTTCTAATTTTAAGTTACTTTGATCATCATGCTCTAGATCCTCTGGTTGTAATAAAAGCTGAACCTCTGATCCTTTTGGGTAATGCTTAATAAAATTACCAGTAACTGTTCCTAGGTCAACACTCTCTAAGCTATTTTCACCAGTGACTTTTGCTGGAATTAAAATTCCTCTATTTAAAAATTTTACTACCTCTACTGAATTTGGAAAGTGATAAACATTATAAGGATCGTCAAATTGTTTTAATTGTTCGTCTAAAATTATTCCACATTTTGTACCTAAATAAAAAGCTTCATACGAGTCATGCGTTACAATTATAGTTGTTATTTTATGTTCAGTTAAAATTTGTTTTAATTTAACTTGAATCTCTTCTTTAAAACTTTGATCAACATTTGAAAGTGGTTCATCTAATAATAATAAATCTGGCTTTGTAACTAGTGATCTTGCTAGAGCTGCTCTTTGAGCTTCACCTGCACTGATTTGATGTGGAAACTTATCTTTAATTTTTTCAAGATTTAAGAATTTAATTATTTCTTCAGTAGATATAGTTTGTTTTGTTTTTTTGTTCCTTTCAGCACCAAATTCAATATTTTTTAAAACATTATAATGTGGGAATAAGCAGTTATCTTGGAATGATAACGATATATTTCTATTCTCAGGCTCTACATGTACTTTCTCTGAAGATAAAACTTTATTTTTTAATATAATTTCACCAGATTTAATATTTGTTAAACCAGCAATGGATCTTAATATTGTAGTTTTTCCAATTCCAGATGGCCCTAATAGGCATATAATGTCTCCTTCTTTTTCAATATTAAAAGATACATTTCGTACTTTATTAACTTTACTTGCTTCAAAAGTTACATCTTTAATTTCTAAAAAATTTTTACTCATAATTAATCCCTTAATGTATATCTAGAAGTAATTAAAATAAAAGTACTTGTAATTAATATAAGAAATAAAGATGGGACTGCAGCAGCCTCTAATAGGTCTTGAGATGCATATATATAAGCCGTGGTAGCAAATGTTTCAAAATTAAATGGTCTCATGATAAGTGTAATTGGTAGCTCCTTAATTATTTCAATTGCAATTATTAATCCAATTAACAGAATAGAGTTTCTTAAGTAAGGAAAGTGAATATTTTTAAATGTTTTAAATTTTGAGTAGCCAAGTAAATAAGCACTTTCATCTATTGAATAGTTAATCTTAAGATAACCAGACTTTATGCCATTACAGGCTAAAGAGTAAAACCTTACAAAATAAACACTTATAAGTCCCAATATTGAACCAATAAATATAGTTTTGATAGTTTTAAATCCGAAATACTGAACAACAGTATTATCAAACCAGGCCACGAAGCTTATAAACGCAACAGCTAAAATTACCCCCGGTATTGCATACCCAGAAATAGAAAATGTAGTTAGTGCTTCTAATAATTTACTTTTCGTAACCCTATTTCCATAGTTTGAAATGAAGGCAAATGTTATCAAAACAGTGCTTGCTAATAAAACTAATATTCCAGTATTAATAAATAAACTAAGTATGTTTAAATCATTAAAATGTTTTGGAAAAATTATTGTCCAATAAAGCATTTGTGAAACTGGAAATATAAAGCTAGCAAAAAAAATAAAACCACAAAATGTAATAGCTAAAGTTGACTTTGATTTATCTAAATTAATTAAAGTTTTAGATTTAAAGCCACTTTTTGTTGGAGAGTGATATTGAGCTTTTTTTCTAGAAAAATTTTCAAGAACAAATAATCCTAAAATAAAGATTAAGAGAAAAAAAGATAGTCTATTAGCTAAAGATAAATCATCAAAAGAAATCCATGCATTATAGATTCCAGTAGTTAATGTGGACACATTAAAAAAATCTACAGTTCCAAAATCTGATAACGTTTCCATTGCAACTAAAGAAAGTCCAGCAACTATTGCTGGTCTGGCTGAAGGTAAAATAATTTTAAAAAATGATTTATTTTTTGAAAATCCTAAATTTTTACCTAAATCAATTAAGTTTTGAGATTGGTAATGGAATGATGCTCTTGTTAAAATATAAACATATCCAAACAATGAGAATGATAAAGAAATGATTGCACCAAACATGCCATCCATTTTAGGTATATGTTTGTTATATTCTCCCTCTCCAAATACATTAGTTAGTATTGAAAAAGCTGTACCATAATTTTCAAAGAAGGCTGTTAATGAGTATGCGTATATATAGGGTGGTACTGCGAATGATAATATTAATGCCCATTTAAAAAAATTTGAACCTGGAAAATTATAGAAAGACACAAGATATGCAGCACCTACTCCAATAATAAAAGTTAAAAATAGTACACCCGTTAATAAAATTAGTGAGTGATTAATGTAATCAAATAAAAAAGTATCCTTTAGTATCGAATAATAATTACTTGTGTTTTCAAAGAAACCTGCACAGATAGTAAGTATTGGGATAGCAACAGCTATAGATATTAAAAAACTACTTATGTACCAAATGTTAAAATTTTTAATTCCCATAATTTATAATACTCCAATAACTATATTTAAGAAACCTCCCCTGTTGCCAGGAGAGGTTAATACTAACCTCGAAACCAATTGAGAGAGAGATTACGAGTGTTAATTCTTAAATTTTTTTATAAATTATTTATTTTTCTAAATTACTTGCTTGATAGATATTCTATGCAGTTTTCGGGAGTTGTTTGTTCATATGGATCAGGATCACTTCCATCATTATTCATACCATCCTCTTGCCACCATTTTTCAACGACACCATCATTAATAATTGCACAATATCTCCAGCTTCTTAGACCAAAACCTAAATGTTTTTTATCAATTAACATCCCCATTGAACGTGTAAAATCAGCATTTCCATCGGGTAATACCTTAACTTTTGTTAATTTTTGCTGATCTGCCCAAGCATTCATCACAAAACCATCATTGACACTAATGCAATAAACTTCATTAATACCTAGGCCTAACAGTTTATCATAATTTTTTTCAAAGCCTGGTAATTGTTTTTCAGAGCAAGTAGGTGTAAATGCACCTGGCAACGAGAATAGTATTACTTTTTTACCTTTAAAAATATCATCAGTACTAACATCAACCCATTGTCCAATTTTTCTTGTTTTTAAAACTACACTTGAGCATTTTTTTCCTTCAATCATTCTATTCCTATTATTTTTTAAGTGTTTATTTAATTGTATTACTGACATTTGAATTTTTTAGTGCTCATAACTTAATGTAGGTAGGGTAAATACCTCATTAAAGATTATGAGCACAATCATTAAAAAGAAAATTATGTATTAAAGGGAGAAAGGATATGTGCAACCTCTTCGTCTTTAATATCTGATAATTTTCTATTATTTATTTTTCTATTGATTTTTTCACACTCTGCTGCACACGGATCACAAGCTTTCAGAGTTTGCGACCCATATACATCAGAAGATTTATTCTCATCAATATTAAATAAATTCTTTTTCACTTATTACTTACTTCCACTTAGCAGCTAACATTACTTCTAATGCTGCAGCCTGGTTTTTTCCGTAATTAGCAACTTTTGTTTCTAAATCTTGTTTGTAACCAAGACCCATTTGCTTAACTAATGGATGAGGCTCAACACCATCAATCATTGGATATTCAAATGTATTATTAACTATATGTGTTTGTGCTTCTTTAGTTAATAAAAACTCAAGTAGTTTAATTGCATTAGCTTTGTTTGGAGCATTTTTTAATACACCACCACCACTAATGTTCATGTGAGTTCCTCTATCTCCTTGGTTAGGAAAGAATGGCAGAACTTTTTTAGCTGCTGCTTGTTGTTCTGGACCTTTTTTTCCAGATAACATCAAAGCTAAGTAGTACGTATTAGCTACAGCTATATCAGCTTCACCAGCTGCTACAGCTAAAATTTGAGCTCTATCGTTTCCTTTAGAATCTCTAGCCATGTTAGCAACTATTCCTTTAGCCCATTCTGCAGTTGCTGCTTTACCATTATTTTTAACTAATGAAGCAACAAGAGATTGGTTATAGATATTGTTAGATTTTCTTATAACAACTCTACCTTTCCATTTGGGATCAGCAAGACCTTCGTAAGTCATACCATTAAGTTCATTTGCATTTACTCTTTCAGGTGAGTAATACATAATTCTTGCTCTCTTAGCTATTCCAGTCCATTTAGAAGTTCTAAAGTTTGATGGAACGGCAGCTTTGATGGCTGGAGACATAGAATTTTGGAACATTCCTTTTGCAGCGAATGCACCTAATCTTCCTGCATCAGCAGTAATATAAAGGTCAGCTTTTGAATCAGCACCTTCTTCAGTTATTCTTTTTTGAAGAGCTTTATCTTTACCAGATACAATATTTACTTTAATTCCAGTTTTAGCTGTAAATTTTTCGTAAAGTTGAACATCTGAATCGTAATGTCTTGCACTGAATACATTAACTTCAGCAGCAAACGTCATGTTTGCAAATAAAGCCATGAAAAATGCAATAATCGTAAGTTTTTTCATCATTTTCTTTCGTTTATGTTAATTTAATTAGATTAGAATGCTTACTATTAGCATTGCGAATGATTATCAATCGCAATAGTGTCACACTATACATAATTAATTACTGTAAAATCAATATAAGTAATTCACTTACAAAAGACATCAATACAACAAATCCTAAGAAAAAATTGCAGTACATTATTGAAATAGTACGATTTCTAATTCTTCTTTGTCTTACAAAGGGTTTGTCATCTAGGTCTGAAATATCTCTATCTCCAACTACTTTATAATCATATGTCCAACGCCAGATAGAGTTACCAAAACGTTTATCTGAATTATTATAAAAATTTATCCATGCAACAATATATCTGTGTGAAATATAAAGAATGATTAAAAAGAAACTACTTATAAGCATCTAAATATTTAATCATATTTAGATGGCGTATTAAAGAATAATTAAAATTGCTCAGACTCTGTTGAGCCTTCCATTGCAGTTGTAGAGCTTTTTCCACTACTTATAGTATTTGAGACTGCATCAAAATAAGAGGTACCAACTTCACGTTGGTGCTTGACACTTGTGTAACCATCCTTCTCTCTAGCAAATTCAAGTTCTTGAATTTTAGAATAAGCAGTCATTCCTTCAGTTTTATATTTTTCTGCAAGTTCAAAAATTGCAATATTTTGTGTATGAAAACCTGCAAGTGTAATGAATTGAAATTTATAACCCATTTCACTAATGTTTTGTTGGAATGTTGCAATCTCTGCATCTGATAAATGTTTCTTCCAATTAAAAGAAGGTGAGCAGTTGTAAGCTAATAATTTACCAGGAAACTTTTCATGAATTGCATCTGCAAACTTTTTTGCTTCTTCTAAGTTTGGTGTTGCAGTCTCACACCAAATTAAATCTGAATAAGGAGCATAAGCTAAACCTCTTGAGATAGCTTGTTCAATACCTTGTTTAACATAATAAAAACCTTCTGGAGATCTTTCACCAGTTAAAAATGGTTTATCGTTTTCATCAAAATCGTTTGTAATTAATTTTGCAGCATTAGCGTCTGTTCTTGCTAAAATAATTAATGGGACTTCAGCAATATCAGCTGCAAGTCTTGCAGCTTTTAAATTTTTAATCATTGTTCCAGTTGGGACTAAAACTTTTCCTCCCATATGACCACATTTTTTTTCACTGGCTAATTGATCTTCAAAATGAACTCCAGCAGCTCCTGCTTTAATAAACTTTTTTGTTAATTCAAAAACATTTAATGGTCCGCCAAATCCAGCTTCACCATCTGCAATAATTGGAAGCATGTAATCAGTTCTATCTTTTGACTGCATATCGCCATCATTTAATTCCATGTGTTGAATCTGGTCTGCTCTAATTAGAGCGTTGTTCATCGACTCAACTAATTTTGGAGCACTATCATATGGATATAAAGATTGATCAGGGTACATCTCACCAGCAGTATTTGCATCAGCAGCAACTTGCCATCCACTTAAATAAATTGCTTTTAAACCAGCTTTAGCATGTTGAATTGCATGGTTTCCAGATAATGATCCCAAAGTATTAATATAATTTTCAGAATTTAAAAGATCCCATAATTTTTTAGATTGATGTTTACACATCGAATATTCAATTTTAATTGAACCTCTAAGTCTCTCCACTTCTTCAGGAGTATAATCTTTTTTAATACCAGCAAATCTTTTTAGATCGTATGAAACTTTAGCTTCTGAGCTCATAGATAGAGTCTTTCTAGGTTTTAGATTTAGAAAAATTAGTCTTTAAGTGGTTTAAAGTAGCTTAATTATTTTCACTAAATTCGTTAGTAAATTCATTCATGCCACTTGAACCCCAATCACAATGATCATCTCTCAAGTAAATACCAGACTGGCTAGCCTGATTATGATCTTCTTTTGTTGTGTTTCGAGACTGATTTTCTTGATTTTTATTTTCTTTATTCATACTTATTATATAATTTACAAAGTTTACAAAAGATATCAAAAAGCGCTATTTTACTTGTAAATTGAGTTAATAATTTGTAAATTTAAATTTACAAAATTTACAAAAAAGAGATAAAAAGTGAGCATAAACGCTAAAATTGGAAATAAAATAAAAAGCTTTAGACAAAAATTAGGTCTTCAAGCTAAAAAGTTAGCTGAACAAATAAATATCTCCCCTAGCTATTTAAACTTAATTGAAAGTGGAAAAAGAAATGTTGATGCAGACTTACTAATTAAGATTTGTAATGAGTTGAGAATAGAATTGTCTGATCTTAAAAGTGAAAAAGAAATTAATTTAGAAAATTCTAAAATTGCAATAACAAAATTTTTAAAAAATAAAAATATCAATAAGTCTGATTTAAAAATTGGCCCTAAAATAAAAGCCTTTAGAAGGCAATTAGGTTTACAAGCTAATAAATTTGCAGAACAAATAAATATTTCTCCTAGTTATCTAAATTTGATTGAAAGTGGAAAAAGAAATATTGATGGTGACCTATTAATTAAAGTTAGTAAAGAATTAAGAGTGGACCTATCTGACTTAACAAGTAAGGCTGATGTTAATTTAGAAAATGATATTTCTGAACTTTTAGACGATCAATTATTTGAAGACCTGGATATATTGGGTCCTGAAGTAAAAGATTTAGTAAGTACTAATCCAAAAATTGCAAAAGCATTAATTAAATTAGGAGATAATTTTAGACAAAAAGGTCATGCTATAGTTAATAAAGTCGAAGATATTTCTGGAAAAAAAATTGATAGTAGAAAGACAGCATTTCCTGGAGAAGTAATATCAGATTTTCTTCAAGAAAATAAAAACTATTTTCCTAAGCTTGAAGAATTTGCAGATAAAATTTTTGAAAAAGTTCAGGTTAATAACCGAACTAGATATATTGCTTTATGTGATTTTCTAAAATCTGAATACTCAATAATTGTTAAAGATATAATTCCAGAAGAAGGAAAGCCTTTTTCAAAAATTTATAATAAAAATACGAAAGAACTTTTATTAAGTGATTATAATACTTTGGAAACTAAAAAATTACATGCTGCATCTCAAATTGCTCAAGAAGGAGCATCTAAAGAAATTAATAAATATTTGTCTAATTTTAATTTTCCATCTAATGAATCAAAAAAACTAACACAGGTTGCTCTATTAAATTACTGTGGAGCTGCAATTTTAATGCCTTACAAATTATTTCATGCAGAATGTAAAGAATTAAAGTACGACCTTGAACTTCTTCAAAATACTTTTGCAACTTCTTTTGAACAGGTCGCACATAGAGTAACTTGTCTTCAGAACCCTAAGCTACCTGGCATTCCTTTTCATATGTTAAGAACTGATATTGCGGGTAATATTTCAAAAAGATTTTCATTGTCTGGTATTGAAATACCAAGATATGGTGGCGCTTGTCCTAGATGGAATGTGTATTCTGCTTTTACCAGGCCTGGTATTATTCAAGCTGCAGTAAGTAAAATGACAAATGGAGAGAAATATGTCTGTATCGCGAGAACTGTTGAAAAAGGAGTTGGAAGATACGGTCAATCTAAAAGTATTTTGTCTATTGGTTTAGGATGTGAAGCTAAATATGCAAAAGAATTTGTCTATACCGAAAATATTGATATTAGTGATAAAAAAACAGAAATTCCAATTGGTGTATCCTGCAGAACATGCGATAGATTAGATTGTTCACAAAGAGCATTTCCACCTCTTCATAAAAAGTTTGATATTGATATTAATTCTAGGGGTGTTTCAGTTTATGTTAACGATAAGTCTAGCTAATTAAGACTTCCAGTCACCTATTTTACTAAACAAGAAATTTCTAAAGGCAGTAATACGTGCTGTATTTTTAAGGGATTGAGGATAAACAAAATGCGCTTCTGTGATGGGTCCTTCTGAGTTTGGAAGAACTTTTATTATCTTATTTGAATTAAAAACCAAGTATTCAGGAAGTGCTGCAAGTCCTACTCCTGACTCTACTGCTAAAAGTAAACCCATTACACTATTAACTTTCATTACTGGTTTTCTTTTTTTTCCATCCTTAATACCTAGTTTAAGTGCCCAATCTGGATCATAAACTGGTGATGGTGCACCTTTACCAAACGAAATAAGCTTATGTTTGTTTAAATCATTTATAGTTTTTGGCATACCATATTTTTCTAAATATTTATTAGAACCATAAATGTAGTATTTTATATCTACTAATTTCTTTTGAATGTAATTAAGTTGCTTAGGCCTTCTCATGAAAATACCTATATCTGCTTGTCTTGTACTTAAGTCTAATTCTTTATCATCAAAAATTAATTCAATCTCTATTTCAGGGTTTAAAGTCATGAACTCTTGAATTCTGGGTGTAAACCAGTGAGTTCCAAAACTTCTAACTGTGGTAATTGTTAATTTTCCAGTTGGTTTATTTTTTTGATCACCTAAAGTAGACTCAACTTCTTTTAATTTGCTAATTACATCATGCGCAGTTTTAAATAGGTATTCACCATTTTCAGTTAATGTGAGTCCCCTTGCGTGTCTCTCGAAGAGTTGTACTTTAAGATCTTGCTCTAGTGATTGAATTTGTCTACTGATTGCAGATTGACTAAGGTTTAGGTTTATGGTTGCATTGGTAAAGCTGCCAGCTTCTGCAACTGCATGAAATATTTTTAGTTTATCCCAATCCATTTATTTATTAAGGTCAACAATATATCTTCCTGATGTTTCACCTTTAAGCATCTTTGGATATATGTCTATTAAATCCTCTAGGCTTACTGTCTTTATTGATTTTTCTAATTGTTCAAAATCAATAAGGCTTTTAACTTCATTCCAAACAAATTCTCTTCTCTTAATAGATGCAGTAACAGAATTAATTCCCCAAAGCTTAACACCTCTAATAATAAAGGGCATAACTGTTGTGTTTAGTTTATAATCAGAAGCATTTCCACAAGCAGCAACAATTCCATTATCTCTAGTTTGTGCAAGTGCATTAGCAAGTATCTTTCCACCAACTGTATCAACAACGCCGTCCCATAAACCTTTATCTAATGGTCTTGCATCTTTGTCTAAATCAGCTTTATTTATTATGTTTTTTGCACCTATAGATTTTAAATATTCTTCATTTTCAGCTTTTCCAGTAACAGCTGTCACATCATAACCAAATTTACTTAATATCATTACTGCAATACTTCCAACACCACCAGAAGCGCCAGTAACTAAAACATCTTTAACTTTCTCTCCTAATAAAAGTTCTTCTCTAGCTTTGATTGCAAATGAACATAATAATGCTGTTAGTCCTGCAGTACCTAAAATCATGGCTTGCTTAGATGTAATGTCTTTTGGTTTTTTAACTAAAAAATCTCCATTAACTTTTGCCATTTGAGAATAACCACCAAAATAAATTTCTCCTACTCTCCACCCTGTAAGTATTACCTCATCTCCTTTTACAAATTTAGAATTATCGCTCTCTAAAACAGTTCCTGAAAAATCAATACCCGGTATATGTGGAAATTCTTTTACTAATTTTGCACCATTATTTAAAATAAGTGCATCTTTATAGTTTAAGTCTGAATAATCTACTTTGACTAGTACATCACCATGTTTTAAAAATGATTTATCTATTGATTTTACTTCTCGGGTAAAATTTTCACCCTCTTGATTAACTACTAATGCTCTAAAATTATCTGACATGACTATCTCCTCTCGAGAAAGTTACTTACTAATAAATCTTAAGTATCTATTCTGAATGCTTAAGTCTTCTTTAAATTGTCCTAAGAAGTAATTTGTAACTGTTGTTGCATTTTCTTTTTTGATACCTCTCATAGTCATGCATTGGTGAGCCGCATCAATTGTAACTGCAACACCTTTTGCATCTAATGAAGTCATCAAAGCTTTTGCAACTTGCATTGTTAATCTCTCTTGTGTTTGTAATCTTTTTGAAAAAACCTCAACAACTCTTGCAAGTTTACTTAAACCTACAACTCTTTCATTCGGAATATAAGCAACATGTGCTGTTCCAACTATTGGTGCCATATGATGTTCACAATGACTTGAAACTGAAATATTTTTTTCAACAACCATGTCATCGTAACCTTCTACATCACCAAATGTTTTTTCTAAAATCTGTCCAGCATCTTGTGTATAACCACCAAAATATTCTTTAAATGCTTTAACTACTCTTTTTGGAGTTTCCAATAATCCTTCTCTACTAGGGTCTTCGCCTATCCAAGTTAAGATTGTTTTAAATGCTTCTTCAGCTTCTTTATCAGAAACTTTTTTAGCATCTAGAATCTTGTTATCTGTCTCTTCAACTAATTTCATATGGCAAGTTTATACAGTAAAACACTATTTTTAAAATATTTAATATATTAACTAGTATGCTACATAATTACTTAGATATGTTTAAAAAAAGAGAAAATATAGCAGAAATTGAAGAGGGAAAACTCCTCTCACCAAAATTTGACAATGATGGATTAATTCCTGTCATTACAATGTGCTCTAAAACTAAAGATATTCTTATGCATGGCTATATGAACGTGGAGGCTCTTAAAAAAACTATAGAAACTAAAGAAGTTCATTACTTTAGCAGATCTAGACAGCAAATATGGCAAAAAGGTAAAATTAGTGGCTATACTCAAAAAGTAAAAGAAATCAGAATAGATGATGATCAAGATTCAATTTGGTTAACTGTTGATATTGGAGATGGTTCGAGCTGTCATGTTGGTTATAGATCGTGTTTTTATAGATCAATTCCACTTGGTCCAATTGAAAATGGTAGAGAGGTTGAAATGAAATTTGAAGAAAAAGAAAAATCTTTTGACCCTGAGGTTGTTTATAAAGGCCAACCAAATCCTACAAAAATATAATGAGTGATAATCAAAAAAATGTTCTAGGTGAAGATCTAGAGGAATGTTCTAATGATCCTTTAACAGGATGGCATAGAGATGGCTGTTGTAGTACTGATGAAAATGATCATGGCGTTCATACTGTTTGTGCAAAGGTTACAACAGAATTTTTAGAATGGTGTAAAGAAGCTGGTAACGATTTAATAACACCTCATCCTGAGTTTGGTTTTCCAGGACTAAAAGCTGGCGATGGGTGGTGTGTTTGCGCTAGTTGGTACGCAAGAGCTGCTGATGCTGGAAAGCCTTGCCCTGTTTACCTTAAAAGAACACATAAAAAAACTTTGAAACTTGTTTCAATGGAAGTTCTAAAAAAAAATGCTATTGATTTGTCTTAGTTAATTCTAAGTTTAAAATCATTTTCTTGTAAAACTCAAAATGAACCAATAGGTTTTGTAAATGGAAATTGCTACAAAATTAGCTCCAATTGCTTTGGCTCTTATAATGTTGGGACTTGGGATGAGTTTAACAATTCAAGACTTCGTAAGAGTAGTTAAAATTCCAAAAGATTTTTTAGTTGGCTTTCTTTGTCAATTAGTTTTACTCCCAATAGTTGCACTGTCTATAGTTTTACTATTAAACTTGCCTGCAGAACTTGCTGTTGGGTTAATGCTAATTGCATGTGCGCCAGGTGGCGTTACATCAAATGTTCTTACTAAATTTGCCAATGGTGATGTTGCCCTTTCAATAACACTAACTGCAGTTGTTAGTTTGATTAGTATTATTTCTGTTCCATTTATAATGTTTACATCTATTGATTTTTTTGAAATTGGCATTGTTAAAGAAATATCTATGACTGGTATTGCTTTAAAAATGTTTCTTGTTGTTACAGTTCCAGTATTAATTGGAATGTTAATTAAACATTTTGCTGAAAATTTTGTTGATAAGCAAACCTCACTAATTCAAAAAATTTCAGTAATATTATTTATGTTAGTATTTGCTGCTATTTATATAGAGGAATGGGATAATATCATTTCTTATATTGTGAATGCAGGTTTGGTTGTTTTAATCTTAAACTTAACAATGATGATTTTAGGGTTTTATATTGCAAAATATTTTGCATCTGGAGTTACACAGCAAAGATGTATTTCAATTGAATGTGGGCTCCAAAATGGAACTTTAGCACTTTTTGTTGGAACACAAATATTTGGTGAAAATATAACTACTTTTATTGTACCAACAGCTGCTTATGCTTTGGTAATGATGATGACTTCATTAATTTTTGTATTTATTCTTAGAAAAAATACTTAATATTCAATTATTTTTCATTAAACTCAAATTATAAATACGTGCAGCAAATTTAGACAGATTAATAAAAGTATTATTTTGCACTACTAATAATTTTTTTTTATGAACTCCTTTATTTGTTGAGTAATGTTTTTTATTATCTATTGTTAAAAATTTTCCTATTACCAGTTTATTTAGTTTTCTAATAACTGTAGCTCTTGGTATGCCTGAAATATCTGAAATTGACATTGCATTAATACCTAAAAATTCTTGCCTATCCCCAAAAAAAAACCTGTCTAAATATAATTCTTTACTCATTTTACTATTATCAGTTTTTTGTGCGTTTAATGCATGATTACTTAAGCAAATCCCATGAATATGAAAGGTCTCTAAATCACCATGGATTTTTTTAAACGTTAATAGCATTGGCATTTGCATTTCGTAGTAAAGTTTCCAAACAAATGAAAAATTATCTTTAGCAGCTCTAACTATCTGATCTGAACTAATTTGTTCTAAAATAAATCCTTCTTTAAAAAGCATTTTTGACAGAATTGATAAAAAATGTGATAAGCTTTTTAATGTTTCTTCAGGCTTCATACTTGGCCAAGCACTTCTATCAATTATAATTTTTTTATTACTTTTTTTAATTGCTCCTAATTTTTCTAATTCATTAATTTTTCTTCTAGCTGTCTCTTTTGGTATGTTGAGTGCATTAGATATCTCCATTGCATTGAGATTTTCTACTTCAACCTGATTTTGACTAAAAAACTCATCGTAATTTAATCTCACGAAATTTTTTGAGTAATAATCAAATGTTTTAATCATCAAATACATAATGATCATGAATTTTTCATAATCATGAAAAGTTCTATAAAGATTATTCATCCATCTCATTTGCATTGGTACCCAAATAGGCTGAATAGAAGTGAAATTTTTACTTAACGTATAGTGAATATCCTTACTGCGGATTTGTTTTGATATATCGGGTAAAGTTATGCGCATATAAATTTTCTATAATCATAACCCAAAATGGACACCCAAGTAAACAGGCAAAACCTAAAATGAGCTATTCTTTAATTGTCTATTATACAATTCAATGATTAGTTGCATGCATGAGCGCTGAAAAAATAATTTCTGCAGAGATAAATGACCTTCCTTCTTTAACGACCACTGAAATGAACAAGGAAATTTCATCATCAGGAAGAGTTGATATAAATATTCTTTTAAATAGAGCAAGAAAAATAAAAGAAAAGGAAACAAAAATAAACCTAGTTTTTACAGGATTAATGGTCTCTCTGATTTTTATTGTTGGAATTATCTTATCTTTTTAACTACATATTTCCATATTTAGGTCCACCACTACCCTCAGGTGTTACCCAAGTAATATTTTGAGAGGGTTCTTTAATATCACACGTCTTACAATGAATGCAATTTTGAGAATTTATGACAAATTTATTAACATTGTTTTCAACTTGAACTTCATAAACACCAGCGGGACAATATCTTTGAGCCGGTTCATCAAATTTTTCTAAAGTATAGCTAATTGGTAAATTAGGATCTTTAAGTTGTAAGTGCACTGGCTGATTTTCAGCATGATTAGTTCCTGTTAAATAGACTGAACTTGTCTTATCAAAAGTAATAATATTATCAGGCTTTGGATAATTAATTTTCGGCATTTCACTCGCTGGCTTTAAAGTTTCATGATCAGCATGCTTATGCCTAAGTGTTAAAGGTAATTTTCCTCTAAATAAAATTTGATCTATTCCTGTAAATATTATTCCAAGTATTAAACCCCAGCTAAAACTAGGTTTAACATTTCTAGCCTGGTGGAGTTCCTCATAAACCCAGCTTTTTTTAAACTTATCTTCATAAATTGATAACTCTTTATCCTCTTTTAAATTTTCAAAAATAGTTTCTGCTGCAATCATTCCACTTTTCATTGCAGTGTGTGATCCTTTGATTTTAGGCATATTTAAAGTTCCGGCATCACAACCAACCAATAATGCTCCAGGCATAGACATCTTAGGTAAACTTTGTATTCCACCTTCGATTAAAGCTCTTGCTCCATAAGAAATACGTTTTCCACCTTCAATTATTTTTTTAATTGCTGGGTGAGTTTTAAACCTTTGAAATTCATCAAACGGTGAAAGGTATGGATTTTTATAATCTAGACCAATAACATATCCTAAAAATATTTGTTTATTCTCAGCATGATACATAAAGCTTCCACCATAAGTGTTATTATCTAATGGCCATCCAGCTGTATGCATAACCATTCCTTCATCATGATTTTTATCCGTTATCTCCCAGATTTCTTTAAACCCAATTCCATACTGTTGAGGATCTTTATCTTCATCAAGGTTAAATTTTTTTATAAGTTCTTTTCCGAGGTGGCCTCTGCATCCTTCTGCAAAAACAGTAACTTTTCCGTTTAGTTCTATGCCTGGTTCAAAGCTATCTTTTTTATTTCCTTCTTTATCTATACCCATATCTTGAGTTGCGACTCCTTTAACAGATCCATCTTCATTGTATAAAATTTCACTTGCAGGAAAGCCTGGAAATATTTCAACACCTAATGCTTCAGCTTGTTCTGCAAGCCATCTACATAAATTGGCTAGACTTATTATGTAATTATTATGATTTTGCTGAACTGAAGGAAGTAACCAAGTCGGCCAACTTAGTGACTTTGTTTTGCTTAAAAATAAGAATTTTTCTTTAGAAACCTTTGTTTTAACTGGTGCATTTAACTCTTTCCAGTTAGGTAACAATTCATCAAGCGCTCTAGTTTCAAAAACATTACCACTTAAAATATGAGCTCCTATTTCAGAGGCTTTTTCAAGTAAACATACATTTAATTCTGGATCTAATTGTTTAAGTTTAATTGCCGTAGATAGTCCTGAAGGACCTCCACCAACGATTACCACATCATAATCCATTGCTTCTCTAGGCATATCTTAAATTTTTACAGTACTGATTATTTTTGTATACTATTTAATTTATTCAATTCTTCTAGGAATTGAGGTAATGCCTCAAATAAATCAGCTTCTAGACCGTAGTCTGCGACACTAAATATTGGAGCTTCACCATCTTTATTTATAGCAACAATTATTTTACTTTCTTTCATTCCAGCTAGATGCTGAATTGCTCCTGAAATTCCAACTGCAATATATAAGTCGGGTACAACCACTTTACCAGTTTGACCAACTTGGTGTTCATTGCTTATATAGCCTGCATCAACTGCAGCTCTTGATGCACCGATTGCAGCATTTAATTTATCTGCAATATCAGCAATCAATTTGAAATTTTCTCCATTCTGCATTCCTCTACCACCTGAAATTACAATTCTGGCCGTTCCAAGTTCTGGTCTATCTGATTTAACTTCTTCTCTTTTAATAAATTTTGATAAAGTAAACTCTTCTGTTGCTTCAATTTTTTCTATTGGAGCAGATCCACCAGACGTTTCACAGGGTTCAAAAGAAGTTGGTCTAATTGTTATGCATTTTTTAGTATCTGTACTTTTTACTGTAGCGAATGCATTTCCCGCATAAATAGGTCTTATAAATGTATCAGGTGATATAACTTTAGTAATATCGCTTATTTG
>CAJQRT010000044.1 GCA_905612335.1 uncultured Candidatus Pelagibacter sp.
CAAATGTTAGATAAACTGTTTTATTCTTTATCATCTTTTTAAATTTTTTTAGGTCCCATTTACTTTTGTCTTTTGCCCAAAAGATATTAATTCTAGATGAGTTTTTTTTTAAGAATGGTATTTCACTTTGAGATATATTTCTGATCCCAAATGAGATTATTGAAACATTTTTATGATCAAGACATCTCCTAATAGCTGAGGCATGAGAAAATTTTTCTCCATTATAACTATCTCTTAAATCTGCATGTGCATCAAAATGTAGTAGGCATATTTCTTTGTGTTTTTTTACAAATGGAGCAATACATCCGGGTGTTATTGAGTGTTCCCCACCAAAAGTGATTGGAAATAATTTTTTATCCAATATTTCTTGATTTATATCAGACATTTTTTTAAGAGCTTTTTTAATGTCTTTATCAATTTTAAATGGTTTTAAAGTTTTAATTCCAATTTTTTTATAGGGTTCACAATGTAATTCTTCATCATATAACTCAACTTGATGTGATGCTTTGATAATTTCTTTAGGGCCATTACGAGTGCCACCACCATAACTAACAGTTTTTTCTAAACCAAATGGAACAACTACTACTTTTTCTTTAAAATTAACATCATTGTCAATTCCTAGAAAACCGTTTTTATTAGAAAGATATTTCAATTTTATTTAAATATTTTTGAGAAGTTTTTTCTCGTTCTGTTTTTCCAGTCACCTTTATGATAAGCATCACTTACAATCAAAGGAAGGACACTGGTAGCTTCTGCAAAAACCATTTGTTCTTTTGCAATATCCACCTTGCCCCAAGAGCTTGCTTCTTTTAATGTAGAACTACTACAAGCACCATCCCTAGAATCTGCTACTGTAATTTGCACTGCATATTTATGCATCTCAACTTCTTTTCCTAAAAGCTCAGCACAGATAACAGTATCTTGAACAAAATTTTTTGGAACTCCTCCACCAATCATAAATAAGCCAGATCCTTTTGATTGAATCTTTATTTCAGTTAATTCACGAAGTTCTCTAATAGAATCTATCGTAATATGATTTTTAGGATTATTTTCTTGGTGAGTGACCAATCCAAAACCAGCACTTGAGTCTGTAAATGCGGGACAAAATATAGGAACATTATTGTCATATGCTGTTTCAATTAAAGAATCTTTTTTTTTAGAATTTTTCTTTAAATATTTACCCATTTCATAAATAAATTCTCTTGATGTATAACTTCTCGGATCAAGTGTATCTGCTATTTCACATATTTTCTGATCACATTCCTGCAATTCTTCTTCATCAATATAAGTATCGTAAATCCTATCTATATAATTTTTTCTTAATTCAGCATCATCTTGAAACTGTGAACCTTGGTAATGTTTAAAACCTAAAGCTTCAAAAAAATCCATATCAACTATTGAAGCTCCTGTTGCAATAATTGCATCAACCATATTATATTTAACTAAATCTTTATAAATATTCATACACCCTGCAGCAGATGTTGACCCAGCAAGTGTTAAAAAAATTGTGCAATCCTTATCTTGAATCATTTCATTAAAGATATTTGCTGCATTTGCTGTTTCTCTTGAGACAAAAGACATTTTTTCCATTGAGGAAATTATTTTTCGTGCATCAAAAGAAGTAATATCGATGTGTTCAACTGGGTTTTGTAAGAAGCTTTTTTTGCTATTATGAGTTAAATTTTTGTTATCTGACATTAAGCAACTAATATACCTTTATTGCTCTCTTTACCATATAACGTCATTATAGGCTCATCCTCTACTTCATAGATTTCATTAGAGTAAAAACCATTAAATTGAGTTCTAAAAGTTAAGCCGTATGCACCAAGCTGACCTAGTTCAATATAATCATTTTCTTTAATATTGTTTGGAAGCAAAAAAGGTCCCTTCATGTAATCCATACTATCGCACGTAGGTCCATAAAAATCAAAAGCAGTTAATTTTTTTGAAATTGATTTTCCACTTTTAATTAAACGAGAAGGGTAAACTATGTTTGGTGTACCAGCATCAAAAAGAGTTCCATAGGTTCCATCATTAATATAAAGCTTTTGTTTTTTTCTAAGATTTACTCTTACAATTGTTGAACCACTTTCTGCAACTAGTGCTCTTCCAGGCTCACATAATATTTCAGGTAGTTTTTCTAAGTTTAAATTAGCTAAGCCTTTTTTTATTTCTTCAAAATAATTATCTAAAGATTGAGGTACAAGATCTGGATATATAGCAGGAAAACCACCACCAATATTAATATAATCAGGAATAATTTTTGTTTTTCTTATTATATTTCCAATATCTGCAATTCCTTTTGAATAAGAAATGGGGTGCATACATTGAGATCCCACATGGAAACTTAAACCTACCTTTTTTGCATATTGCTTTGTTAATCTCAATAAAGCAGTCGCCTCAGGTATGGACGCCCCAAATTTTGTTGATAAATCTATTTCAGCATGCTCATTTGAAACGGCTACTCTTACAAATAATTCAAGGTCTTTTGCCTCGTTAGTTGTTTCAATAATTTTTATTAATTCATCTTTAGTATCAAGGGAAAAACCTTTAACATTATAATTAAAATAAGCTTCTTTAATACTTTCTCTACTTTTGACTGAATGCATATATGAACATTTTGCATTAGGATTAATTGCTCTTATGTCTTTAATTTCTTGAATAGAGGCCACGTCAAAGTTCTCAATTCCACTTTCAACTATTGTTTTTAGTACTTCAGGATGTGGGTTAGTTTTTACTGCATAAAGCACTTTACCAGGAAATTTATTTCCAAAATATGTAGAAGCTAATTGTATTGATTTTTTCCTAATACAATAAATAGGTTTTTCTGGCTTTAGTTGATTTATAAGATCATCAACTGTTTTAAATTTTTGCATTTCATATGTCCCCAAAAAAAATTTAATAAAAAAAAGTTTTTAAATACTTAAAAACTTTCATATAAATCATGCAATTAAGGCAATAGTTAATTAATGTAAAGTAAATAATAGGTGTTGAAATTATCAGATAAGACACCATATCAATTGCATGGCTGAACTAAATAATTTAAAAAAACTAAGTGATTTTGACAATAAAACCTTATTAATCGTTGATGATGACAATCCTTTCAGGGATAGACTTGCCAGAGCAATGGAAAAAAAAGGGTTTGAGGTTTTTCAAGCTGAGAGTGTACAAAAAGGAATACTATCTGTTAAAGAAAAAAAACCAGGCTTTGCTGTTGTTGACCTTAGACTAGCTGATGGAAACGGGCTTCAAGTAGTAAAACAAATTCAAATTTCTAATCCAAATAGTAGAATTATAATGTTAACAGGATATGGAAATATTCCAACGGCTGTAGCTGCAATTAAAGAAGGTGCAATCGATTATCTTGCAAAGCCGGCGGACGCAGATGATGTTGAGAAAGCATTACTAGCCGATCCAGAGAAAAAAGCTGAACCACCAGAAAACCCTATGTCGGCTGATAGAGTTAAGTGGGAACACATTCATAGAGTTTTTGAATTATGTAATAGGAATGTATCTGAAACTGCTAGAAGACTTAAAATGCACAGAAGAACGTTACAAAGAATTTTATCTAAAAGATCCCCTAGATAAACTTTCTAAATTTAATAATTTTTTTAGCCAATATAGTTAATAAACAAATCTTGAATAATTCAGCTAATAAAAATGGTGTAACCCCTAATTGAAGAATTGGTTTATCCCATCCAATTAAAATTCCCAACCAAATAGCTCCAAATATATAGATTATTGAAACAGAAAATATTAATTTTCCAAAAATTATAAAAATGTTTTTATTAAAATTTAAATAGCCTGCAAAAAAAGAAGCAAGTAGAAATCCAATTAAATATCCCATTGTTGGACCAGTAAAATAAACTATCCCAACACCTTTTTCTGGTGAGTTAGAAAATACAGGCATTCCCAGAATACCCTCTAGAAGATAAACAGCTACAGATGCGAGGCCAATTTTATATCCAAAAGCAATTCCCAAAAAAAGAACTACAAAAGTTTGCATTGTCATAGGTACAGGATAAAATGGTATTTTTAATTTAGCTGAAATAGTTAAAGCCATTGTCCCTATAAAAATTAGAGTAAATGTTTTTAATACTTTTTGAATTGAATTAGTTTTTAATAGATCCATATCTATAAATTACTATTTATTAATGTGATAATCTAGTTTTTTATTAGTCTTAAAAAAACATCCTCTAAATCACCATCATCAGTTGAAATATCTATAATTCTTACGTTATTTTTCTTAATTAAATTAATTAATTCATCCATATTAATTTTACTTTTTTCGTAAGAAACACAAACCTCACTATCTAACTGTGAGACTATTTTTAAAGATTCTAGATCATCATCATTAATATTAATCTTTATGTCAGTTTTAAAAGTTATTTTTTTGGTTTGAATTCTATCTAATAAATTCTTAGTACTGTCTAGAGCAACAATATTTCCTTTATTTAATATAGCTATTCTTCCGCACATTTCCTCAGCTTCCTCAAGATAATGAGTTGTTAGAATGATAGTTACACCAAGTTCATTGAGTAATTTTACATTTTTCCATAAATTTTGTCTTAACTCAACATCAACACCAGCCGTAGGCTCATCTAAAATAACTATTGGTGGCTGATGAACTAAAGCTTTAGCCATTAGCAACCTTCTTTTCATTCCACCAGATAAACTTCTAGCATAGCTATTAGCTTGTTTTTCTAGGGATACTAATTTTAGAATTGTATCTGTAATTCTATCTTTTTCTTTAATTCCATAGAGGCCAGCCTGTAACTCTAATAATTTCCTTGGACTAAAAAATGGATCAAGATTTACTTCTTGAGGCACTATTCCAACCGAAGCTCTAACCTGTCTAGGGTTCTTATCTAAGTCAAAACCCCAGACATTTACTTGTCCGGCTGTTTTTACCACTGTTCCTGCTAAAATATTTATAAATGTTGTTTTCCCAGCACCATTAGGACCAAGAAGACCAAAAATTTCTCCTTCTTTCACGTCCAAGTTTAAATCATTTAATGCGAGGTTATCTCCAGCCTGTTTACTTGAATAAATTTTTTTTAAGTTTTTAACAGAAAGTATATTTTTTTGCTCCATGCGTGTTAATACATTTATAGTATTTAAAATTATTAAGATAATATTATTTAATGGATAAAATAAAAAAAACAGACCATTTTTATTTAATAGATGGTTCGGGTTATATTTTTAGAGCTTATTACGCATTGCCACCACTAACTAGAAAAAGTGATGGTCTTCCAGTTGGTGCAGTTAGTGGATTTTGTAGTATGTTATTCAAATTGCTAGAAGATTCAAAATCAAATGAAAATCTTCAAAAACCTACACACTTTGCGGTAATATTTGATGCAGCTAGAAAAACTTTTAGAAATGAAATTTATTCAGACTACAAAGCTAATAGATCAGAAGCACCAGATGATTTAGCACCACAGTTTGAATATATAAGAAAGTCTGTAGTTGCTTTTAATTTACCATCTGTAGATCTTCCAAATTATGAAGCAGATGATTTAATTGCTACTTATGCAGAGCAAATTTTAGCAAAGGGTGCGAAGGTAACAATAGTCTCTTCAGATAAAGACTTAATGCAATTGTATAGAAAAGACGTTCGTATATTCGATCCAATGAAAAATAAATTTATAACATCTGAAGATATAGTAACCAAATTTGGAGTGGGTCCAGAAAAAGTTATTGATGTTCAATCCTTAGCCGGGGACAGTAGCGATAATGTTCCAGGAGTTCCAGGTATAGGTGTTAAGACTGCAGCAGAACTGATTAATAAATATGGAACTCTAGAAAAGTTATTAGATAACGCTCAAGAAATAAAACAAAATAAACGAAGAGAAACACTTATAGAAAACAAAGATAAAGCGATAATTAGTAAAAAATTAGTGACACTAATGAAAGATGCTCCAGTTGAAAGAAAGATAGAAGAATTTAATCTAAAGGAGATTGATAAAGATAAGCTATATAAATTTTTACGAGAAATGGAGTTTAATAGACTTCTTAGCTCTGTCATTTCTGCATATGGAGAACCTGAGCTAGGAGAAATAGCAAGAGAGACAAAACCTGAAAAAAAACCACAAAATATAAGTAAAAAAAACTATCATCTCATCACTAATGAAAAAGAAATAGATGAGTGGATTAATGAAGCAGAAGAAGCTGGAGAACTAGCAATTGATACTGAAACTAGCTCATTAGATGCACATCAAGCTGATTTAGTGGGAATTTCATTAAGCACTAAAATTGGTAAAGCTTGTTATATTCCAATTGGTCATAAGTTTAAAGGATGTTTAAAAAAAGAAGCTGTAATTAAAAAATTAAAACCACTCTTAGAAGACAAGAGTGTAAAAAAGATTG
>CAJQRT010000045.1 GCA_905612335.1 uncultured Candidatus Pelagibacter sp.
ATCTTTAGTTAACTTTAAAAAACCATCAGATTTTAATAATTTTTGAAATTCATCTATTAATCTTTCTGGGGAAATACTTGAAACACCACTTAGGTTTTTTTTAATTGCTTTAATAACTTTTAGGTCATGACTATGTTTGGAATAACTAAGATAAAATCTAACATATCTTAGCACTCTTAAATAATCTTCTTTTATTCTTGTTTCTACATTTCCAATGAAATTAATTTTTCCATTTTCTAAATCTTTTTTTCCATCAAATGGGTCAAATAAACTTCCTTTAATATCTGCATAAACGGAATTAATAGTAAAATCTCTTCTAGAAGCATCATCTTTCCAGCTATCAGAAAACTCTACTTTTGCATGTCGTCCATCTGTATCAACGTCTTTTCTTAATGATGTAATTTCAAATTTTATATCATTAATTAATGCTGTAATTGTTCCATGTTCTATTCCGCTCTCGTAATATTTTATGTCTTTTTTAGTAAGAGCCTCACATACCTCTCTTGGATTCAAGTTTACTGCTAAATCTATATCGTCATATCTTTCTTTATTAATAATCTTTCTTACACATCCACCAACATACCTAATTTCACTATTGGAAGAGTATGAATGAATTGCTTCAAATATTTTTGAAACCTCTGTTTCTTTTTTTATATTTTTGAAGCCTAAATTTATGTGATTAAGGTTTTGAGATCTAAAAAAAATTTTATCTAATAAGTTATTCATATATGGCTGGCCCACAAGGATTCGAACCTCGGATCTCTGTACCAAAAACAGATGTGATACCACTTCACCATGGGCCAATATTAATTTCATATATCACAAAAAAAAAAAATTATATAGTTTTTGATTCAATGCACCAATGGCTATTAAATTTTCGTTTATATTGACTGTACGCTTTTTTACAGGCCTTTTTGGAATGGAAATAAGCCACTATTGAGGATCCTGATCCAGACATTCTAGCAAATAGAGCATTGGGTAAACCACCTAGATAGGATTTAATTCTTTTAAGTTCTGGATATTTATTTAAAGCAACTTTTTCAAGGTCATTGTCTAAATTTTTTAAATATTTTGCTTCAAATAATTTCAGTTTAGGGGGATTGAATTCAGGTTTGGAAAAAGAATTAACTTTTGAATAAATATATTTTGTAGAACATCCAAAGTTAGGTTTTGTAACCAATATATGAAATTTGATTTTATTTTTGTATTTTTTGATATCTCCATTAGATAAAAGAATAGCAGATGACGGCTTTACACCTAAAATAACATCCGATCCTATTTCATTACTTATTTTTTTTAACTCATCTTTTTTTATTCTAATTATTTTTTTTTCGATAAAGAAATTTAGTAAGCTGGCAGCATTCATGGACCCACCTCCCATCCCTGCTTTTTGAGGTATATTTTTTATAACTTTAATTTCAAATTTTTTATTATTTAAAAGTTTTTTGTTATCTAAAATTTTTAACAATTTTGAAATGGTGTTAATTTTGCTAATTTTTTTAGAAAACTTTCCACAAAAATTAATTTTATGCTGTTTTGTATTGCTTTCTCTTAGTGTGATTGAGTCATGTAAATCAATAAAGGAAATTAAACTTTCAATATTATGAAACTTTGATTTTTTTCCAGTAACGTTTAGAGCTAAATTTATCTTTGCATAAGACTTTATCTTAAAACTATTCATAATTTAGGAATTTTTTAATCCCTCTATTAACTTATTTTTAATAGTTTCTTTCATGGCATCTTCTGTCTCATCTAAATTTAAAACAGCTTGCCAAAAATATCTTGCTTGAATTTTTCTATCCAACTGCCAAAGAATATCACCGTAATGATCGTTAACTATTGGATCTTGTGGCATTAATTCAACTGCTCTTTTAAGAAAATTTTCTGCCTTCTCATATTCGTTAACCAAGTAATATGCCCAACCGATTGAATCAATAATATATGGATCGTTACTTCTTGCAGCATAAGCTTTTTCAAGCATTTTAAGAGCAGTATTAATTTTTTGTTCTCTTTCCAGCCACGAATAAGCTAAATAATTCAAAACATAAGCATCATTTGGATTTGCTTCAAGAGATTTCAGTAAGTCTTTATCTGCTTTTATATAATCTCCAGATCTCTCATAACTT
>CAJQRT010000046.1 GCA_905612335.1 uncultured Candidatus Pelagibacter sp.
TGCCTCATAATCTTGATTACTTCAGCTTCTGTCTTTCCAGTCTTTTCCTTAATTTCTTCAAAAGTAATACGATCAGCCCAAGCTGCCCAGATGATCCAGTCAGGGTCTGATATATGGGGTTCTGGATTTTTAACCCTAGTTGTAGGGGTGTGACCTTTTTTTTTTCATGGATTCCTTATATTTCAAAAAAATGATTAATGCATTTATTATATGAGCGTGATAATATCATTTCACGATAGTCCTATTTAGCCATCTTTAGCTCCCGGTTTTTTTAGGACTATCCAAACGATTAAAATGCTCCCCTTAAACTATTTCCTTTTTCTTCAAATAATTTTATTTTTATTTATCACTCCTGGAACTCCTAGAATTGTGATCATTTCATATTCGATGAATTATGGGGTTGAAAAATGTATTTGGACGGCACTAGGAGATGTAACAGCAAATATTATTCAGGCAACTTTAGTAATTTTTGTTCTTGGATCTTTTTTTGTCGATAACCCAAATTTTTTAAATATTTTTAAGTGGGTAGGAATTGCATATTTACTTTATCTTGCTTATGATATTTATAAATCACAACCAAAAGACATAAGGTCAAAAAATATTTCATCTAAAAGTTTTTTTTCATTTTTTAAAGATGGTTTTTTAGTTGCAGGGACAAGTCCTAAGGCTTGGATGTTCTTTCCATTAATCTTCCCACAATTTATTGATTTCAATGGAAATTATATTATTCAATTTTTAATTTTGATCACAACCTATGTGGTTTTAGATTTTTTATCTTTAATTGTCTACGCAGTACTCGCTAGAAAATTAATTGTTTGGATAAAAGCAAACCCAAGAGTTATTAATACAATTTCAGCGTGTGTATTAATATTAATTGCACTAATCATAGCTTTAATTCAAAAGTATTAAGTCGCAATCTATATTACAGACTTGTTTGTTCTATAGTTTAAGAGTTTAATTAATTTTTAAATTTAAAAACTAATAGAGGAAAAATAAAATGAAAATCAGAAATATACTTATTACTTTAGTTTCTGCTATTGCACTTTTAATTTCAGCTTCAACAATATCTTTTGCAAAAGTTGTTGGTGATAAAATTATTTTAGGTGCAGCTGTTTCATTGACTGGAAAATATTCATCTAATGGTGTTCATACTCAAAACGGTTATAATTTAGCAGTTGAGAGAATTAACAGCATGGGTGGTGTTAAAGTTGGTGGAAAAACTTACAAGTTTGATATTATTTATTACGATGATGAATCAAACTCAGGAAGAGCAGCTCAACTTGCGGAAAGATTAATCAAACAAGATGGTGTTCAGTTCATGCTTGGGCCATATAGCTCAGGACTTACAAAAGCTATGGCACCTGTAACTGAAAAATATGAAGTTCCTATGGTTGAAGCAAACGGTGCGTCTAGATCGTTATTCACTAAAGGCTACAAATATCTATTTGCAGTACTTGCGCCAGCTAACTTATATCTTGATGTAGCAATTGATCTTGCAGTTGAAAAAAATGGTGGAAAGCCAGTTAAGATTGCAATGGCATTTGAACAAGACGCTTTCTCACAAGATGTGAGATTAGGTATTGTTGAAGCTGCTAAAAGAACAGGTTCTAAAATCATTATAGATGACAAATTACCAAAAGAGCTTAACGATATGGCTGCTACTTTATCTAAAGTAAAAGCTACTAATCCAGATGTTCTTGTGGTTTCAGGTCATACTAAAGGTGCTTTAACAGCTGTTAGACAAATCTCAGAAATGAAAGTTGACGTGAAAATGTTAGCCATGACTCACTGTGATGCTGCTAAATTATCTAAGCAACATGGTAAAGCTTCTGAGTATGCACTTTGCGCTTCTCAGTGGCATAAATCTCTATCATACAAAGACAAGTTCTTTGGTGGTGGTATGAAATATGATGCTGACTTTACAAAAGCTTTTGGATATGCGCCGCCATACCAAGCTGCAGAATCATCAGCTGCTTTATTAGTTTATAAAGATGCGTTCGAAAGAGCACAATCATTTGATACTAAAAAAGTTAGAGATGCTTTAGCTTCAACTGACATGCAAACTTTTTATGGAAACATAAAATTTGCTGAAGGTGGACAGAATGTATCTAAGCCAATGGTACTTTTCCAAGTATCATGTAACGATGATGGTAGTAAGTGTGAAAACAAAGTTGTTGCTCCTACAAAATGGGCATCTGCTGAGTTAGTACACCCAATTCCATCTTGGTCAAAAAGATAATACCTAATATGTAAAATGCTCCCTAGTAATAGGGGGCATTTTTTTATAAACATCTACAGAATTTATGGATTTATTAATTTTCCAAGCTCCTATTTTAATGGTTCAAGCGTCAATGGACGGAATACTTCTTGGTATTTTGTTTGCATTAATCGCTTATGGAATGGCATTGCAGTGGGGAGTAATGAACATAATAAACATTGCTCAAGGTGAATTAGTAATCATGGGTGGATACATTGCATATTTTATGTATCTATCAGGAATTCACCCAGCCTTTGGAGTGATCGTATCACCAATTATTATGTATTGTGTGGGTTGGGGAATGTACAAGCTTGTTATCAATAAAGTGGTAGATAAGGATTTGTTTACTTCAATACTTGCAACATTTGGAATTAGTATTTTAGCCCAACAGTTAATGAATTTTGCGTTTGGTGCAGACGTAGTAGTTGCTCAGTCAAATTTTGGAACAACAATGTTATTTAATAACTCAGTTACACTACCTAATGCAAAAATATTTTCAGGAGCAGTGTGTGTAATATCTGCAATCATTCTTGTCATCTACATGAAGAAATCGAAATTAGGTAGAGCAATTAGAGCAACGGCTCAAAATGCAAGAGCAGCAAAAATTTTAGGTGTTGATACTGAAAAAGTTTATGCAGCAACTTTTGGTATTAATGCAGCATTATGTGGAATAGCAGGTGCATGTATTGCAATCACATTTACACTTCACCCTTATACGGGATTACCTTACACAGTTAGATCTTTCATGATTGTAATTATTGCAGGACTTGGAAATTTACCAGCTGTTGCAATATCTGGTATGGGTCTTGGGGTATTTGAGGAGTGGTCAGATTATTTACTTGGAACAGAATTTAGAATTGCAGCGGTATTCTCTTTACTAGTCATAATACTAGTCTACAGAAGATTCAAATTAGCGAGAAAAAGAGAGTATTTAAAATAATGAATAAAAATACTTTATTATATGCTGGCCTAATAATATTTGGTTTAGCTGGAGCATTTATATTCCCAGCTTACAAACTTCAATTATCGTTCCTTTATATTTTAATTGTTTTGGCTATGACTTGGGATGTTCAAGGTGGACAGATGGGTTACAATACATTTGGAAACATATTATTTTTTGGTATTGGAATGTATGTTGCTTCAAGTACTCAAATAGCAATGTTTTTCTCATTAGCTGAATGGACGGATGCTGGTGGGGAGAAAACTTTTGTTCATACTATACCCCAATTTTTTCAAGGCTTTGGAGTTGGTATATTATTAGCAGGAATTATTCCAACAATCATTGCAGGAGTAATTGGTTACGGAATTTTAGGTTTAAGAGGACATTATTTTGCAATTTGTACTTTAGCATTAGGAATTGCTGCAGGTGAACTTGCAGGTGGAATTGAAATAATTGGTGCAGGTCAAGGCATGACAGTTCCAGTTTGGCCAAAGGGATTTGGGTCTAACGAGTCTTCATCTCAATTTTTATATTATTTGTGTCTTGCTCTTGCAATTGTAACTTTTATTACTTTGAAGTGGGCATATAGCACAAGATTTGGATTAGTTTTAAATGCAATAAGAGACAATGAAGATAAAGCCGAAGCAATGGGAATTCACACAATGAGATATAAAATTATTGGCTGGATGGTATCAGCATTCTTTGTTGGAATTGCTGGAGGATTAATGGGCCATATTAATGGTTACATTGAACCAACTGAAATTGCATTTGCTGGTCCAACATTTGGTGTGTTCATGGTTTTAATGGCAATCCTTGGTGGTAAAGGAACTTTATGGGGACCACTTGTTGGTGCAACTATATTTCACTTATTTAAAGAAGGTTTTTGGACTTACTTTTTGGGCTGGCAGTATGTTGCTCTTGGAGTTTTAATTATCGTAATCGTTGTTTATTTTCCTGAAGGGGTAATGGGATGGTTAAGAGAAAAATATCCTGAAAGATTTGGTGAAGTTGTTGATGAAGCTGACCTAAAAGCACAGGTGGAATTAAAGTAATGGCTATATTAGATATATCAAATGTAAGTAAGTCTTTTGGTGGTGTTAAAGCTAATGTTGATATCTCAATGTCAGTTGAAGAAGGTGAAATCGTTGGATTAATTGGTCCAAATGGATCTGGTAAAACTACTTTGTTTAATTCAATTGTAGGGACTTATCCAATCGATAATGGTTCCATTAAATTTGATGGCACAGAAGTTTCAGAGCTACCAGTTCCTGTTGTTGCTAAACTTGGACTACTTAGAACATTCCAGCAAACTAGAATTTATGGAAAATTAAACTGTATTCAAAATATGTTAATCAGTAATAAGCCAGTAAATGACGGAATATTAACGGTATTTCAAAAGATACCCTCAGACTTAACAGATAAAGCAGAAACGTTATTAAAATTTGTAGGACTTCATCAAAAAAGAAAACTTAGAGCGGGAGATCTTTCTTTTGGACAGCAAAAATTACTAGAACTTGCTATGGCATTAATGAATGAGCCTAAAATGCTTTTATTAGATGAGCCTACAGCTGGAATTAACCCTACATTGATCAATGGAATTATTGATCGTTTAATTACTGTTAATAAAGATTATGGAATTACTTTGCTGGTTATAGAGCACAATATGAAGGTAATTATGAATTTAGCACAAAGAGTTTTTTGTTTAGCACATGGTCAAATGTTAGCAAATGGAACTCCAGATGAAATCAAAAATGATAAGCGTGTACTAGACGCTTACTTGGGAGCGCAATAATGTCAAATCAATACGATGTATTAGGAAAAGCACCAGGGCCAGAAGAATTAAAAAAATTAGCTCCTGAGAATAATCATGTAACAATAAAAAAATTATCAGCTGGTTATGGTAAAATGGAAATACTTCATGATTTTGACTTGTATGCAAGCAAGGCACAATCCTTATGTCTAATTGGACCTAATGGAGCGGGAAAATCTACAATACTTCATTCTATCTATGGATTTACAAATATTTTTTCAGGACAAATTGAAATTGATGGAAAAGAAATTACACACTTAACTCCAGCTCAAAAACTTACATCATGCGGTATTGCATATATTCTTCAAGATAATTCTGTTTTTCCAGATATGACAGTTGAAGAAAATTTATTGATGGGTGGTTATGCTAAAGAAAACACAGACGAGTCTTATCAAGAAGCAGAAAGAATTTTTGAAAAATATGAAAGATTAAGAAACAGAAGAAATCAGCCTGCTAAAGTTTTATCAGGGGGTGAAAGAAGATTATTAGAAATTTCTAGAGCATTAGTTATGAAGCCATCAGTACTATTAGTTGATGAACCATCGATTGGATTAGAGCCAAGATATATTGATATGGTATTTGAAATTTTAAGAGATCTTCAGGTGACAGAAAAGAAAACAATCATTTTAGTAGAGCAAAATGCTAAAAAAGGACTAGAGTTTGCTGATATAGGTTACGTTTTAGTATCAGGCCAAACTGCTATTGCTGGCAAAGGGGATGATTTATTAAAAAACCCTGATGTTGGTAGATTATTCCTAGGTGGTTGATGATAAACCGAGAGTTTTTTTTAAAGGGTTTTAAATCAATTCTAGCTCCAGATAGTCCAGCCCTTGCACTTGGTTGTTGTTTTATTGCTATCGGCGCACTTCTTAAAAATTTGGGTTTTAGTATTCAAGAAAGTATATTTTCAACTATGCTAACTTATGCCTTACCTGGTTCATTGGTGATGGCTGAATCGTTAATAGTAGGAGCATCATTATTGAATATTTTTCTAGCTGTTTGGTTTGTTAATGCTCGTCTTTATCCAATGGCAGTTTCTTTATTCCCACTAATGATGCACAAAAGCCAACCAAGGTGGAAATATTATTTTTCATGTCATTTCATTGCAGTCTCTGCTTGGCTAATAATGAAAAGTAATTACAAAGACATTGAAAAAAAACACAGAATTGATTTTTGGATTGGAATTGGTTGTGCAACTTGGACAACAGCGGTTATAGGCACATTTATTGGATTTTATGCATCTGATTACCTAGATAAAAATATGATGATGGGTTTAGCAATTTTAAACCCGATTTATTTCTTATGTATGATGGTTGGTGCAATGAAAACCATTCAAATAACAGCATCAGTAATATTAGGATTATTGTTAGGACCAATATTTTATTTTTTATCACCTGAATGGTCAATTTTACTTGGTGGACTTGTTGGTGGAACTATTGCTTACTTAATAGGAGAACTAAATGTCAACTAGCATAGTTCTTGCAATTTTAGTTACCTCTCTTGCTACTTTTTCTTCTAGACTATTAGGAGTAATTTCATCAAAAGGAATAAAAGAAACTTCAAAATTATTTAGATATTTTAATTGTCTTGCATACTCAACTTTAGCAGCACTGATTGCTAGGACAATTATTTTTCCCGTAGGAGTTTTATCTGATGCAAGTTATCTAAGCAGAGCAACGGTAGTATTATTTTGCTTATTTATATTTTTTATATCAAAAAGAAATTTTGTTTATCCAACAGTAATTTCTGCTATCATGATGGCATTATTAACCAATTACTTATAATGAAAAAAATTATATTTTATTTATCATTAATACTTTTTTTAACTCCATTATTTGCTGCAGATGAAAAGTCAGGAAGATTTTTTGAAGATCAGCCTGATATAACAGACGATTATCAAATACATTTTAATTATTTGTTAGCTGCTGATAGTGAAGATCGAGAAATGGATATTAATGGTGAGATAGAAAAAATCCTACTAGAAGCAAATGAAGTAATGTTAAAAGCCACCGCTGGTAATAAAAAAGGTGATGGTGTTGCTAGAAATTACAAGTTTGATTATCGAGCAGATGGTAAATTAGATATCACATTCATTAGAATGAGCATGAAACATAAAGAGCTTCATAAGTGGGCAAATGATGACATCATACCATTCTTAAATAATGTTAAAGATCAAAAAAATATTAAAAAGATTTACTATAACTTTGCTGATTTTTCTAATGTTGATGGAGGAGAGGCGGGTGTTGGGTATGGTACTACATATTTAAAAAGTAAAAGTAATGGCTCATATGAAAGAAAATTATTAGTAACATTGCATGAATTGCTTCATACTCAGGGGATGGGCTACGACTGTGTTCCAGATGTTAAATCTGGCAATGGTCATTACTCTTCAGATAAACCTGGCTTAATGCTGGGATCTGGGAAAAAAATTGGATCTGTTTATGCTCATACAAAAGAGGGATGCCCTCAAATGATGGACTCAGTTTATTTAATACCAACAAGAAGTGACCCCTATGATCCTTACCAACATGCTTGTTTACTTGATCTTGGAAAATATAACCATCCTAAGCTTTTAAAAAAATTAGATAAAATAAAAAAATTGAAAGATAAAAAAATTAAGGGAAATTTAAGATTTTCTTCAAGTTGTAGATATAGAGATTGGCAACGAGCTAAAGGTGGATATTATATCTGGGGTGTAGATGATAATATTGCTGCTAGATAAAAATTGGTTTAGACAGTGGAAAAAATAAAAGGATTTGAAATTTTTGCACATGAAAAATCTAAAAGGATAATTAATATTCAAATTGAAGATGAGATTTTAGAAAAATTAATATTTCCATTTAACAAGTTTGATATCACTGCTCTTGAATACAAGCCATTTACCCGTTTCACATTAGCGAAAAGCTTAGATAACCTTACGTCTAATCAATTAAGTAAACTTATGAACAAAATAATAAGAGATCGTGAAACAGGTTGTTTTATTATTGGTCCAAAAAATATTAATTCTAAAATTAATCATACTTTTTTGGTTAAATTATCAACGGCAATTGCTCATTTGATTGGAATTCCAAACCATGACTCTATGGCAGGAAAATACTATGCGAGATTTATTGTTAAGCATGAAGATAAAAGTGACTCGTATTTAAGAAAAGCTTACATAAATATGGATCTCCATACAGATGGAACTTATGTTAAGGAAGTTACTGACTGGCTGTTAATGACTAAAATTGATGAGCAGAATGTAGTAGGTGGAGAGACCACAATGTTACATCTAGATGACTGGGAGCATTGTGAAGATTTATATAGTGACCCAGTAGGTAAGCAGAACTTTGTTTGGGGCTCACCAAAGAGTAAAAATATAGACTACAAGGTAGAACATCCAGTGTTTTCATCTGATAAAAACGGCAAACCTAATATTTCTTATATAGACCAGTTTCCTGAGCCTAAAAATATGGATCAGGGTAATTTTTTACAGAGATTATCAGATGGCTTAGAAGAAAGTAAAAATAAAGCTATTACGAAGTTACCCGTTGGATCTGCAATAGTTGCTAATAATTATTTTTGGCTACATGGAAGAAAACCTTTCAAGGAAAATAAAGATTTAAGCAGAGAACTGTTGAGAATTAGAGGTTCTTTTTTTATTAATTAATTCCCTAATATCATTATAAAGTAACTATATTTATGAAATTAGGCTTTATAGGAACAGGTAGAATTACGTCAGCAGTGGTTACTGGTATCTGTAGCTCCAATATATCCTATAAAAATATAGTTATTTCTCACAGAAATAAATCTATTTCCAGCAGTCTTAAAAAGAAGTTTAAAAAAATAATTATTAGTAAAAATAATCAGGAAATAGTTAATGCATGTGATTGGATATTTTTATCTCTAACCCCAACAGTAGGTAATAAAATTATTAAAGATCTAAAATTTAAATCAAGTCAAACTATAATTAGTTTCATTTCAACAATTACTTTGGCTCAGTTAAAAAAAACAATTAAAGTTAAAGCAAAAATTATAAGAGCAATACCATTACCACCAATATCTTTAAAAAAAGGACCAGTACCCATCTGCCCTCCAAATAAAAAAGTAAAAGATTTCTTTAATAAAATTGGCACAACAGTTGAAATTAAAAATGAAAAATCCTCAATTAATTTTTGGGCCACTTCTGGAATGATGGCACCATTTTATGAATTACTAAGAGTAATGACAGACTGGTTAGTAAAAAGAGGAGTTAAACGAGATAATGCGCAAAAATATATAACATCTTTATTTTTAGCATTATCAGAAGATGCAGTTGTAAATTCTAAAAAAGATTTAAAGTATCTAGTGAAAGAATCACAAACTCCTAAAGGGTTAAATGAGCAGGGAGTTAAAGAGCTAACCAAAGCTGGTTTCTATAAATCTTTAGAAAAGACTCTTAACAGTATACATAAAAGACTAAACAAATAAAATTTCATGAACCAAGAACAGAATATTTTACAAATTAAAAACCTATCTAAGTATTTTGGGGGTTTGGCTGCAGTCTCAGATTGTTCTTTAAAAATTAAAGAAGGATCGATTACAGGAATTATAGGACCTAATGGTTCTGGTAAAACTACTTTATTTAATTTAATTGCAGGAAACTTAAAGGCGTCAAGTGGAAAAGTTTTATTTTATGATGAAGACGTAACAGATGTTCCTTCATATGAATTATTTTCAAAAGGAATATTAAGAACTTTTCAAATAGCTCATGAGTTTACAAATTTATCTGTTTTGGAAAATTTAATGATGGTACCAGCAAACCAATCAGGTGAGAAACTGATGACAGCATTATTAAAACCAAGTTTAGTCAAAACTGAGGAGCTTGTAGTTAAACAAAAAGCTCAAGATGTTGTAGATTTTTTAAATCTCACACATTTGTCAAATGAATTAGCTGGAAATTTATCAGGTGGACAGAAAAAACTATTAGAACTTGGCAGAACCATGATGGTTGATGCTAAACTTGTATTACTTGATGAAGTAGGTGCTGGTGTTAACAGAACATTACTTAAAGATCTTGGAACTGCGATTATGAAGTTAAATAAAGAAGAAGGGTATACATTCTGCATGATTGAACACGATATGGAATTTATAAGTAGATTATGTGACCCTGTTATAGTTATGGCAGAAGGTTCGGTCTTGTTTGAAGGAACTGCTGAAGAAGCTAAGAAAGATGAGAAGGTTATTGATAGCTATTTGGGCAGAGGATCTAAAATTAAGGATGAAAATTAATGGCTTTTTTTGAAGGTTTAAAAATGACTGGTGGTTATGGCACTGGCCCAGATATTATTAACTCTTGTTCTGTTGATGTAAATAGAGGGGAGATAGTATCAATCCTAGGACCTAATGGTGCTGGTAAATCTACTGCCATGAAAGCATTACTTGGTCTTATAAATTTAAAATCAGGTGCTGTTGTTATTGATGGAAAAGATATTTCAAAACTTTCACCACAAGATAGAGTTAGGCAAGGTATTTCATTTGTACCACAAACAAAAAATGTTTTTGCAGGAATGACAGTTGAAGAAAATTTAGAAATGGGAGCTTATCTAAGAGATGACAACTATCAAAATGTTATAGAGGAAATTTATGAACTCTTTCCAATCTTAAGAGAAAAAAGAAATCAGTTAGTTGGTGAATTATCTGGTGGTCAAAGACAACAAGTTGCTCTTGGAAGAGCGTTAATGATTAAACCATCAGTATTAATGTTAGATGAACCTACTGCAGGTGTATCGCCAATAGTGATGGATGAATTATTTGATCATATCATTAAAGTTAAAAGAACAAATGTTGCTATTTTAATGGTTGAGCAAAATGCTAAGCAAGCATTGAATATTTCTGATCGTGGATATGTATTGGTTACCGGAGAAAATAAGTATGCAGGTACTGGAAAAGAACTATTAAATGATCCAAGAGTAAGAAGCTCTTTTTTGGGAGGATAGTATGGATTTTTTAAATGCAATTATATTACTGTTAAATTATATTTTTGTTCCAGCTTTAACTTATGGTTCACAATTAGCACTTGGTGCGATTTTTGTAACTTTAATTTATGGGATCTTAAGATTTGCAAACTTTGCAACTGGAGACATGATGGCATTTGGAACAATGGTGACCATTTTAATTACTTGGTATTTTCAATCGATTGGTATTTCTCTAGGAGTTTTACCAACAGCCCTGCTTGCGATACCTTTTGCAATAATTTTTATGATTGGTTACATGCTCTTTATAGATAAATTTGTATTTAGGTATTACAGGGTAAGTAAAAGTCCACCAGTTCAACTTGCAATGGTAAGTATAGGTGTAATGTTTGTAACACAAGCTGTGGTAAGAATAATAATTGGTCCTGCTGACAGAAGATTCTTTGATGGAGAAAAATTTATTATCAAAGCAGGTGAGTTTAAAGAAATGACAGGACTTAATGAGGGTTTAGCAATTAAATCTAGTCAGGCAATTACTGTATTTGTAACACTTATATTAGTTTCAATTTTATTTTGGTTTTTAAATAAAACTAAAACAGGAAAGAGTATGCGCGCTTATTCAGACAATGAAGATCTAGCTTTATTATCAGGAATTGACCCTAAAAGAGTAGTTATGATTACATGGATCATTGCAGGAATTTTAGCAACTATTGGTGGTGCTTTGTATGGTTTAGACAAAAGTTTCAAGCCTTTTACTTACTTTAACAACATGTTACCGATTTTTGCTGCAGCAATTGTTGGTGGTATAGGGAACCCATTTGGAGCATTTTTAGGTGGGTACGTTATAGCTTTTTCAGAGATATTTATAACTTACGCATATAAGAAATTTTTTATGTATATTTTACCAAAAAGTATGGAGCCTGAAACATTGGTGCAATTATTATCAACTGATTATAAATTTGCTGTATCATTTTCTATACTGGTGATTGTTTTGCTCTATAGACCCAATGGAATATTTAAGGGGAAAGTACTGTGAGAAAGAATCTAAATATAATTGTAGCTTACGCAATAATGATGGGTTTAATTATTTTAGTTGGAATATTTCAATCATGGAATGTAGCTCTTTCAATCTTTAATATGTGTTTAATTTCTGCAGTGATGACTATGGGGGCAAATGTACAATGGGGCTATGCTGGTCTTATTAATTTTGGTCTTATGGGTTATGCAGCATTAGGAGGGTTAGCTGCAGTTTTAATATCAGTTGATCCAGTTCCAGAAGCATGGAGTGCAGGTGGATTTGATATTCTAATGTGTCTATGTCTAATAATTGCAATAGTTTTCCTTATTCGGTTTATTTTAAAAAATTTTGAGAAATCAAAAATAAGAACATATGGAATTGCTGGAATTATAATTGCTGGAATTGTAATTATAAGAATTACTTCTGAGTCAGGCATTGAAGCAATCGAAGCAGTAAACCCAGCAACAACAGGATTTCTGGGAGGCTTAGGTTTACCAATAGTATTTTCATGGATAGTTGGAGCCTTCTTTGCTGCTGGATTAGCATTTATTGTAGGTAAAGTTGCTCTTGGTTTACGTGCTGACTACCTAGCTATCGCTACATTACTTATTTCAGAAATTGTTATTGCTATAATCAAACATGAAGATTGGTTGGCAAGAGGTGTTAAAAATGTAATTGGATTAGATCGTCCAGTACCTTATGAAGTTAACCTTCAGACAACTGAATGGTTTATAAATTTAGTTGCAAAATTTAATTCAGGAAAATTAGAATTAATTTCTAATATTGCAGATAAACAAGCTGCACTTAATCAGTTAGTTATTGAAGGATCTTCAGTTTTTGTAAAACTTTGTTATTCAGGTCTGTTCTTAATTGTAGTTATTGCTTTATTAATAGTTACTCAAAAAGCACTTTATTCTCCATGGGGAAGAATGATGAGAGCTATTAGAGACAACGAAGAAGCAGCAAATGCTATGGGTAAGAATGTTGTTAAACAACATTTGTTAATATTTATTTTAGGATCAGCAATAGTCGGTATTGCAGGTGCCATGTTAGTCACTCAAGATGGTTTATTTACACCAGGTAGTTACAGGCCAATGAGATATACTTTTTTAATTTGGGTAATGGTAATTGTTGGTGGTAGTGGAAATAATTTTGGGGCTATTTTAGGGGGATTTGCAGTATGGTTTCTATGGATTGAGGCAGCACCGATATCATTGTTCTTGATTAACCTGTTTACCGCAGGTCTTCCAGAGACTCATGAGTTAAAAGTACATTTAACAGAGAGTGTTCCTTACTTTAGATATTTAATGATGGGAATGGGTTTATTGTTAATTATGAGGTATCGCCCTAAAGGTATACTTCCTGAGAAAATAGAAATAAAATAAAACTATTATGAAATATATTATACTTGGTGCTGCAGTAGCATGGGCTATGTACATCGGTGATAAATATTTTTTTTAATGAATAAGAATTTATGGTTGTTGATTTTAAGTCAGATCTTTGCGTTTACCGCAGCACCAGTTACAGTTTTCTTAAGTGGCATAATTGGCTCTCAGTTTAGCCCAATAAAATCTTTAGCAACATTACCAATGGCTTTATCAATTGTAGGTGTTGCAATTTTTGCAATTTTTGCTGCAAAAATTATGAGCATAATTGGTCGAAGAGCAGGCTTTATTTTTTCTTCAATTGGAAGTTCATTGTCATCACTGCTTGCTGCTTACTCAATAATCAGTGAAAGTTTTATTTTATTTAACTTTGCATGTTTTTTACTTGGGGCGGGAGTAGCTTTTAGCCATCAATACCGTTTTGCAGCTGTTGAAACAGTAAAAAAAGATATGGCACCCAAAGCTATATCAATAATATTATTAGCAGGTATAGGATCAGCTTTTATAGGACCAAATGCGGCCAATTTTTCAAAAGAAATTATTTCTGAACATTTATATGCTGGATCGTACATAGTACTTGCAGCTTTAACACTTACATCAACAATTTTTCTATATTTTTATAAAGATGGGCACAAACCAAATAATGTTAACAAAGAAAATTCACGAAGCTATTTAGAATTAATTTCTCAGCCAAGATTTTTACAAGCATTAATTGCTTCTGCATTTGCTTACGCGGTAATGGCATTTTTAATGACAGCCACACCAATAAGTATGCATGTGATGGAAAAAATAAGTTTAACTAAAACAGGGTTGGTAATTCAACTTCATATTGCAGCTATGTTTTTACCATCATTAGTTACTGGTAATTTGATAAGAAAATTTGGACATAGTAAAATAATGTATGCTGGTGTTTTTTTATTTTTAATAACAGTTATAACTAGTTTCTTTGATCAAAATTTTACTAATTACTTAGTTGCATTAATATTTTTAGGATTTGGTTGGAACTTTTTATTTATATCAGGAACAAGTTTGTTAGTTCTATCGTATAGAGAAAATGAAAAATTTAAGGCACAAGGTTTTAATGATTTAATAGTTTATTCAATTCAAGCAACTGCAAGTTTATCTGCGGGAGTTTTCTTAACCTTAACAAGTTGGAAAACAATGAATTTAGTTTGTATAATATTTTTAGTTTTAATTATTTTGTCAACATTAAGAGCTGATTTTAAAGAGAAAAAGTAAGATGGATTTACTAGCTTATTTTCAACTCAGCTTAGTCGAAATTTATTTTGTAATATTTACAGTATTTATTGCATCTATTATAAGAGGATTTAATGGTTTTGGCTTTTCAGCAACATGCATCTCGGGTTTTTCTTTTATTCTTCCAGCGATAGAAATAGTTCCAATTATTCTAATACTTGAGGTCATTATTAGTATTTTTATGGCTCCATATATATGGAAAAAAATAGATTGGAATTTTGTTGTAAAACTATTATTTGGAATAATTATTGGCTCTCCTGTTGGTATTTATCTATTAAAATATTTAACCCCTGACGTCACACATCTATCTGTTTATGTACTAATCATATTTTTTTCATTTTTATTAATGAGAGGCTGCATAAATCAAAAGATTAATAACAATTATGGAAAACTCTTTACAGGAATAATTTCCGGAACATTAAATGGATTGACTACTTTAGGAGGAATGCCTGTTGCACTATTCTTATTGGTTACAAGCATTCAACCTGCGATAATCAGAGGTTCATTAGCAGCATTATTTTTCTTAACAGATATTTATGCTTTTACTCTTAGCTTTTTTGCTGGAATTGTAGATGTCACAACTATTTATAGGACCGTTCCATTGATTATTATTTTACCAATAGGTGTTTATATTGGTGATAAATTTTTTATTAAAAGTAAAGAGGAGACTTATAGAAAAGTGGTTTTTTACTTTCTTATATTCATCTCAATATTTGGGTTTTTTAGGATTATCAGAAATTTTTAGATAAAAAAAACCCCCAGCAATTTTCACTGCTGAGGGTTTTAAAAGTAGGATATTAATTATCTTTGTTTTTTATTTTTAAATTTTCCACCTTTGATTTCTTTTTCTAAAAAAGAACCTTCAGCTTCACCAACGCTAGTAAAAGAAACTCCAGTTGCACCTTCGTAGTCAACTTTTTTACCTTTAGCTAGTAAATCTAAACCTTTTTTTAGTTCACCTGGATAAATTTTAGTTCCAGGACCGTTAGCAACATCCATTACATTCTTTGCAATAGAAGCTCTATCAGCTGATCCACCTGCTTGCATCGCAAGAACGATTAAAGCTGCTGCATCATAAGATTCACCCGTGTAAGGTCCAGAAGAGTCGATACCAGCTGCTTTAGCAACAGATGCAAAAGTACCTGCTGTTTTTTTATTCATAGAACCAGGTAATGAACCAAAAGATTTATTTAGATCTTTTCCAAAAGCATCAGTTAATGCGTCACCAATCATACCGTCAGATAAAATAAATCTATCAAAAGCACCAGAGTCTAAAGAACCTTGTATAATTCCTTTTCCACCTTGGTCTAGGTAACCAATTACTGCAACTGCATCACCACCTGCTGAAGCTAAAGTAGCTACTTCAGATGAGTAATCTGCTTTTCCATCTTCATGGGCAGATACAATTGTTACTTTAATGCCATGAGCTTTTACAGCTGCTGCATAAACATCAGCCAAACCTTTTCCATAGTCATTATTTGTGTAAGTAATTGCAACACTTTTTATTTTTCTGTCTTTAGTAATATTAGCTAAAACTTGCCCACCTCTAGCATCAGAAGGAGCCGTCCTAAAAAAGAATCCTTTGTCATCTAAAGTTGTAAGTCCTGGCGATGTTGCGGATGGTGAAATCATTACTACACCATTTGGTACAGCAACGTTTGATGCAATAGCACCAGTTACACCTGAACAGTCAGCACCCATAATAGCTGCTACACCTTGTGCAATAACACCTTCAGCTGCTGCAGTTGCTGCTGCTGAATCAACACAAGTTGAATCTGCTCTTACTACTGAAATAGTTTCTCCACCTAATAGCGAACCTGAATCAGAAGCTTCTTTAAATGCAAGCTCTGCAGATGCAGCCATAGCTGGTGTTAGAGATTCAATAGGACCAGTAAACCCTAGTATAATTCCCATCTTAACTTCTGCGAATGTACTCGTTGTAAATGTTGAAACGAGTATAAATGCAGCAATAAATAGTTTTTTCATTATTTTCCTCTTTGATTGTTAATAATTTATAAAAAGCTAATTTAATTATGATTAATCCAATAATTCAATGGATAAATTATCTCATTTTATGAAGTAAATAGACTGAACTTAGGACAATTATACCACCAATAAGGAATAAAAGTGTTGGAACTTCTCCGAATATTAAAAAAGTTAGCCCTATACCAAAAATGGGAAATAATGAGTAAGAGGGGAAAATTTGACCAACAGTATAAAATTTGTATAAATAGAACATCAGCAGGTGAGCACCTAAAGATACAACAACAGCCTGATAAAATATTAAAAGCCAAGTATTAATATTTATTAATTTAATATTTGTGATTGCATCACCCTCAATAAAATAAGATAGGATTAACAATATTATAAATCCAAACAAACCTGTAAATGCATTTGTTAAACTGACATCTAAATCTTTTAACTTTCTTGAGTAAACTTGAGCTAAACCAAAAGATAATGCCATTAAAGCTGCATAAAATAATCCTAAAAAATTATTAGCTAATTTTGGGTCAAAAAATATTATTAAAATTCCAACAAAAGAAGTAAAAATTAATACCCATTTTTTTGAACTTATATTTTCATTTAGCATGATAGAGCTTGCCAGAACACCAAAAGGAATTGCAAGTTGTGATCCCACAATTACTGGAGATATAATTGATGAGTAATAAAGAGATAGTGTCATAAACACATAAACCATAACACCCATAGAAATAGAAAAATATATTAGTGAGGGCATATATTTTTTTTCAGGTATTCTAAACTTCCAAAATGGTATTAATAAGATTAATAC